>CANGTM010000023.1 GCA_947456825.1 Chitinophagaceae bacterium
ACCCATTTCGATCCAATCCATTGGATACTGGGCCAATAAGAATACACTTTGAAAAAGTAAAAACAAAACAGTGAGCAAGATCAAATATCCCCAGCGGCGATGAAGCAACAACGCGTCGAGTTTTTCGGTGCGCAGGGTTTTTTGCAACGGATCGGGCTCCGATACGGCTTGTTGCATAACCTGCCGAATACGCGCATAGCGTTGTAAGATCTCTTCGGCTTGTGTTTTGGTCGCATTGAATCTTCCCTCTTTTTCTATGGCATCGATCTGTTGTTTGCTGTTTTCGTCCAGCTGAAAAGAGGTGTGGTGTGTTAACAAGTGAATCGCCTTATAATCACTGCAGTCCGAAAAGGCCTCTTTTATTTTTTGGATAGGGATGGGGGCCAATCCACGGTTATCTATAAAATCTCTGGCCGGAATTTTATAGGCGCCTTGTAGCGTAAGCTCAATTGCTTTTTTTAACTCTTGTACACCCTTGCCTTTTCGGGCATCCACCGCTACAACGGCCACACCCAACTCGCGCTCCAGTGCTGCAATATCTATCTTGATGCCGCGGCGACGGGCCAAATCCATCATGGTAAGGGCTACCACCACAGGTTGCTTTAGATCGATAAGCTGTGTGCAGAAAAGTAAGTTTCTCTTCAGGTTGCTGGCGTCGACCACTACCACCAAAAGATCGGGATCGATCTCTTCATCTTCTTTCATCACTACCCGGTAGGTTACCCACTCGTCAAGTCGCCGGGGGTACAGGCTATAGGTGCCAGGCAGATCGATCATGGATGCCTGTAGGCTTCCGATCGTTGTAGCTCCGGTTTTTTTATCGACGGTAACGCCCGGAAAGTTGCCCACCTTTTGTTGCAGCCCCGTCAGGCAGTTAAAAAGCGAACTTTTTCCACTGTTCGGGTTGCCTACCAGCGCAATATGGACACCTGAGGGGTTCAACGTACTACAATTGGTTACAAAAGTAGACACTCAACGTCAAACCTCGCCCGAAATCTCTTACTTGTTGCCCAAAGCATCTTAGTAGTTGGTAACTTTGCAGCCGATAAATGATCTCCCTATGAAACCCTATGTTAAAAGCGCCTTGTTGTGGTCATTGATTGTGCTTAGCGGCTGCTCTGCGTCGCACCGACTTACCAAAAAAAATGAGTTACTGCAAAAGACGATGGCCGGCCATGTTACTTATTTGTCCGATGATCGTCTCGAAGGACGTCGCACCGGAACGGCAGGCGAAAAGCTAGCCATGGAATACATTGCCGGTCAGTTTAGCAACGCGGGTTTGACGCCAAAAGGCAGTGATGGATATTTTCAGCCCTTTTCGGTCAACGAGGGAAAAAAGATGGGCTCCGATTGCAAGATGATCATTGCCAGCAAAGCACTCGCGCCCGAAAAAGATTTTTTTGTATTTCCTTACAGTGCTGCTGCTTCGATTACCGCACCATTAACGCCCGGCTTGCGTGAGATGGGCGCTCCCTGGCTCGTCGACTTGCGCGATGTACTCGAAGAAAATAAAACCAACCCGCATTTTGATCTGCCTGGCTATGTCTATGAGTTCAGTTCAAAGGCAAAAGAAAAAGGAGCGGCTGCCCTGCTTTGGTATAATAGCGGTCCGATCGACGATAAGCTGAGTTTTAATGCAAAAGACAAATCTCCCACGGTGAACATTCCCGTGTTTTATATCAAGAATGATGCTGTGGCCGCGTTTACCAATCAAGAGGTGGCTTCGCTCGACATCGCCGCACGTGCATCGATGACCGAGAATGTAAGAACGGGATCGAACGTGGTCGGTTATATTGATAACGGGGCTCCTACTACTGTCGTATTGGGTGCTCACTTCGATCACTTGGGGTATGGCGAGGATGGAAATTCGCGTTACGAGCGAAAAGAGGCGGCTATTCATAACGGCGCCGATGACAACGCCAGCGGTACGGCTACTCTGATCGCCCTTGGATTCGAATTAAAAAAGTCTTCGGCTCGTTCGAACAACTATCTATTGATCGCCTTTTCGGGCGAAGAGTTGGGTTTGTACGGGTCAAAACATTTTGTAGAAAATCCCACTATCGATCTCAAGTCTGTCAACTACATGATCAATATGGATATGGTTGGACGTCTTAATGACAGCACTAAGACCGTTACCATTGGTGGCTATGGCACTTCTCCCTATTGGTCTTCTGTCATCAATAGTACCCAAAAAGGAGGTTTTACTGTAAAGATCGATTCGAGTGGATCGGGCCCAAGCGATCACACTTCGTTTTATCGCAAGGATATTCCGGTGCTTTTCTATTTTACCGGCCTGCACACCGATTACCATAAACCCAGCGATGATGCCGATCGCATCAATTACAAAGGCATGGTCACCATATTGCGCCATATAGAAAATTTGATAGAGCAAACCGATAAAGGCGGTAGGCTGGCTTTTTTAAAGACACGCGAAACACAGACGACCACAAGTGCCCGTTTTAGCGTGTCAATGGGTATTATGCCCGACTATACCTTTAGTGGCAATGGAGTAAGAGCCGATGGCGTTAGCGAAGGACGTCCGGCACAAAAGGCCGGCATCAGGGCCGGAGACATTGTCTTGCAGATAGGCGAGTATAAGATCGGCTCCATGGAAAGCTACATGCAAACGCTCGGCAAGTTTAAAAAAGGCGATCAGGTAAAGGTTATTTACCAGCGGGGCAGTGAGCAACTGGTGGCCGACATACAGTTCTAATGCCGATAAGTTGTACCTTGTATTGACTAACCTATGGCAGAGCGGGTCAATAAATTGGTGCTCGATAATTCGCTGATTACCGAAGCTTTTTTCGAGGGAACGCGCCTACTGGGCATTGTGGCACCTATTCGCGGGTATCAGTTCTGCTGGCACCTGAACAACGTTATCGGCCTGGATTTTCGAATAAACGAACTAGAGATAAAGCGTATATATAAAAAACGGGAGTATTTTTTTTCGGTCTATGAATATCGCGAACCTACCGGATCGCTCGAGCATTATATCTACAACAATAAATTCGATGGTGAATTTTTACTCCCTGAGTTTAAGCACCTCGATTTTTTATGGTTGATGAAAGAAGACGAAGTAAGCGATGCTTCGTTGCAACAGACCATTCAAACCATACGAAGCTTCGCCGCCGTGCAGCTGGTGGCCGAACTACCCATCGATCAGGTGCGTAATAAAGAGAACCTGGTGTTTTGACCGACGATCAAAACGCGGCCAATGTCATCTTTACATAGTGTTTGGTAGCGTAAAGAAAGTTATGCGGTAGGGTAAATAGCCAGCGTCTTTTCTTCCGGATCCAGGATTCGACCGATCGGTTCGATATGTGTTTCGTATCCTTCTTTTTTCAACAAGGCCTGTACCATTTCGAGTGAATCGGGTGCCACGCTGATCAGTAACCCTCCGTTAGTTTGCGGATCGGGCAGCAAACTAAAGGCTTCCATTACGTTCACACCCTTTTCAAATCGGATCTTATCTTGATAAGCACTCCAGTTACGAGTGGTCGCATCAGGAAATACGCGTTGGCCGATCAACTCTTTTACGTTTGGTAATACCGGCAACCGGTCGTAGTAGATCGCCGCACTCGTGTTACTTCCTCTTACCATTTCTACCAAATGGCCCATCAACCCAAAGCCCGTGATATCGGTCATGGCATGAACTCCTTTTATCGCACCGAGCGCGGCACCGATCTGGTTGAGCGAACAAAGTGCATCAAAAAGCACGGTCTGCTGAGCTGAATCGAGCAATCCTTTTTTTTCTGCACTCGCTAGCACTCCTGTTCCCAGCGGCTTAGTCAATAGCAACCAATCGCCTACTTGTGCCGTGTTGTTTCTTTTTAGATTTTCGACAGGAACGATTCCGGTTACCGCGAGACCAAAGATCGGTTCAGGGTTGTCGATGCTATGTCCGCCAGCCAGGGGAATGCCGGCCTGTTCGCAGATGGTTCGCCCCCCTTCTATCACTTGTTGTGCCATTGCGGCCGGCAATTTTTCTACAGGCCAGCCCAAGATCGCAATAGCCACTAGTGGTTTTCCTCCCATGGCATAGATATCGCTGATGGCGTTAGCCGCCGCAATCTTACCGAACGTAAACGCATCGTTGACCAGCGGAGAGAAAAAGTCGGTACTCGAGATCAGTGCCGTTCCATTGCCAAGATCATAAACGGCCGCATCGTCGTTAGTGTCGTGGCCCACCAATAAGGCACTATGACTTGGGCGTTGTACAGACGAGTTTAGTATTTCTTCTAGCACGCGCGGCGCGATCTTGCAGCTGCAGCCGCCGCCCTTGGAAAATTCAGTGAGGAGGGGTGTGGTCATGGGTTGGGAGTTAATGAGTAGAACTATTAATGTAGGGCTGCGCTCCAAAAAACCACAAAACAAGCATTTCGTGAAGAATACCCCTTACCTAAAAATCTTTGTTGAGATCTGTTATGAGGACTCTAAATTGTAAATACAAAGCTATTGCAACAAAATCAAAATTACAAGCCACATTACAAGCCACTGGATTTTCTCGAAATGGGCTAAGTTTTTGGTAGTGTGAAGACGAGCCAGCCCATGTACTCCGCGAGTGTTCAACTATTTTAGAAAGAAAAAAGAAAGAATATATAGAATAAATAAAAAATTTAATATCGACTGAGAAAGTAAAATTCGCCAATTCTTTTTTGAACAATCGACCTTTTTGACTCTAACTACATATAATAATTCTATTAAAATAAAAAAGTTAGCAACAGCAATACATAAAGGAATAACCAATAAGTGGTTGTTGTTACCAAATCTTCTGATGATCGAAGTTGCGATATAGGTGATGACTGTTAATACAACTATAGTAGCTGTTGCCTTTTCGACGAAGCCATTGGGCGTTTTCACTAGTGTGGTGTTTTTCAAGGAGGGTAGATAAAATTAGAAATAACGCTAAACAAAGTTAATTAATGCTACATTTTGTATGCTTGAATTTTTCTTGACGACCCGTAAATTCAACTTTTTGGTAATCTGGCATTAGTTAAAATGAGACATGCAATCCCAAGCGCAACACCTACGCAGTCATGAATTGCTGAACCTATAACACCGGGTTGCCCTCCCTCCCATTGTCAATGAGCGGCGCTATTATTTGAGCAATACTATCATTGTTGGCAGTAGTTGATCGAAATTCTGAATCCGAGGAATAAGCACCACAATTTTTCCAACAAAGAAATTGCTAGTTACTTTTATCGATAAAAGGCCAATGTCCCGAATAGCAAGAGCATCAACAGGCCAGTAAGTATATTAAAGACCGGAATGATTTTACTGTACCCCAAATCTTTTTTTTTGAGCCCTGAAATAATCTGGTCAAATAATTCTTTATCGGCCTTCCCCTTCATTCTGATTTGCCCGCTGCCTAGCCATTCTTGAATGCTTAATGATATTTTTAATCGCCGATCTTTGAATGTAATGGCCGATAGGTTTTGTTTGAATTCAAGCCCCAGTGATTGTAAATGCTCGAGAAGTTTATTTTGAAAATCTTCAGTGTCAATCCCAAAGAGTGTAACACCTTTAAGAGAGTAGACATATAGCCAGAAAAGCATCAGTGGCATCAATAGCGAAGAGATACCAAGCAGGGGCCTTTCTGCGAAAAAACGCATAGAGGTGATCAGCGTAGGAAGCAGCCCAAGCGACACTAGCAATAAAAACCATCTCGAGTCAATAATAACTGGCCTTTTACCAATTAAAACCTTTAGGCCTAAAATAATATTCCAGGTTGCCAGGGCCGCTAATACCCAGATTAGTGGAGGAGGGTTCATATTATGTAAAAAATATTTTGATTGTCAAAAGATGAATGTACGAAAGAAAGGAATCAGTAAAAGAACAATAGCCCTATGGTTGCTTCGTTCAAAAGCGTTGTACAATGAAAGTCTCTTCAGTTAAATTAAAACAGAGATTACTGCTATAGGGCTTAAAAAGATGACTGTGGAAAACAACCATGCAAAAATTCGTAATTCTACGAACAATGCTTTAGTGAACTCGTGTTTCTACCCACGGTAATCCACGAATGTGCGACA
This sequence comes from Chitinophagaceae bacterium, assembly GCA_947456825.1. Taxonomy (GTDB): domain Bacteria; phylum Bacteroidota; class Bacteroidia; order Chitinophagales; family Chitinophagaceae; genus JJ008. The sequence continues at coordinate 6,030 of CANGTM010000023.1, forward strand.
TCCTAAAAATTAGCGTTGCGACTTTATAGCAATATTCTAATCAGAAAAATAAGGGACGGCCTATCTTTTTTGGATTACAATTTCCAAACTCCCGGCTCCGGTCTTATCCGACGGAATAACGGTAAGCTGCGAAGCGAGTGAGGTGCGATTTTGCAGCGACTTTGCGTATTGTTTGTCGTAATAACGCAGTAGAATTTCAAATGCCGCACGCATATTATTTTCGGCTAGCAGATCGGCTACTTGCCGCGCCTGCAGATGCCCGAGTTTTTTGGTGATGCGAATGGTGGCATCGGTCAGTGCGGTCTTGTCGAGCGCTCCATATTCTTCAACGATATGCGAAAGTCTTTCTTCGAAGGGGATCTCTAAAAAATAAACGGGAGCGTTGCGCATGGTGGTCCAGAATGGTCCCGGAAGATTGACCAAGCCGATGCGTTGTGATTCATCCTCGATCCAAATGGGCGGTAATTCGCGATCTCGATCACGTAACACCGAAAGCGTATCATCGGCAACGAAGAACCTTGTGTATAACGAATGCAAAGCCTCGGCCAAATTGTTTTCGAATTGTTCTTGCCCGGGTTGCTTCGGTAGGCCGATACTTCCAAAGGCCGATCCTTTGTGCGACGCGATCTTTTCCAGATCTATTACCGGTTGGCCTTCAGTAGCCAGCGCTTGCAGCAATTCGGTTTTTCCAGAGCCGGTGTATCCTCCGATCACTCGCAACGAATGGGGTTTACCTAACTCTTCCAACACCCAATTACGATATCGCTTATAGCCTCCGACCAGTGTATAGATGGTAAACCCGTACAGATCGAGCAACCATGCAATGGCTGCACTACGCATGCCGCCGCGCCAACAATGAACGAGCAGCGTTGGGCTACGATTGGAATCATTCTTGTAAAACGAAGCCGCTATCTTTTCTGCAGCGATCACCTTGTCTTTCATGGTAGGCCCAAAAAAATCAAGCCCGATCTTGATGGCAGCCTCGCGACTATCTTGCTTGTAAGTAGTACCAACGACCTTTCTCTCCTCATCGGTAAACAATGGAAAAGAAATGGCGCCGGGTATATGCGCGTGCGCAAATTCGGCCGGGCTTCTCACATCTAAAACGGGATGAGCGCTTGCTAAGGAAAGAAACTGTTCAATATCGATTCGCTGAACGGGCATAAAAAAAAGAGGACCGGAGTCCTCTCTGCGATTATCTGTTCATGGAGGCCAAAAATTCTTCGTTGCTCTTGGTACCCTTCATTCGGTTTTGTAACTCGCGCATGGCCTCTTCGGTATTCATATCGGCCAGGTAAACACGCAACAGATTCATCCGTTGCAGTGCAGTAGGATCCAACAAAAGATCGTCGCGACGGGTAGAAGACGAATTGAGGTCTACGGCCGGATAGATACGTTTGTTAGAAAGCTTACGATCGAGTTGTAATTCCATGTTACCGGTTCCTTTGAATTCCTCAAAGATCACCTCATCCATTTTGCTGCCGGTATCGACCAGGGCCGTAGCGATGATGGTGAGCGATCCACCGTTTTCGATCTTACGGGCGGCGCCAAAGAACTGTTTTGGTTTTTGCATGGCATTGGCCTCCACTCCGCCCGATAATACTTTACCAGAGGCGGGTGCCACGGTGTTGTGGGCGCGGGCCAAACGCGTAATGGAATCGAGCAGAATCACCACATCGTGTCCACATTCTACCAGTCGCTTGGCTTTATTGAGCGCCATTGTAGAAACCTTCACATGTTTTTCGGCGGGTTCATCGAAGGTAGAGGCGATCACCTCTGCTTTAACGCTTCGTTCCATGTCGGTCACCTCTTCGGGTCTTTCATCGACCAGCACGATCATCAAATAACACTCGGGGTGGTTAGCGGCTATGGCATTGGCTACCGCTTTTAATAACATGGTCTTACCGGTCTTTGGTTGGGCCACGATCAATCCCCGCTGGCCTTTTCCAATGGGGGTGAACAGGTCCATGATGCGTGTTGAATATTCCGAAGGAGTGGTAAACAGATTTAATTTTTCGAACGGAAACAAAGGGGTGAGATAATCGAAAGGAACGCGATCGCGCACCTCGTCGGGACTTTTTCCATTCAGCAGGTCAACCTTTAACAATGCAAAATATTTCTCTCCCTCTTTTGGCGGACGAACTGATCCGCAAACGGTATCGCCGCTTTTGAGTCCGAATAATTTGATCTGGGAAGGAGATACATAAACGTCATCCGGTGAAGACAGATAGTTGTAATCGGAAGAGCGCAAAAAGCCATATCCGTCGGGCATCATCTCTAATACTCCTTCGGCGGGGATCATGCCATCGAATTCTACGGTAAAGGCCGGCTCTTTCTTTTGAGGGGGCGGCATAAAGCGAGGGGCTCCGCTCTGAGGCTCAATACCGGCACCGGGTTCGGGCGTGTTTTGTAAAATGGTTTGTGCTAACAGATCGGTCTTGCTGGGAGCGGTTGCGTTTTCTTGCGAAGACATTTCCGCCGGTGTAGCGGCTTCGGGTTTTTCTTCTTTCTTAGGTCTTCCCCTTTTCTTGGGTTTGTTGTCTTCGTTTTTCGCAGGCATAGATAATTGTTTGGGATGAGGAGTACGGGTGTCGCCGCTTTCTACAATGGCTTCTTCGCTGGCAATGCCGGTACTGGTTTTTACAATGCGTTTATGTTTATGGTCGGGTTCGGTTCCCTTGGCTTGTTTGGCACCCGCAATGGCCTGGCTGTCAAGGATCTTGTAAATAAGATCTTGTTTGCTAAGCCGCTTGGCCTGGGGAATCTTGAGACGCTCTGCGATATCGAGCAACTCAGGAACGAGCATGTCGTTCAATTGTAATATATCGTACATGAATGAAAATTGATCAGGGGTTCAACTAAAAACGTCCCGACTTGAAAGTTGAAAATTTGAGTGTTAACCAGATTAAAGAGGCGGCAAACGAAAGAAATGTGAAAAGGATCCGGCCCGCATGAGCCTCTTTCAATTGCAATACTACTATAAATAGCCGAATTCCGAAAATTTTTTCGATTGTCTATTGTCGGCTCCTCGGGCCCCAGCGCTTACCTTTGCTTCCGTAATTACCCGTTCATGTTCAATAACAGAATCAAAATAAAGGAGCTGCTACAGCAAGAGCCCGCCGGTCAAGAAGTCACCGTTATGGGCTGGGTGCGCACGTTTCGTAACAACCAATTCGTGGCACTCAACGACGGCAGTACCAATCAGCATTTACAAGTGGTGCTGGCCCTGGGACAGTTTCCGGAAAGTTTGTTATCGCGCATTACTACGTCGGCCTCTCTTCGGGTAACGGGAAAAGTGGTGGCTTCATTGGGTAAGGGGCAAAAAATAGATCTGCAGGCGGTGACCGTCGATATTTTAGGTGATTCGGATGCGGAAAAATATCCGCTTCAACCTAAAAAGCACAGCCTTGAGTTCTTGCGCGAAAAAGCCCATTTGCGATTTCGTACCAACACATTCGCCGCAGTGTTTCGCGTTCGGCATGCCTTATCGTTTGCCGTGCATCAGTTCTTTCATCAAAAAGGATTTTTATATCTCCATACGCCGATCATTACGGCCAGTGATGCCGAGGGCGCGGGAGAGATGTTTCGTGTTACATCGTTACAACTCGATGGCACCGCTCCTCGCACAGAAGACGGACAGATCAATTTTAAAGAAGATTTTTTTGGCCGCTCCACGCATTTGACTGTTAGTGGTCAGCTCGAAGGTGAGTTGGGTGCGACCGCCTTTGGCGAGATCTACACTTTTGGACCAACGTTTCGTGCCGAAAACAGCAATACCGCTCGCCACTTGGCCGAGTTTTGGATGATAGAACCCGAGATGGCCTTCTATGATCTCGAAGACAACATGAATCTGGCCGAAGAATTCATTGGGTATATTATCCGCTATGCCATGGAGCATTGTGCAGACGACCTGCAGTTCTTGGACCAGCGGCTCGCTGACGAAGAAAAGCAATTGCCACAAGACAAGCGCAGCGAGCTGGGATTACTCGAAAAGCTTCGTTTTGTAACGGAAAATAAGTTCGAGCGCTTGACCTATACCGAAGCCATCGATATTTTGCGCGAAAGCAATTACAACAAGAAAAAGAAATTTCAATACGAGATCACCGGATGGGGCATGGATCTTCAAAGCGAGCACGAACGATACTTGGTCGAAAAACATTTTAAAAAGCCGGTCATCCTCTATAACTATCCTGCAGCCATCAAGGCTTTTTACATGCGACAGAACGATGACGGTAAAACAGTAGCTGCCATGGATATTCTGGCTCCTGGCATTGGAGAGATCGTTGGTGGCTCACAACGCGAAGAGCGTTTGGAGAATCTGCAACAAAAGATGGCGGCCATGGGCATTGGCGAAGAAGAGCTCTGGTGGTATCTCGATACGCGTCGTTTCGGCACGGTACCACACGCCGGATTTGGGCTGGGTTTTGAGCGAATGGTTCAATTTGTGACCGGAATGAGTAACATTCGAGATGTCATAGCCTTTCCGCGTACGCCGGGTAGTGCCGAGTTTTAGTTACAAAACCTCAGTAAAGTTTAGCAACCTTTCGCAGCATGTTCTTGCTTCGTCACCAACCGGTGATAAAGACAGGATACTACACTGCTCACTCTTCGTGAATACACATAACGGGCACATGACTTTGATAGACCAGTTGTCGGGTAGAACTTTTTCTAAAGAGCTTATCGATCAGTTTGTGTTGTTTGGGAATGCTAATAATTAAATCGAGATTATTTTTTTCGGCAAACTCATTGATGGCATCTTCTATATCCGCGTGTTCCAAAAAATGATAGATAGGGCGAAGATCGCTTAGTAGTGTTTCTAGCAAAACGGTTTGCTCCGGCTTCTCGTCTTGATTAGCACCGTCGGTATTAACATTAAGCACATGCAACTCGGCCTCAAAGTTTTTAACCAGATCGCGAATAATTCGCGTGGGGGTGGTGGCTACCACTTCTTTGCAGTCACAGGCAAACCCAATTTTTTTAATTCCTTTACCAAACGACTTTCCGGGAGGCACACAGATAACGGGCACGTGCAGATGGCGAATGGCACTTAACGTATTGCTTCCAAAGACCACTCTTTCAAACCCCGATGCCCCCTTGGTACCCATGACCACGGCAAAGGGCCTTATTTTTTCGCAGATCGCTTCGAGTTCATCGGTTACGTTTCCTAGCCGGGTTTCTGAATAGACCTTTTGTTCGGGAAGTAAAATCTTTCTTGTCAACTCCTTTAGTTGGTCCATTCTTTTTTCGGCCGCATGCCGGAGCTCGTCTACTGATACCAGTACAATGGGGGCATCCGTATAGCTGACCGGCACCTGATACACATGCAGTAATAGTAAATGGGCCTTAACGGAGTTAGCCATTTCGATCGCATAGTGTAGTGCGTTAGTAGCGATGGCCGAAAAATCGGTAGGAACAACGATCGTTCTCATGTGCTGCTGTTTCTTTTAAAGATAAAAGCAGTTACCACGCTGGCACATGACGAAGGTCACCGCGCCGACTGATTGTTGGCGGACGTGCGCAAAAAACTTGAGAGGCGCTCGCGCACGTTTTCTCGAATATTGAGGTAATAAAGATTGATGTCTCCTATATGATAGTTATCGGTTCGATACAGAAAGCTGCCCGGAAAATGTGGGCGATACGAATACAACACGCCATTTTGAATCTGGGCATCAGCAGTACTTTTATAGATCTTATTAAACCGTGTTAATACAGATCCCTTATTGGCTTGTCTCGACACAAAGCTTGTATCTGTTTTCCAACTTAGCGGATTGGTTACGATCAGTGAGGCCGAGCGCTCTTTTTCTTTTTTAACCCAAGGCGCCTCGTAGCCCATCTTAAAGGTGCGCCAACTACACACGCAATTTGTTTGTATTGGCTCTGCACAGGCGCGTAGTGATGTAAAGCTGTTTTTTTCGAGGGGCCAACCTACTACATATGCCACCACCAGTTGTTGTTGCAATGGTTTGTTGTCGAAAAATTCTTTTAGTAATTCAATGGCCATCAATGCGCCCTGGCTATGAGAGGCGATAATGATCGGGCGACCATTATTATTGTGTTGCAAATAATAACGAAAGGCATTGCGCACATCAGAGTACGCAAGTTGCAAGGCTTGTACGGCGAGTGCCGAATCGGCTCCATAGAAATTGCCGATATGCGCCTGGCGATAGCGCGGACTAAATACCCTGCTTTGTTGGTTGAACGCGCTAGCCTGAAGCAGGATGGTCGAATAATCTGTCTTGGCATTTATGTAATCATCATCGATGGCTGCATTAGGGCGAGCTGCTTCTTTTTTGTCGGTAAAGGTGGTGGGGTGCAGAAAGAATACATCGGCCAGGGTATCTCTTACCTCTGCAAGTAGCGGGCGGGGAACGCTGTCGGAGGGATCTTTTTTATCGGGATGGGCCGCCCAATAGTCCAGATTGGCATAGTCTGGCTGGCCGTTCGGACTCTTGAAAGGGTATAAAGACCGGTAAGATTGATATTTATCGGCACAACCCGAAAAGGTAATAACCAGGGCAAAAATGCCTAAAAACGGTAAAATTCGATTCATATTGGGCAAAAATCGGCAAAAAATGCTGCAATTATCGAAATAGGGTCTAAAGCTTTTAAAATAAAGGAGCAAAAATTTTATAAAAAAAGGTACTTTGTTATGCATAGTACTATAATTTATTCCTTATCTTTGTGCCGTTAATCGATCTTACCACCATGAATATTGACAATACTCAAAGCCAGATGCGTAAAGGTATACTGGAGTTTTGCATTCTTTCGGCCATCAAAAGAGGAGAAGCGTACCCCGGAGATATCGTCGATGAATTACGATCGGCCGGTTTACAGATTTTAGAGGGTACGCTCTACCCGCTACTGACCCGACTTAAGAATGCGGAGATGCTATCGTATCGCTGGGTCGAAAGTCCTTCCGGGCCGCCCCGCAAGTATTTTTCGCTCACCGAAAAAGGACAACTCTTTTATAAAGAGCTCGATCAGACCTGGAAAGAACTTTCCGAAGCGGTCAATAAGGCCACCTCGCCAAAACCCACCAATCTTTAATATAACCCAGTATCATCCCCCCGAACAATAACCGTAATCAGCACGCACATGAAAAAGATCATCACCATCAATTTAAGCGGCCGGATTCTTCCTATTGAGGAACCCGCCTTCGAACAATTGCAATCGTATGTTACAACGCTGCGCGAATTTTTTGCGGCCGAGGAGAGTCGCGAAGAGATCATCAATGACATACAAGGCAGGATCGCAGAATTGATGCACGAGAAAATTAAAAAAGGGAGTGCGTGCATCACCGAATTGGACGTACAAGAGTTGATCGTGCTTATGGGTCGGCCCGAAGAGTTGGCTCAAGAAGGTGCCTCTGAAACAGCATCAGGTGGCGCCTCAACGAATTCTGCTAAAAACGAAAATTCAAACACAACGGATACCGGTGCGGCAGCCTCTCGAAAACTATATCGCGACGAGGCCAACAAAGTAATCGGTGGTGTCGCGGGCGGATTGGCCGCCTATCTGGGGATCGATCCGGCCATTATTCGAGCTATACTTGTTATACTGGCGTTCTCGAGTTTCGGCTTGCTTCTGTTTGGATATGTACTGTTGTGGATATTCTTGCCAGCCTCCACGGTAGAGTCGTTCAAGGGGAAACGCTTTTACAGAGACCCGGACAACAAGATACTCGGCGGTGTCGCGGGTGGAGTGGCTGCGTATTTTGATAAGCCGGTTAAAAACATAAGATTGCTATTCTTATCTCCGCTGTTGCTCACGATCCTTTTTTCTATTTTGGATTGGACCGATGATGATTTAACCCTTGTGGTGTTCAATCTTAGTTTTGGGTCATTGATCGGGTTTTCGATAATAATGTACATCACGCTGTGGATCATTTTACCCAAGGCCATTACGCCTTATCAGAAAATGGAGATGCGCGGAGAAAAGATAGACCTGGCCTCTATTCAAAAACAAGTCACACAAGACGCCGAAAAATTTGCCAGCAAGGTCAATCAAAAAGTAACTAGCTGGGGAAAAGAAGTAGAGACCGTGGCCAATGAATTGCCGGGTAAGGCCGGAAAATTTGCCAGCGAGGTCAATCAGCGCGTACAAGAAAAATTTAGTGGAAAAGAGCGGACCATCGCCGGAACCCTATTAAAGGCGGTCGGATTGTTGATTAAGATATTCTTTGCCTTCTTCTTTGGTATACTGGCTTTTTCGCTGTTGATGGCGCTATTCGCTATCTGTTTTGCAGGAGCGGTTACCTGGCCCTATCAAAGTTTTTTATGGACTAACAACTCTCAACAACTAATGGCCTGGGCTGCGTTGATCTTGTTCGTAGTAGTTCCTCTATTAGGGTTTATTATATGGCTGATCAGACGTATTATTGGGTACAAGACAAAAAGTACGGTGTTGCGGTATAGCTTTTTCTCGCTGTGGACACTGGGATGGGTGATGGTATTTCTCTTTTTTAGCAGTTTAGGTAAAGAGTTTTCTGTGCGTGAGCAGGTCGTAACACCGGTGCCCATAGCCACCGCCAACCCTACTTCGTTGCGTCTAACCGTTTCTCAGCCCACACTCTATTATACCGAAAGGGTTCCCTGGATCCACATACAGGGCGAAGAGAAGGGATGGGACCTTTCTAAGGATACGCTCAAACTTTCTGCAGTTGTTATAGAGATGGTCGAAAGTCCGGACAATAATTATCACGTTAAGTTGTTCAGAATTGCTAATGGTAAAAACAGCCAACAGGCCCTTCAGCGTGCCGAGGCGCTCTCCTACCCTATCAATACTAAAGGGTATTTTGTAGCTGGCTCTGCCACGGCCGATACCGGAACACTGGTAGACCTACCGAGTTACTATGCTATTGCCGCCAAGGATAAATACCGCGCCCAGCAGGTAAAGTTGGTGGTGCAGATGCCGGTCGGAAAGACCATTTCTTTTGATGAGTCGATCAAAGAAAAGTTGACCTATGGCGAATTGCAAATCCGGTACAATAAGCGGGGCCGGGTAAATGAGATCTTCTGGGAGGATACCGACTTTCCCTATCAAGTTGGCGTGGTCTACGAGATGATGCCGGGCGGAACACTGCGCCCGGTCGGCGGCGATCCGGCACCCCCCGATACCCTATAGAACAAGCGCGGATTCGCGTACATTTGTGCTCTCAAAAAAAGCACATGTCGGTCAAGCGAACCCCGTTCTACAACAAGCACATAGCCCTGGGGGCTAAGATGGCTCCTTTTGCGGGCTACGAAATGCCTATCTCTTATTCGGGCATCAACGACGAGCATGCTACCGTGCGCAAAAATGCAGGCGTCTTTGATGTAAGCCATATGGGAGAGTTTGTGCTCAAAGGACCTGATGCACTAGATCTGATACAGCGAGTTACCAGCAACGATGCGGCCAAATTAGTTCCGGGAAAGGTGCAGTACAGCTGCTTGCCCAACGATAAGGGCGGTATTGTAGATGATCTGCTGGTCTATTGTCTCGAGCAGAATAAGTCTTACATGCTGGTCGTGAATGCTTCGAATATCGAAAAAGACTGGAACTGGATACAGCAACAGAATCATAAGGGCGTGGAGATGCACAACATCTCCGAAAAGACTTGTTTACTGGCTGTGCAAGGTCCACAAGCAGCGCGCATGTTGCAACCGCTTACCGAAATGGATTTGGTCAACTTGGCCTACTATACTTTTGTAAAAGGAACCTTTGCCGGTGTAGACAATGTACTGATCAGCGCTACCGGTTATACCGGTGCCGGCGGCGTAGAAATTTATTTTGAGGATAAAGAAGATCATGCCGAAAAGATCTGGGATGCTATTTTTTCGCTGGGCGGCCCACAAGGATTAAAGCCCATTGGTCTCGGTGCTCGCGATACATTACGCCTCGAAATGGGATTTTGTCTGTACGGAAACGATATTGACGATACCACCTCTCCGCTCGAAGCGGGCTTGGGATGGATCACCAAGTTTACCAAGGAGTTTAGCTCGTCGGCCTTATTCGCCCGACAAAAGGCAGAGGGCTTGTCTAAAAAATTAGTCGGATTTGAAATGATCGATAAAGGTATTCCGCGCCATGGGTACGAGATAAAGGATGCGGCGGGTACTGTAATCGGAGTGGTGACATCGGGCACGCAATCGCCCACGCTCGGCAAGGCGATCGGCATGGGCTATGTAAATACAGAACACGCACGTCTTGACCACTCCATCTTTATTCAGGTGCGCGATAAGCAATTAAAGGCACAGGTTGTAAAAATTCCATTCGTATAGTCATAGCCATGCCCAAGATTCACCTTACAACATTCATTGCGGCTCCTTCCGAGGTGGTATTTGACCTAAGCCGTCATATTTCGGTGCACAAGGAGTCCATGGCTCCTTATAAACTCGAGGCCGTTGCAGGTACGCGTTTTGGACTGATCGAAAAAGGGGATACGGTTACCTGGCGTTCACATCACCTTTTTAAAGAACGACTGCAGCGTATAAAATATACCGAGGTAAAACGGGCCGATGTGATCACCGAAGTGCAAATGCAAGGCGATCTGACCAGTTTTCAACATGAGCATCATTTTAAATCGATCGATAATGGGATGTTATTGATCGATCTGGTCGATTTTGAAATGCCCTATGGGCAGCTGGGTCGTTGGTTCAATTCGCTGTACTTTACCCGTTATATGGAATCGCTCTTACATCGGCGAAATGATACGCTCAAACGATTTGCAGAAACCGACCGCTGGAAAAAAATACTTATTAAATAGTTGCGAATATTTATTGCATGAAAACCCAACCTTCGCTTTTTACTTCTCTTTCTCCGGCTTTACTTCATTTATATGATCTTTCTGATAGTGTGGTGGTGATCATCGATGTCTTCAGGGCTACCTCTACTATCGCTTCGGCCCTTCACAATGGTGCCCGAGCCGTTATTCCGGTAGATTCGGTTCCCAAGGCTATCGAGATGAGTAAAAATATCGATGGGATCGCAGCCGGCGAGCGCGATGGCATGATCGCCGAAGGATTGCAGCACGGAAATTCCCCATTGGAATACTCGCGTGAATTTATTGGAGGTCGTACCCTGGTACTGACCACCACCAACGGTACCCGACTCTTACAAATGGCACTCGATCGGAATGCCTCTACGATTGTGGCCGGTAGTTTTCCGAACCTGAGTGCGGTTTGTGATTATTTACTGGCGCAAAAGAAAAACGTTGTGCTTGGCTGTGCCGGCTGGAAGGACCGATTTAATCTCGAAGACACCCTTTTTGCCGGTGCTGTAATCGATCGACTTCAAGAACAGTTTAGCATACACTGTGATAGTTCGCTGATGGCCGTGTCGTTATACAGACAGCACAAGGATAACCTCCTCGACTTTGCGCCCCGGTTAACGCATTATCACCGGTTGGTCCAACGATTCGGATTGATCGAGGATATCACATTTTGTCTGACGCCCGACGCCGCCAACGTATTGCCTTTCTATAAGGACGGCAAACTCATCATCAAAAAATAAATCTTTCAAGGTACGGAATATTTTGACTGCTTTTCCGAAAGCGTCCGAATAGTTTTTTTCTTTTTCAATCGATGGAAATACGAGTTACATTCCTTTAGATTTGTAGGTTATCCTTTTTTTAACCAAGATCTCCATTTAATACTGAAGGACGTTGGCCTTACCGCATTTAGTCAAATACGTTTACACGCACGGCACCGATGAGGTGATCAAGCGGGGTAAGAAAATTCATGCTATCGGCTACGTGGAGTTGGTCGAGTACGATGAGTTGTTCGGTACGGCGACCTTTCGGGTAAAGGACGATAGTTATAGCACTTTTTATAAAGTTTATATTCATCATTTCAGAGATCCCAAGGCCACATCATTACGCTGTGGCTGCCCTTACAATTTGGGAGATATTTGTCGGCATGAGGCGGCCGCCCTATTTCAATTACAGGAACTGTTAGACAGGGGCCATTTGCAAACAGGGCATATTCGCTACGACCAGCGTCATACAGTGGTCAAAATGAAATCGATCGACCTTAAACACCTTCGGTTGCTTTGTGCCGCTGAAACGCTTGTGTTGGCCGAGACCTTTTTGCGCACCCAAAAGGCCGTGATCGAATATGCGGAGAACGAAACGGTCAAGGCGCAGGTGACACTTGAGGGTCAGACGTATGAGGTATTGATCAAAAAGAACGAAGAGCGCAACTTTGATACGAGCTGTATCTACGAAGACGCCGAACATCCGCTTTGCTTACCTAAGGTGATCGTTTTTTTACAACTGCTCAATACCTACGGTGCCAATTACTTCGATAGCATTCGTAATTGGGACAAAGAGAAAAATAAATTGCTGGAGGCCTACGGTTATTCATTGAAGGACGACCTGAAAGGAAAGTTTGAATTTACGTACCAAGAGGGAAAGCCTTTTTTACGCGTTCTGGATACTTCTATAAAAAGAACGGCTATAACTATGCCTACCGCTCGTCCGGCCCTGCGGTCTTTTCCGGAAGCAACTCCTGTTATTCCCGAGGTATCGGCGGCAAGTACAGTTGTTTTACCAGCTCAACGGTTGGGGGTAGTGTTTAATTTCAATAAAAAATCGTTTCCACGTTTCTCGGTAGATGCCGTGATCGGAGAACCCAATGAGGCTAATGACGGTTTGATCGGCAAGGTCGAAAAACTCGATATTGCTCGCTTTGTTAATACTGACACGTTTAGTACTGCCGATGCTGCTATTTTGCAGATGGTGCGAAAATTGCAGGATGCCGAGATCAATAAGTATGTAAACCGCAACTCTCCCTTTTCGGGTATTTGGGAGAATATTTTACATCATGAGGCCGATGATCTGCCGGAGGAGACCAAAGATCTGATTACAGAATATCTGCAGCCCAAACTACACCGCTTGTTTCAGGAGTTTGGTTCGCAGGCACTGGTGTATACCTTGGCGGCCGGCAAGGTCTTTAAGACAGCGAACTTGGAGTCGCTGCACTTACAAGCGGACGAGGCCCGTCCGTTTTTTCTGGTTAAAAAAAACAGCCACTATACGTTATCCTGTAAGGTAAAAGCCGGCATTGCCGAATTGGATCTGGCCGATAACGAGGCGCCGACATCGCTACTTTTTTTCTATAACCATCAAGCCTTTTGCTGGAAGAACAAAGAGACCATTTTGTTGATCGAAAAATTCAAACCTTCCGGTAAACGTGTGATTCAGGCAGGGCAATGGAAGCAAACGCTTCAAGAAGAGATCTTACCCTTGTCGCGGGAGTACAATGTACAGTTCGATAAATCGCTGACCACAGAGATCAGTAATACATCTCCGGAACCTCGCGTTGCCTTGAGCGAAAAGGGCGATTACCTGGTCTTTACACCCCGGTTCTTGTACCAGAGTTATGAGGCTGGTTTCAAGGACGGACAGCGCGTTTTAGTGCCACAAGGGGACGGAGTTCTTGTTATTCAGCGACAAGTAGAAAAAGAGAATGCCTTTTTGCAAAAACTGCAAAGCCTGCATTCGGGGTTTGTGTATAACAAAGAAGACGGTACGCTGGCGCTCAAGGGCCCCGATGTACTTCGTAATAACTGGTTCTTTTTGTTTATCGATGTCATGAAGGAGGCTAAAACGCCGGTCTTTGGCTTTGAGCTTCTCAAACATTATCGTTTTAATACGGCAAAGCCCCAGACCCGCATTTTTATAAGCAGCCATACCGATTGGTTTGACGCCAAGGTCAATATTGTTTTTGGTGACCAGCAGGTAACCGTGGCCGATGTAAAAAAGGCATTGGCCAGCAAGCAGCCTTATGTACAACTTGGAGATGGTTCATTAGGCGTATTACCGGAAGAGTGGTTAAAGAAGTATGCCCTATTGTTTCGTGTTGGCGAGGGCAAGACCGATACACTAAAACTTTCCCGCTATCATTTGGGGGTAGTCGATGAACTCTATTCCAATAGGCAAGAGGAAGATCTTGAGTTACAGCTTGAGGAAAAATATGAGCAGCTACGTCGTTTCGATAAGATCGAATCGATCGAATTAAAGGGAACCTTGAGCAACGTCTTGCGCCCCTATCAGGTGGCGGGGTATCAGTGGCTCAATTACCTGCGAGGCATCAATTGGGGAGGTATTCTGGCCGATGATATGGGACTTGGTAAGACCGTTCAGGCACTATCTTTTCTAGAATACTATAAACGGACAGAAGGAAAACTAAAGGCCCTGGTCGTTTGTCCGACTACGCTTATTTATAACTGGGAAAATGAGATCAAGAAATTTACCCCATCCCTTAGTTTCCGCATTCATCATGGGGCGGCCCGCACACGTAAAAAGGAGCAGCTCGAAGACCACGATATTACGATCACCACCTATGGCACCTTGCGAAGCGATATCAAGTTACTAAGCACGATCGCACTCGACTATGCCATCTTAGACGAATCCCAGGCTATCAAAAACCCATCGAGTAAGGTAACGAAAGCGGCTGCGTTGCTCCAGGCCCGCCACCGGCTTTGCATGAGTGGAACACCTCTTCAGAACAATACATTTGACATTTACGCGCAGATGAATTTTTTGAATCCCGGTATGTTGGGTTCGGTGGAGTTCTTTAGACAAGAGTTTGCCATTCCCATCGATAAGCTGGGCGAGCAAGACCGCAAGGAACATCTCCGCAAGCTGCTGTATCCATTTATTCTGAGGCGCACCAAGGAGCAGGTCGCGAAGGATCTGCCGGAAAAGCAAGAGGTTGTGCTCTTCTGTGATATGGAAGAAGAGCAAAGAAATATTTACGATGCTTATCGTAATGATTTTAGAAATCAGATACTTGGGTCTATAGAGTCTCAGGGTATACAGCGTTCACAGTTGACTATTTTGCAGGGATTGATGAAACTTCGCCAGATCTGCGATTCGCCTGCTATTTTGAATGAGACAGAGAAGTTTCCCAATCACTCCATTAAACTCGACGAACTATCCCGTGAGTTGAGCGAGGGGATCAGCACACATAAGGCCTTGGTCTTTTCGCAATTTTTGGGCATGCTGTCGCTGATCCGTGAGAAGCTCGATGAATTAGATATCGCCTATGTGTATTTTGATGGAAGTACATCGGCGCCCGACAGAGAAAAGGCGATCCAACGTTTTCAGCAAGACGATTCCGTCCGGGTATTTTTGATCTCGCTAAAGGCCGGAGGGGTGGGATTGAATCTGACCGCTGCCGATTATGTATATATAATGGATCCTTGGTGGAATCCTGCCGTAGAACAACAGGCCATTGACCGTACGCATCGTATAGGCCAGACGAAAAATATTTTTGCCTACCGGATGATCTGTAAAGACACTATTGAGGATAAAATTTTGCAACTGCAAGAGCGAAAGCGTAATCTGGCCAAAGATATTATTGCCGATGATCAGGGATTTGTAAAGACGCTCACTCGAGAGGATGTGGAATATCTGTTCAGTTAGTGGTTTGGCGATCTGCCGTTTATCCCGCTGCAAGGCCTTTTAGCCTTGGTTATCAATTAAATCGGCCTATTTGAGGCTTATTCAGCAAGTACTCCATTTGTTTTGCGTCTATCTTTGCGCACCATTTGTACAGCTATGAGAATATCCCTTTTGTTTTTGCTAGTAACGGCCTTTTGTTCGCAACCTGTTTTCGCCCAGCGTGCCGATGGCAGCATCAAGGGGAAATTGATCGACTCAACGGCAAAGCAGCCGGTGGCAGATGCTACCGTTTCCGTGATCAGCGCCCGCGATTCTTCCTTGTCCAGTTTTACACTTTCTACCAAGTTGGGCACATTCGAGATAAAAAACTTGTTGCCCGGTGATTATAGGATAGTGGTGAGCAGTAAGGGACTACAAGAAGTTCGCCGACCTTTTTCAATTACCGCCGAAAACAAATCGATCGATCTGGGAACACTTACGCTTAACAAGGATTATAAAATGCTTGAGGGTGTCACCATTACAAGTGAGTCACCCATTGTTGTCAAAAACGATACCGTGCAATTTAATGCCAGTGGATTCAAGACCATACCGAATGCTACGGTCGAGGATTTGCTCAAAAAGATTCCGGGTATGGAAGTAGACAAAGAGGGCACGGTAAAGGCGCAGGGCGAACAAGTACAACGCATTTTGGTCGATGGAAAAGAATTTTTCGGTAACGACCCGAAACTGGCCACCAAGAATTTAACGGCCGATATGGTAGAGAGTGTGCAGGTATTTGATGATATGAGCGAGCAGGCCAAGTTTACCAAGATAGATGATGGTAGCCGCAGCAAGACCATCAACATAAAACTTAAAAAAGATCGTAACAAAGGATTTTTTGGCCGAGCCCTCGCCGGGTATGGTAGCAAGGATCGTTATGAGCAAAACCTGAGCTTCAATAAGTTTGATGGCAATAATCGAATCTCTGTGCTCTTTAATGCGAATAATATCAATAAGCAGGGTTTTTCGTTCAATGATATTATCAGCTCGATGGGAGGTTTTAGTGGATTTGGCGGCGGCGGTGGTGGTGGTATGACGACGATCACCATGGGTAGTGGCGGTGGAGGTGGTGGATTTGGCGGCGGCGGCGGCGGTGGCGGTGGCGGAATGATGTCGATGACCATGACCGGAGGTCGAGGCGGCGGTGGATTTGGCGGTGGTGGAAATACCGGAATTATTCGCTCACTGGCAACGGGTACGAACTTTTCGAATGAGTGGAATAGCGGTAAG
>CANGTM010000024.1 GCA_947456825.1 Chitinophagaceae bacterium
CCATCCGTTTTAGTTTTGATTCGAACAGGTCGCCTGCGGTGCCAAACACGGCCGCCAGCAAGGCCATCAAGAACCCATCCATCCACCGCAGGGGCATTGCAGTATCGGGCAACAAATGATCGGACAAAAGGCGAGGCAATAAGGTCCCGGCTATAATTACGGTCAGTACCACACCACCTATGGTGCCCTCCCAGGTTTTTTTAGGAGAAACGGAACTCAGTGGCGTGCGCCCGATAAAAGAACCTACCAGATAGGCCATGGTGTCATTGATCCACATACAGGCCAGCACAAAAAGTGCAAGAACTGGCAACGAGGTACCAATAGAAATGGCCAATGTATCATGCGCCTTTAGATCTATATATAGTGCCCAAGACAACGACAAGTAAAGAAAGCCGAGCAATAGATAACGAAGTGGAAAACGAAAAGTAGCGTATAAGCGCTGGTACTCTATCCAACAACCGGAATGTATGACCATGACCAGCAACAAAAAACTCCAGTCGCTCCAACAAAGCGCGGTGAGCATCACGGCTACAAAAAAGAAAGCAGTGACAGCTCGTTGTGAAAAAACCTTTCGGTTAAATGCCATTATTCAAGTTATGAATTATGTTCCGAAGAGTCATTCTCCTTGTCTTGATATTGATCAACCTTGGTATGACGCAACATCCAATGCAGATGCATGGTCACCAGCAAGGCACTCACTAGCCCAGAGACCATCATGGCCTGAGGCCCCACCACGGGCTCATCCTGCAATAAGACCGGATTAAAATAGACTAATACGATCAGCAGCGCATCGTAAAAGAAATGCCCTAAAATTGCGGTCCATAGGCTGCCGCTGTACCAATACACCGCTCCGAGCAGTATACCTAATACAAACCGGGGTAGAAAGCCAAAGAACTGCATATGCATAGACGAAAATAAAAAAGCGGATAGTATAATGGCCGGCCAAGCTTGTCCAAACTGCCTGAAGAACATTCGCTGCAAGACACCTCGAAATAATAACTCCTCACCTACGGCGGCAAGTCCCGCAATGAAAACAATATTGAGCAGCAGATCTTTTACGGAACGGAGTCCCAGCAAGGCTTTGACCGTGTCGTTGGCATCGTTCTCTTTTTCTTTCATCCAGTCGGCTAGTGCAGGTGGAAATTCGACGGCCCTGTTCAATTCGCCCAACCACTGTACCAAAGGGAGCGAGAACAGCAGTATCGTTATACCGATCATCCAAAATCCCGGATGGACCGGTCGGGTAAGTTTAAGATAGTCACGCGCGGGTTCGACAGCAAATAAGCGAGCGGCTAGCCAAGATGGTACCAGAAACAACCCCAGAAACTGAGCCAATTGCATCCCTCTGATAAAAAAACCAAGCTGGGGATGCGGAGTTTTCATTTTGCTGATGGTGGCCAATTGCTCAACGGTAATTCCGGTCATGGCCGACAAAATGAAGGTCCCCAGCAAACCAATAATAAAAAAGCTCATCAAGGAGAGCCCCAGTAATAAAAAAAGCTGTTGCCCTGTTGATCTGTCCTGATAAAATCCTTTTTTAAACACACGCCGATTTTTGAGTGTAAATTCGCCTGCCGGAAGTTCCGACACATTCAACAAATTTAGGTAAAACCCCACGATGGTAAAGATCGGTCCTGTAACCCTTCCTGATTTTCCACTGCTATTGGCTCCAATGGAAGATGTAAGTGACCCTCCATTTCGTGCCGTTTGCAAAGACAAAGGGGCCGATCTGATGTATACGGAGTTTATCTCTTCGGAAGGACTAATCAGAGATGCCATCAAAAGCAAGAAAAAGCTGGATATCTTCGACTATGAAAGACCTGTAGGTATTCAGATCTTTGGAGGCGATGAAGAAAGTTTGGGGCTGGCCGCCAAGATAGTCGAGGTAACACAACCCGACCTGCTCGATATCAACTTCGGGTGCCCTGTCAAAAAAGTAGCCCTCAAAGGTGCGGGCGCTGGCGTATTGCGTGATGTAGATCTGATGGTGCGATTGACCAGTGCTGTGGTACGTTCCACCTCGTTACCGGTAACGGTAAAGACCCGATTAGGGTGGGACGACAACAATAAGAATATTGAAGAAGTAGCCGAGCGGTTGCAAGATGTGGGGATCAAAGCGCTGGCCATTCACGGAAGAACGCGTGTGCAGATGTACAAAGGAGAGGCCGACTGGACCCTGATAGGAAAGATCAAGAACAACCCCCGTATCACGATACCCATTTTTGGTAATGGCGATATTGATTCGCCCGAAAAAGCGTTAGAGTACAAGAATCGCTACGGAGTAGATGGCATCATGATCGGAAGAGCTGCCATTGGCTACCCATGGATCTTTAACGAGATCAAGCATTTTATGAAAACAGGCGGGCATCTGCCCGCCCCCACGATCGAAGACCGACTGGCTGTTTGTCGTAAGCACTTACGTTACTCGATCGAGTGGAAGAATCCGGTGGTGGGGATCAATGAAATGCGGAGACATTACGCAAATTATCTGAAAGGCCTTCCTAACATAAAAGAATACAGGAACAAACTGGTGACGCTCAAGACCGAAGAAGAACTCAATGCCGTGTTCGACGAAATGGCGCGCGTTTACCAGGGATTTACCTTCGAAAAAACGCCCATCTCGCTTATCAACTATCACGAGAAATGTCCGATCAACTAGTAGGCTTCTCTAAAGTGCATCTTTTTGTAGCACGGTAATAATATCATCGCTTAGCGGGGAGACCGAAGGATCGAAATAATGGGTAAGTCGGCCCTGCTCATCAATGAGATACTTTGAGAAATTCCAAGAAGGCGCTTTACGGTTCCACCCGTTTTGCCCACTGTCGGTAAGCCAGCGATATACCGGATGCTGAAGAGGGCCAGTCACCACGGATGTTTTTTTCGTCAGCAAGAAGCGAACCCCGTAGTTGCGTTCACAGAAATTTGCGATGGATGCATCGTCACCTTTCTCTTGCTCCTTAAAATCGTTGGCCGGAAATCCAATAACGACCAAGCGATCGATAAACCGATCTTGCAACTGCTGTAATTCTTTATACTGTGCCGTGTAGCCACAATCGCTAGCCGTATTGACCAGTAAGATTTTTTTACCCCGAAGCAAGGTTCCATCGATGGAATCCCCGGTGATAGACATGACCGGCAGGTCATAAAATGAAACGGGGGGCTTTTGGGGAGCATGACTAAGAACGGTGGTATTCTTATTGCCCAAACGGGTACCCCACATTAGCACAGGATAGGCCAGCTTGAGCAAACGTTGACGAAGGGTCATAGTACTTTCAGTTTGTTGTAACCACAATAGTCCAAGAGCGGCAAAGATCAATAGTCCCGTTAACAGCAATCTTCGTCGCAGTTGATCCTTTCTCATCCAATTAACTTTTTTAAGATGGCCAATTTCCCCTTGAACGGCGGGTATTTGATGGCAGGATCGATCCAACTGGGTGTACGTAGTACACTCTTTGAATGCGAGAAGGTATCGAAGGAATGCTTCCCATGATAAAAGCCCATTCCACTGTTACCTCTTCCGCCAAAGGGAAGGCGATGATTGAGAAAATGAAAAACAGAATTATTGACACAAGCCCCGCCGGCTGGTACTTGTTCAAGCCATTTTTTTTCTTGCTGCCTGCTCTCTGTATACACATAAAACGAGAGCGGATTAGGATTACGCTCAATGACCGCCCTCGCCTCGTCGAAATGTCCGTAAGTTAGCACAGGCAAGAGCGGACCAAAGATCTCTTCTTGCATAATTGGCGAATCGAGTGAGACATCCGTAAGCACCGTGGGAGCAATATAGCGGGTAGCCTTATCGTGTTGTCCACCGTAAATAACCTTACCATCCTTCAAATAAGACACCAGCCGGTCAAATTGCCGGGTATTGATGATGCGTCCGTAATGATCGCAATGCGTAGGATCGGTGGTATAAAATGTCTCTATCACCTTGCAAAGCGCTTCGATGAACCGGTCGCGCACAGTGCCATGTACCAAAATATAATCGGGGGCTATGCAGGTTTGACCAGCATTGTTCCATTTTGCAAGTGCAATACGTCGGGCCGCAATGTCGATATTGGCGTCGGGCTCTATGACGCAAGGGCTCTTGCCGCCCAGCTCTAGTGTAACGGGTGTCAGTTGCTCAGCTGCCATCTTATAGACGACCTTTCCTACGGCCGTGCTACCCGTATAAAATAAATGATCGAAACGAAACGATTGCATCAGTGATGGCACAACGGTGGCACCGTCACCCTCTATGAGCCAAACATAGCGACTGTCAAATACGCTCTCTATGATCTTCTTCATTACGGCCGATGTGGCGGGCGTAAACTCGCTGGGCTTTAGCACCACGCAATTACCGGCGGCAATGGCTCCGACCAAAGGCCCCAATAACAATTCGAGTGGATAATTCCAGGGAGCTACGATCAAGACCACGCCCAAAGGCTCTGGCAGGATGAAGCTGGCAGAAGGCAAATTAGCCAAATTGGTACGCACGCGCTGGGGGCGCGCCCAGCTATCTAATTTTTTGACGGCCAACTTACATTCGGAAACGACCAACCCGGTCTCTGAAACCCATACTTCTTCGGGACTCTTATGCAGATCTTGATACAGGGCTTCGTTGATAGCCTGCTCGTGCGCCAAAAGACTTTCGTGCAGCGATTGGATCTTTTGTTTTCTAAAGTCGATCGAACGCGTGGCGCCAGATGCAAAATATTCCCTCATCTTTGTTAGCGCTGGCAAATAAGACATGGCAGAAATTTTGGACAAGTTAGTAAAACCACAGGGGATGGATGATCTTCAGTTTATGAAACAAGCGCTGCGGGAGGCCCAACAAGCCATGGACGAGCAAGAAGTACCCGTAGGCGCGGTAGTGGTCATGAACAACAAGATCATTGCCCGCGGGCACAATATGACCGAGCGGCTTCAAGACCCCACGGCACATGCCGAGATGATCGCACTTACTGCCGCCTTTAATGCGCTTGGAAGCAAGTATTTACCCGAAGCTACCCTCTATGTGACCCTGGAACCCTGCCCCATGTGTGCCGGTGCGCTTTTCTGGAGTCAGATAGGGCGAATTGTCTACGGGGCCGACGACGTTAAGAATGGATATCGAAAAGTAGCGGGCGACCGCTGGCCTTTTCATAAAAGCACCCAACTAACGAGTGGATGCTGCGCCGAAGAGGGAGTCCGGTTGATGAAGGATTTCTTTCAACAAAAACGTTGAACGTCTCTGGTCGTAGTACCTTTGTATCATCCTAAAAAATATTGATATGCCATTTACACTCGCTCCCCTTCCGTACGCGCACGACGCGCTCGAACCACACATCGATACACTTACCATGCAGATCCATCATGGCAAACACCACCAGGCTTACGTAGATAATCTCAATAAAGCCATTGCCGGCACCCCGCATGAAGATCTTTCGCTCGAAGAACTAGTCGGCAAAGCAGGTACCCTCTCTGCCGCCATTCGTAATAATGGGGGCGGACACTGGAACCATACCTTCTTCTGGGAAAGCCTGGGCGCGCAAGCCGGCGGTGCTCCTTCCGGTAAACTGGCCGATGCCATCAACGCTGCCTTTGGTTCTTTCGATAGCTTTAAAGAAAAATTTGCCACGGCCGGTATGACCCGCTTTGGAAGCGGATGGGCCTGGCTGATCGTTGCCAACGGCAAACTCGAGATCTGCTCAACACCTAACCAAGATAATCCGCTGATGGACCTGGCTGAGACCAAGGGTACGCCACTGCTCGGTGCCGATGTGTGGGAACATGCCTATTACCTAAAGTATCAAAACCGCCGCGCCGATTACCTCGCTGCCTTCTGGCAAGTGGTCAATTGGAATGTAGTGGCAGCGCGTTACGAAAAAGCCAGCTAACCTACTTACTAAGGAACAGGATCATAGCCGCTGCTTCCCCAGGGATGACAGCGGCTGATTCTTTTAAGAGCCAGCCAGGTTCCTTTGAACAGGCCATAACGCTGCAATGCCGTGGCGGCATAGTGCGAACAAGTGGGGGTGTATCTACAAGAGGGCCCCAACCAAGGAGATAAGATCCATTGGTAGAGTTTGATCAATGCCAAGAAGGGAAGTATCAGCAATCGCCTTAC
Organism: Chitinophagaceae bacterium; assembly: GCA_947456825.1. Taxonomy (GTDB): domain Bacteria; phylum Bacteroidota; class Bacteroidia; order Chitinophagales; family Chitinophagaceae; genus JJ008. Next base: position 6,089 of record CANGTM010000024.1, read on the forward strand.
CAAGGCTGTAAAAGATCTAAGCATACTAACCTTTTTGATAAAAAGCGACCAGTTTTGTGAGCCCCTTTTGCATCAATGCAAATAGGTGATGATAATCCGGAAGTTCTTTTTCGGTATACACTATAAAAATGTCGATGCCGCCCGACATCGTTGTAATGCCGGAAACGATCTCTTGCTGTAATCGATAACAGTCTCGCAACTGTCGTTTGATCCGGTTTCGATCAACGGCATTGGGAAAGTGTTTGGCCGATACCCCAACCCCCATGCGTACTCCCTTGGCCGCAGCAGGTCCATGAAACATACGAATACTCCCCACGGTCAATCGCTGCCCTTGTTTAAATAGGGCATCGATCGATTTTTTGCTTTTGAGTCGCTGGGTGGCCGATAAAGTGTATCGTTTGTTCAAAGCGAGGAGTTATCTCAATGGATCATTAAAAAAAGAGGCTCATAAAAAAAGCTCCGGGAACACCGGAGCCATAAAATTATCAAAACCTCCGACTGCTCGGAGGGATGTCGTTATTTTAGTTTGCGTTCGTCGGAGACCGTCAGCTTCTTGCGGCCTTTGGCACGACGAGAGGCTAATACTTTACGCCCGTTGGCAGTTTCCATGCGTTTGCGAAAACCATGTACGGTCTTGCGGCGCTTACGGTGAGGTTGAAATGTCCGTTTCATAGTGTGTTCATTTTTTCACTTGGGTAGAAAAATAGACCGGGAGAACGGTCGGGTTTCCAGTTTACGCCAGGTCACCACACCCGTCGTATTGTGAAAGGACCGCAAAGGTAAGGGATCGAAACCAGACCGGAAAGAAAATTAAGGTGTTGTTAACCAGTACACTAGACAATCGTGCCTGCCAGATTCACGGAATAAGCCCTTACCGGCGCCCCAAAGAACTGGGCAGCATGGGCATCAAAATCGGGAGCAGAATCGGTAGTAAAGAAGTTTAGCTCACTTTTTCGGGTACAGCGGTCATTGATCTCGGGGTGACGTTGCAGATAATCTGCCAGACTCGCGGCCACGATCTCTCCTTGCGAGACAAGACGAACGTTCGAAGGAAGATATTTCTCGATCACAGGACGCAGCAGCGGATAATGGGTACAAGCGAGCAATAACACATCGATCCCCTCTTCTTTTTTGAGGATGGCTTGCACATGCTTTTTTACGAAATAATCGGCTCCCTCGCTAAGGTGTTCATTATTCTCGATGAGGGGCACCCACATGGGGCAAGCCTCCTGAAATACACGGAGCTCGGGAAAAAACTTGGCGATCTCTAGCGGATACGACGCTGAACTTACGGTACCCTGCGTGGCCAACACGCCCACGTTTCCTTTTTTAGTGTACTGCCCGATCACCTCGGCCGTGGGTCGAATAACTCCAAGCACACGATTAGTGGGAGCCAGCTTAGGAAGATCATTTTGCTGAATGGTGCGAAGGGCTTTGGCAGAGGCCGTATTGCAAGCTAAAATGACCAAGGGGCATCCCTGCTTAAAAAACCATTCCACACATTGCAGTGTATATTGATAAACGGTAGCAAAAGAACGATTCCCATAGGGAGCTCGGGCACTATCCCCCAAATAACAATAATCGTAGTCGGGTAAGGCCGTTACCAGATCACGCAACACGGTCAGACCGCCATACCCGGAATCAAATACCCCAATAGGACCCTTGGAAAGTGATTGCATAGTACAAATGTACTTCCCCAAAACAAAAATGCCCGATCTAAGAAGACCGGGCATCAACTTTTTTTAACGCGCTTACTTGGCAGGAGCGGGCGAAGCGGCGGGCTTTGGCAACGACAACTTAAGTTTCGCTGCGACGGCCGCTACCATATCGTCGGCATCGGGAGCTACCAAGAGGCTATCCTTATTGAGTACATGTGTATAGCCCTTCTCTTTGGCAACGGCTCGAATGGCATCATAGATCTTACGATAGAGGGGCGCCAGCAATTCATTTTGCTTGGCCTCCATGGCCTGATTAACGATCTGCTGCCAGTTCTGGATCGTATTGATCAACTGGGGAAGCTCCTCTTCTAGCTGCTTCTTGACGGCAGGAGGCGGGGGTTTCAACGTGTCTTTATACATGCTGTCCTTGTACTGATAGGTCTGGATCAGCGAAGCATACTGAGGGTTGATCGAATCGGCCTGATAACGAGACAGGATGGAATCGAACTTGCTGACCTCGGGCATCAATGAGAGCACATTCTCTACACTGATGTAGCCGATCTTGGTCTGTGCCGATGCGGTACCAGCTACACCCAGCAGCCCTACCATGGCTAAAATCACTACTACATTTTTCATGTTACGTATGTTTTTTTAAACAGTTGGTTGATTGGTTATTTGATCCCTAACTCGCGAAGCACGTCTTCGCTCTTGTCAAGCTTGGGGTCGGCAAAGATAATGGTAATTCCCTCACTTTTGTCGAGCACAAAGTCGTAGCCACGGGTGCTGGCGATCTTCTGAACCGCACTGTACACTTTATCCTGAACAGGCTTGACAAGTTCCTGGCGCTTCTTAAAAAGATCTCCTTCGAAACCAAAGCGACGGCGCTGAAGGTCCCTGAGCTCCTTCTCTTTGGCAAACAATTGATCTTCCCTTCTCTTTTTTAACTCGGCGGTCAGCATCACTTGCTCGGCCTCAAAATCGCGATACATCTTATCGAGTGACGATTGCATACTGTCGATCTGCGACTGCCAAACGGCCGCCATGCGGTCAAGCGACTGCTGGGCAGCCTTGTACTCGGGCATGCGATCTAAAATATAGCGCGTATCGATCACGGCATATTTCTGAGCTTGGGCAAAAAGGCCCAGCAACAAGAAACAAAGGGTGAACACTGTATTTTTCATGTGGCGAAATTTCTATTCCGGTTCGAAGCCGAGCATAAAGGTAAATCGAGAGATCCCCTTGAGTCCTGTTTGCCCGGGAACGGCACGGTCGAGTCCGAGACCATAATCAAATCCGAGCAGACCAAACATAGGCAGAAAGAAACGCATACCGGCTCCCACACTGCGGCGTAAGCGGAAGGGATTGTAATCTTTGTAGTTGTACCAACCGTTGGCCGCTTCAAAGAACGTAAGGGCGTAAATAGTACTGCTAGGATTGGTCACGAGCGGAAAGCGTGCCTCTAACTGATACTTGTTAAAGATGGTAAAGAACTGGCTCGCACTTTGCTGATCGGGATTTACCGTAGGGTCGGAGGTCTGATACACTGGGTAGCCACGGTGTGCAACGATATCAAAGCCAAGTAATCCAAAGTTGTTGGTCAGACCGGCATCACCCACCTGAAAACGCTCGAACGGAGAGAATGGAAGATTGGTATTGTAGCGACCCATAAAGCCAAACTTAGCCGCCATCTTTACCACAAATTGACGATTCTTCTCTGCGCCCAGCGGCTTTCCGATGGGAACATACCACTCGGCATTAAAGCGCCATTTGTGATACTCCGGACGGCGGTAGGCATTATAGCCGGACCCAACGTTAGTCATTAATGAATAGGGCGGGGTTAGCTGAACACTGGCCAAAAAATTAGACCCGCTGGTAGGGAATATGGGATTGAACACCGACGAGCGTTGCAACGCCAGTTTGATGCTTACGTTACTGGATGTGCCGCTGGTAAAATCGCTGCTGAAGATGGGATAGTTCATCAGCTTATACTGCGTAAGATTAAAAGTAACCACAAGATTAAAGTAGTCATCGGGCCACTTTAATTGCTTTCCAAAAGCAACAGAGATACCACTTGTGTTCAAGTAGTTGGTATCGGAGCGCGCTTTGTCGATTCTTCCGGTAAACGGATCGAAGGCATTTGAGAAACGGCTGCTATTAAACCCGAGAGTCAGTGAATTTCTTTTTTTACCTCCTAACCAAGGCTCAGTAAAAGAAGCACTGTACGAGCGGTAGGCCCGGCCATTGGATTGAAGACGAACACTAAGTTTTTGGCCGTCGCCGGTAGGCAATGGGTCCCAGGCTGATTTCTTCCAAATGTTGCGAACCGAAAAGTTATTGAAGGTAACTCCCATGGTACCGGTCAAACCGATACCGCCACCCCAACCGGCAGATAGCTCGAGCTGGTCGGCAGATTTTTCTTCGAGTTGCCAATTGATATCTACGGTACCATCCTCGGGGTTTGGAACAACACCAGGATTGATTTTTTCTTGATTAAAGAACTGAAGGTTGCCCAGTTCGCGTTGAGAGCGTATCAACTGTGAGCGACTGAACAGTTCGCCCGGCACCGTACGCAATTCTCGACGCACCACATAGTCTTTTGTCTTCTCGTTACCGGCAATGGTCACATTTTTTATACGGGCTTGAGGGCCTTCCATAATGCGGATCTCATAATCGATTGTATCGTTATAAACCGCCACCTCAATAGGCTCGGCCCTAAAGAAAAGGTAACCGTCATCCATGTAATACCCACTGATATCGCCACCTTCTTGGCTGCCTTCTTTACCCAAGCGTTTGTTGAGCAGGCCCACATTGTAGATATCCCCTTTATTGATCCCCAACAGAACATTGAGGATCGAATCGGAGTACTTTGAGTTTCCTTTCCAAACAATGTCCCCAAAATAATACCGATTGCCTTCGGTAACCTTGATATCGACGTTGAGGTTGCCCTTGGCTGTCATGTATTGTGTATCGGATACGATCTGCGCATCGCGATAACCGTTGGCATTATAAAAATTAAGGACCTTCTCTTTATCCTCTTCGTATTTCTTTTCGTCGAACTTGGCAGAACTCAGCAACTTGAATCGAAAATAAGGATCGAGCGCTCGCTTTGTTTTGGAGATCGACAGAAAGCCCCAATCCTTGAGGTACTGGTTGAACGAAAGGGGTTGACGTTCACCATAGGGACTCTGTGCATTATCGGGCTTAAGCGTAATGCGGGTCATTTCTTTGGTTCCCTTGAGCTGCTTTTTGAGTTTGAGATTGTCAAGTGCGGAGTTACCATAAAAATTGACATCCCCGATCAACACCTTTGACCCCTTCTCTACCCGGATCAACAGAAAATTAGAATTAGCAAATGAAGGGTCGGGTTTTTCTTCGATCAACACCTTTACATTACGAAATCCCTTTTCTCCATAGTGCTTGGTGATCTTCTCTACAATTTCACGACGGGTGTTTTCGGTGATGATAGTTTGCTTCGACAAGGAGAGTTTGGTGAGGATGTCCTCTTCTTCGGACTTTCGAATACCGGAGAATTTATAGTTTCCCAAACGGGGACGCTCTTGCACGTTGATCTCGACCCATACCTTATCATCCTCGATTCGGGTAACCAGCACTTGGGCGCCAGAAAAAAGTTTTTGTCTCCACAGATTGTTGATAGCCTTTCCAAAGATCTCAGCGCCAGGATGGACGAACTTGTCTCCAGGTTGAAGGTTGGCAATGGAGAGAACGATGGCCGTATCGAGATAACGAATACCGGTGATCTTGACATCGGCGATCACGTACTCTTTGACAATGCGCGCATTTTGCCACTCGATCAACTTGGGATCTACCGAAGTGGGGCGGATAGTATCGGGTACTTCTTGCGCCTGCAAAGGATGCACTGCGGTGATCAACGCCGAAAAAAGGCAAACTAGGAAAAGAAGTATTTTACGCAATTAGTTAGTTTTCAATGTTTTATTGAAATTATACCAAAAACAACGGTTGGCAAATTAAGTGTAAAAATCGAAAGTCTTTGTTAAAGCTGCTCACTAGTCTTTCCAAAGCGTCTTTCCCTATGCTGATAGTCGATGAGCGCCTCGTACAAATTGTCTTTTCTAAAGTCGGGCCAGCGCACCGGCGTAAAGTAGAGTTCGGCATAGGCCAGCTGATAGAGTAAGAAGTTGCTGATCCGGTATTCGCCACTGGTCCGTATCATAAGCTCCGGATCAGGGAATTTACTGGTAGTCAAATAGTTCTGTAAGGTGTCTTGGTTGATGTTATCAATTGAGAGGCGCCCTTTTTTTACTTCGTAGGCAATGTTCTTAACCGCATGCAACAGCTCCCAGCGACCACTGTAGCTGAGGGCCATGATAAGATTCAATCCGGTATTCTTGCTGGTCATTTCGAGGGCCTCCTCGAGTTCTTTTCGCGCATACTCCGGAAGCATGTTCATATCGCCGATCACATGTAAGCGGATATTGTTCTTGTCGAGACTCTCCACTTCTTTTCGAATGGTGCCGACCAGCAATTCCATAAGACCAATGACCTCGTATTCGGGGCGATCCCAGTTCTCCGTAGAAAAAGCATAAAGGGTGAGATACTCTATCCCGAGCTCGGCACAGCCCTCTACGATATTGCGCACGCTTTCTACCCCATGAAAGTGGCCGAATAACCGGTCCTCTCCCTTTTCTTTGGCCCATCTTCCGTTGCCGTCCATAATGATGGCAATATGGCGCGGCAACCTGTTTTTGTCTATCTGGTCAAGCAAAGCCTGCATAAAGGGATTAAGGTTTGATAGGAATGCAAAGCTACCCGTATTTTTCGTTTAATCGGCGGTAGGGCAATGGTACGTGGAGATATTGAAACTAAGAGTGAGCAAGGCTGTTACGAACTGGTCCTTTTGGCGGCTTCCATTTCCTCGTTCACGACCCGGCAAACCGATGGGCGTTATACCCAGCTCTCCCGAGCGGTCACTGAGAACCTGTGATATTGAAATGCCACCGGGGGGCTTGGGAAAGGCCGCCGGGTCCACATAGGTTGAACTTACATCGTCCAGGTAATCGGTATTGGTAAACCGGTGCAATATCTCAAAAGATATGTTCATCCTTCCTCCATACAATGCATACTTAATGCCACCGCCGAAGGGAATACTAAGAGCAGCAGGGGCATACATTTTTCGATCGGGGTACAGGGTACTATTCTGCCCTTCCGTTCCAATGGGTAACTCCCTAAAATAATACCGCTGCCCCTGCCATTCCGTGTAGGGATTATAGCCGAAAACCCCTACCCCCAGCGTTATATAGGGAGTAAATGAGGCTCCGGGATCGCCGGGAAGAAACCTGAAAAAATTAAAATCGCCCTGCAGCGATACCTCCCAGACCGGCGAGGTAAACCCCAAATTCCGCCTCTGCATCACCTCGTTTTGAACATTGAGGCTATCGGCAAAACCCAATTGCGCATAGGTAAGGGAAGCCCTGGCGGCAATGTATTGCCCCAGATTTTTTCTATAGAACAACGTAGCGGACTGCCCGGGGCGATTCAGTTTGGTGGTGGCATTCAGGTCGCCAAAATAATGGGCGACACCAATCCCAATGCCGATCTCGGCAGAGGGCTGTTCTCCGTATTGCGCATGCAGAGGTTGCGATAATAACAAGGTGGTCATCAGGCAAACTCCTACACGAAAAATGATCGACATACAAATTGATTAGCTATCAAACGAAAAAAAGGGGCAATTCGTATGCGGTCAATTGCGCTTATCGAGCCCCCAGGTCAACTTATTGTGAAGGGTTTGTAAAAAATTATTTTCGCTAAGACGAATCAGGCTCACCGAAAATTCCTCTTTGCGAACGGCCAGCTGTACGTCTTTGTGCACGATCTCACGTCGAGCATCGAGTGCACAGATAACCTGGTCACTGCGACTTTCGATAGCAAAGGAGATCACATGATCGTCGGGTACCACAATGGGTCTTGCATTCAGATTATGCGGTGCCACCGGCGTTATCACAAAACAATTGGCATCCGGAAAAACAATGGGGCCATTACAACTAAGAGAATACCCGGTAGATCCGGTGGGAGTAGCCACTATCAGGCCGTCGGCCCAATAGGTGTTTAGAAACTCGCCATTCAAATACGTGTGTATCTTGATCATCGATGTAACATCGCGCTTGTGGATCGAAAATTCATTCAATCCATACGGCACATCTCCGAAAAGAGGAATCGTCGAATCGAGGTGGATCAGGGAACGCTTGTCCTCGATGTAGGTACGATCTGCCATGGCCTTTACCGCCAGATCGATCTGCTCCTTACCAATACTGGCCAAGAAACCCAATCGCCCGAAGTTGATCCCCATCACGGCGATCTTCTTGTTTCTGATCAGGGTGATCGTATCGAGCAAGGTGCCATCTCCTCCCAAACTGGCTATCACCTCGATCCCATCGGTCAGATCACTGGCCTGCGAGAAGGTCGAGACCTGTTCGGATAACTTGATCGTCTCTTTGATCTGTAGGTAAAAGGGGGCATAGATGACCGGCTCTATCTGACGAAGACGAAGGGCTTCGAAAAAAAGTTGTAGGGGTAATTGCTGATCCTCCTCAAAAACGCGGCTATAAATTGCGACCCTCATCATCAAAAACTGATATTGCGGTGTAAAAATAGCCCGTTTTGGCCTAACTGGTTAAAGCTATACTCGAAGCGGAAGGTGATATCGTAGAGCGTTAACAGGTCGATGCCAATACCTGCTGCATGCAACAACTTGTTGTTAAGTTGATTAAGGCCCGGTTGCGGGTTATGTACATAACCACTGTTGGCAAAGACCCGAGCAAAGATCCGTACGGGGACGTTGGTCAACCCTTTTTTTCGGCGAATGATCTCCGGTACCGGCAAACGAACTTCGGCCAACTCGCGAGTGAGCGAAGCCCGCAGATACCCACCGGCCACGCCATCGATCACATAGTATTCGTATCCCCTTAAAAAAATATCGCCATACCCCAAAAATCGGCGATTGAAAAAGGGCTGCGAAAAAGGAAGCTTGATACCGCCATATGCCTGCATCGACAAGTAGTAATCAGCACCTATGGGCCAACTGCGAAATGCCTCGCCATGCAGCTGCCATACCCGCGTTTCCTTGCTCCATCCGCCTTTGGTGAATCGTATACGATACGCTTCCCCTGACAAGGGGTACGGAATATAATCGACCTTTTGGTAAGAGAACCGATACGAAAACTCCGGAAATCGAACACGGGTTAACCCGCCGAAGAAATAATCCGGATTCATTTGTACTATGGTATCCAAGACCTGTTCTGTAAAATAGGTTAGTCCGAACTGGTGGCGGGCAAACAGTTTTTTGCGGTAGGTAAGCTCTCCTCCGAAACTCGAAAACTGTCTGGCAAATTGGTTATCGCTGCGCCAGAACATTTGTTTATCATCGATCGTATTATAGTTGATCTCTTTGGCCTTTGCTGCACTCATGAATAAACGATAGCCCCAGCGCAGCTGTTTGTCAAAATAGGGTCTTTCATAACTGATGGAGGCTTGCTGGGTATAGCCGGTAAACAACCATAGTCTGATTTTATCGTTACGACCCGTCACGTTATTGTACAATAACTTGGTGCCATAATTGACCCTTTTTAAACTGGCTTTTTGATCGATCAACCATTGATTGAAGTTCCGATCAATGAGCTTGAAATAGGGGAAGGGGAAAATATACCAGCGCTCCACTACCTGTACTACCACCTCCACACAATTTCCATCGAACTGACCCGCCGAAACTTTGACGGAATGAAACAAGGTCGTGTTCATCAATTGCTGCTGCGCAGTTTCGAACAGATCGGCCAATTCTTGTAAACCATAGGACTGCCCGGGGCTAAAAGGAACCTCGCGGGTAATAATGTTAGGTCTGGTCTTTTTATTACCGACCACTGTAATGGAGGCCACCAATAATTTAGCCCCCGCCGGTACCATAACCATCTCTGCGCCCGGTAAGAGACGAGTTTCTCGTTGAGCCGTATCGCGCAGCAAGGGCGACAACCCTTGTTCAACTGTCGTCACATCCTGTTGGGCATGGGAACAGAAGACCGGGACGGCCCAGCAGATCGAAAAGAGCAAGAAAAAGCAGGGATATTTCACGGTAGGGTAAAGTTCAGCATTCCTGCGAAAGATCGGGCATTTGATCCATAGTAGCCGATCAGATCTTTAAATAATGCATCAGGTTATCGTAATTGCTACGCAGTTGGTTGGTATACTGCTCCTCGCCGGCATAGAAGCAAACCTTGTAATCATAGCGTTGAAACGTGGCGACGATATCGGATATCTCGGGTTTATTGACCCGCAGGGTAATTTGAATGATGCCGGTTTGCGGATCGTTGTAGGTGTTGAGCTGGGTTACCTGCGCATCGTTGGTCTCAACCAGTTTGCTGATCTCACTGAAAGAATATTGATTTGACTCACGTTCAAGTACCAGCAGGGCGCCACCCTCTTGCAAACCCAGAAAGCGTGCCAACTGTTGCAGCAGGGCGGGCAGGGTTAGCAATGCCGTTATTTCTTTGTCTTCTCCCAGTACAGGCATCACAGATAGTTGTTGTTCGGTCATCAGCGTAAGCGCCTGCAAAAAATGATGGTCACCGCTTACCGAAGGTGATGAAAGCAAGGGAAACATACTTTGCAGAGGGCCCTCGGGTTGTGAATGTTCGAGCAGTTCCTCTTCACTCAACAGGCCTGCATAAACGCCCGACTCTACAACAGGAAGCTGCTCACAGTGATATTCTTGCATCAACCGCAAAGCCTCAGCCACGGTGTCTTCCGCCTGTAGACAGGGAAGCGAAGAAGATGTGATATCTCGTACCAGCATACAGATCGTTATATGGATGAGGGGTATTCTTTACAGGATAGTTGTAAAACAATAACCCTTTAGGTCGTTTTTAGTTTTGTCAAAAACGCGTGCAAGATCTTGTTGAACTCCCCGGGCACTTCCATCATGGGGGCATGCCCGCATTTATCTATAAAGTGAAGCTCGCTGTTCGGGATCAGTTTATTGAACTCCTGTCCCACGAAAGGCGGTGTGATAGTATCATTGTTACCCCAAATGAGTAAGGTGGGTGCCTGAATCTTGTTGAGCTCCTCGCCGAGATTATTGCGAATGGCGCTCTTTGCCAACGCGATGATCTTGATCACCTTTAATCGATTGTTGGTGATGCTGTACACTTCGTCGACCAACTCTTTGGTGGCCACGGCAGGATCGTAAAAAGTAAGCGCCGTCTTGTTTTTAATGTACTCGTAGTCGCCTCGACGGGGATAACTGTCTCCCATTCCATTTTCAAAGAGCCCGGAACTGCCGGTCAAAATCAATGAGCGAATGCGCTCGGGATGCTTGAGCGTGTACACCAAGGCCACATGGCCACCTAAAGAATTACCCAACAGATGTACTCCGGTTAGATCGAGGGATTCCAAAAAACGATGTACATATTTCGAAAGGCCCCCAACGGACGTATGCAGAATGTCCATGTCGAGCAAGGGCAGCAAAGGAACAATAACGCGGTTATGAGAACGAAAATGCTCAATGAGATCCGAAAAATTACTCAGGGCCCCGAACAGCCCGTGCAATAACACAAGGGGCTCTCCGGCACCTTCCTCTACGTAGCGGAATTTATCTTTTTCTCTGATCTCATACTTCATAGGCGGGATGGAAGGCTGTTTCCTTTGCTAAAATAGTCGATTTAGCTCAATCGGCCTCTGTTTGATGTCGATATCATTATAAGATAAAAAACGCTTGTCAGCTTTGAGGAAGCTGGGCGCGCACATCGGTAAAGAATTGTTGCAGTGCAGCGAACATATCTTTAAACAAGGGAAACAAGGTAGCCGTTTTTTCGATCGTCCAAGGACCCGCTTTTAGTAATACACCAGAAGTAACGGATTCATGTATGGACTTTTCACTCAACAATCCCATCGAAGAAAGATAAAATAAGATCACACTATAGCTGAGTAAGTATATGGCTGCATAAAGTAGTATGCCGCCGAGTTTATTCGCCCAACCCAGCGTAACCACCTTGACGGCCTCCTCGATCGCATTGGCTCCAAGCCGAATGAGCAATACAACCGCGATAAAAACAACCAAAAAAGAAAGTAAGGGGATCCAGCTGCCTGTAATACTCGTGTACTGGCGCATGTATCCCGAAGCAACTACCGATAATTTGACCGCCGCAGCCAGACCAGCCAATATGGCCACAAAAGAAAATACGCCTACGATCAGGCCTCGTTTATAGCCTTTGATCCCGGCCAGCAACAAGAGGCCTGCTCCAAGAAGATCGATCAGCATGATATCTGAAAATCGCTTTTATGAAGTGGCCAACAATTCTTTGACAAGTGTCGCGATCGTTTTTCCGTCTGCCTTGCCGGCTAGTTCTTTATTGGCAGCCCCCATCACTTTCCCCATATCGGCAGCCGAAGAGGCTCCCACACGAGCCACGATGGCAGCAAGCGCCAAGCGCAAGGCTGCCTCATCCATCTGCTGGGGCAGAAACTTTTCGATAACGCCGATCTCCTCTATCTCTTTTTGAGCCAGTTCGGGACGAGATTGCTGCTGAAATATCTCTAGCGAGTCCTTTCGTTGCTTCACCATTTTTTGCAGCAGTTTGATTTCGGCCTCCTCGCTCAATTCGCCGGTAGCACCCTCGGCCGTTTTGGCCAGCAGGATAGCTGCCTTAATTGCGCGGAGGCTGCGAAGCGCCGCTTCGTCCTTTGCCAACATGGCGGCCTTGAGGTCGACCATGATCTTTTGTTCGAGTGACTGCATCTTTATTGCGCTTTGTTTTCTTTCAATTGTTTTTCGCGAAATCGAGTATAAAAGTCGCGAGCGAACTGCTTCATCTCATCGACTTGGTCGTTGTATTGGGTGGCGCGCCCATAGGTATCGGCCATGGTCATCAACGTTTGGTAAAAAAAGTCGGCCATCTCATCGACCATCATGTCTTGTGTCCACAGGTCAATACGTAAAGCAGCTTTTTCGGCCGCATCCCAAAAAGCGATCATCATGGCCTTGGCGGCTTGCTTTTTGTCTGCGCCGGTGTCGGAAGCGCTCCAATGAATGGCGGCAGGAATTTTCTTTTCGTCGGTCTGAACGTCTATGGTAATAGTAGATAGGGTCATAGATTACATTAAGAATGGCAAAGATAAGCAAGGCTGCTCAAGCAGTGTGGTCCAGTGATTCCGATACCAGTTGTTGCAACATTACACGAAGCCTGTTTGTCTCTTCAGCGATGTCTTTTACAGACCCACATTGTTGGCCATTTCGTATCAACTGTAGTCGTAGAGCTTCATCCTTATAGATCCGCATCATGATGGTCGCTAGTGCCTCTTTGGTAGATTCGGAAGCGATCAAAACCGATTCGTTGGCAAATGTCGATAAACTGGTATCGGGCATCGCCAGCAACGGAATGCCGGCCCGCCAAGCCTGCACAGTGGCCAGCAAGGCCGATCCGGGTGAACCCGGAGCAACGAGTGCATACGCCGCAGCCGCCAACTGCGCTACTTGTGCTGCATCGATCGGACCGGTTATCACCAATGCGTCTTGATATTTGTATTGATCGATCTTTTTGGCAAGTGAAGGGTAGTGATCGGCGATCGATAACGGAAGTAAAAGCCGCAAGCCGCTTTGCTGCCGATGCTTGAAGATCGAGAAAGCTTGCAACAACAGGGTCAATTGAGGCTCGGAGGGCAAGGGGCCGGCCAACATAAAGAATTCCCTGCCAAACGTCCATTGCTCTTTAATGGCAAGCTTTTCTTCTGTACCCAGTATGGTATAGTCAGCCGAGGCAAATGGAATAAAAAAAGTCTCTATTCCCCGGGCAAGAAGACCGCCCCCTGCCGTAATCCGGGCCTGCTTCCACCGGGTAAAGTTGTGCTGAACAGGATGAGCGGAAATAAAGAGATCCGGTCGAAATGAGAATAACTTTTTATATAGTAAGGCATCGGACCAAAAAGGAAAGAAAGGATAGCGATGTGGTACTGATTCTATCTGCACCTGCTCGATGGCATCCAACTCGGTAAAAGCAGAGAAAGGGGCCTCAACAAGCACTAGAAAGCGGTCTTCGGGAAATTGGGTGGCCAACTGCCTAACCCAAGACAACGCAATGGCCGCCACGCTATTGGTAACCGGATCGTTGATAAAGAAAGCCATGCGCATAGAGCGCAAAGGTAGGGCGCGTGGCCGCCTGTTGTCTACTCATGCGGTCTTTCTTACCTTTGTAAGCTATGGATACCCAGAAAATGGAGTACAACACCACCCGCAATCATCTTATAATGCGGGAATACGGTCGTCATGTGCAGCGAATGATCGAACATGTTCAGCAGATCGAAGACCCCGCAAGACGGCAGCGCAATGCCCAAGCGGCGATTGAGTTGATGGGATTTTTGAACCCCCAACTAAAGAACATGGAAGACTTCAGGCATAAACTGTGGGATCATCTTTTCTTGATTGCCGATTTTAACCTCGATGTGGAATCGCCCTATCCCATTCCTACCCGCGAGACGCTCAAGGCAAAACCAAAACCACTTTCGTACCCAAAACGACACCCACGCTATTCGCACCTGGGTAAAAATCTGGAACTCGTCATTCAAAAGGCGCTTCACGAAGAACAACCCGAGAAAAAATTGGGATTCGCTAACGCGATCGCTTATTACATGAAACTGGCCTACAATAACTGGCACAAAGAACTTGTTTACGACGATGCCATTCAAAGCGAGTTGAACACCATCACCGATGGTCAACTGACCTTTACCAATACTCCTTTCATCAAAGCCTACCGCCCACAACAAGAAGGACGCGATATGGGAAGGGGAGGATACGGAAAGGGTCGCGGCAAGTACCGCCCGGGCAATGGTCGCCGAGACAGTCGCCCAGGAGGCAACTTTAAGAAAAAACGTTATTGATCTTCCTCCAAAGAAGATCTCTCTATGTCGTCACTGCCACATAAGCTTATTATTATAGCGGCCCCTTCCGGTGCCGGTAAAACATCGATCGTAAAACACTTGCTGGCTACGCTTCCCGATCAATTAGGGTTCTCGGTGTCTTGTGCCACCCGCGCACCGCGCGCGCAAGAGACCCATGGAACAGACTACTATTTTATTTCGGCCGAAGAGTTTACCCATCGCGTATCGGCCGGAGAATTTGCCGAATGGGAAATGGTATACGAAGGTAAGTACTACGGCACCCTGCACAGTGAACTGGAACGCATCTGGAGCCTACGACAAACGCCCTTGCTTGATATTGATGTCAAAGGGGGACTCCGCATCAAAGAACAGTATCCACAAAGCCTATCTATTTTTATTGAACCCCCCTCATTGGCTGTTTTGCACGAGCGATTGGCCGCGCGAGGAACCGAGACCGAGGCCACGTTACAAATGCGGCTTGCAAAGGCTAGCGAAGAGTGTAGTTACCGCGATCGATTCGATCATATCGTCATCAACGATCAACTCAGCGAAGCTTGTGCCCGCGTATTGCAACTGATCCGAGCGTATTTATCGCACTAAAAAGATGGAGGGCGTATCGGTCATATGGTTTTTGATCACCCTATTAGTAATGGGATTTTTTGCCGCGGTCGAAATAGCCTTTTATAGCACTGACAGAAAAGAACTCGCACTCGAGAAAAAAAAATACCCCGATTCCTACCGAATAGTCAACCGCTTTTATGAACGGCCGGCTCGTTTCCTGGCCTCCACACTACTAGGGTCTACGTTACTCCTGGTAGCATTGGGTTTACAGGTAAGCGATGTTACACAACATATCTGGACTTACTTTAAGATCGGTTCAGACATAAGCAGAATAGGGGTCGAGATCGTTTGGGTTAGCCTGTTGGTACTGACCGTAGTTGAATTTATTCCGAGAGCCCTGTTCAGTAGTCATGCTAACCGTCTATTACTGATAACGGCTCCTCTAGTTAATTTCTTACTCAAACTACTTTCGCCGATCGCTACAGGTCTTATGAACGTCTCGCAATGGGTGTTGATCTATATTTTCAATATTCGCATAGACCCCACAAAAGAATCACTGCACAAGGGAGAGTCGCAGCTACTATACGGCCCTGCGGACGAAAGGGAGCGAGAACAACGCAATGCGCAACTTATAGAAAACGTACGCGAACTGCCTAATCTGCGGATCAGACAATGTCTGGTACCCCGAAAAGAGGTCATTGGCATTGAGCAAGGAGCCTCCATCGAAAAGCTCAAGCAACAATTTATCGACACAAAACTCAGCAGGCTGGTCGTTTATCGTAAAAGCATCGATCATATCGTAGGCTATGTGCACCAACTCGATCTCTTTTCTAACCCGGCCAGTATCAGTGACGTACTTTACCCCATACC
>CANGTM010000025.1 GCA_947456825.1 Chitinophagaceae bacterium
ATGCCTTCGGCACCACCGGGCGTACGCATGACACTGTCAACAATTTGCGTGGCCATATTTACGTGTTGTCGATAAGCGAGCTTAAACCCGTCTTGGACCAGCGAATCGAAACCCGTTCGGCTACCTATAGGTTTGTAACTAATATAAATACGACCGGCAAAACGGGGAAAATCGATATTGATCCACCAATCATCGGCAGGATCCTGAAAAAAGGTACTATCCTTACTGACGGTTGCATAGACGGGATACTCAAACGTGTATGGATAACCTGGCCGATCAAACCGCTGGTATTGCTTTTCTGGAAAGGAGATCCTATAGTACCCTCTTTTCTTTCCGGCCGTGTAATCACTGTTGCAAGCCGACAATAAAGATAGTAACGCCAAAAAACACAGCTTTATAGAAGTCAGCTTTAAATATTTTATAGGCGTCGATATTGCGTGCGTACACCCATTACCAATGCCCCACATGCCTTTATGGTGAGTATGATTTCGATTATAGGCCTGCATCCTTGCGTATATCTTTTCTTTCATTTTATTCCTCGTCAAATTCATCGCGGATATCACCGATCACTTCTTCTAAGATATCTTCCATGGTCACAATGCCACTAGTACCCCCAAATTCATCGACCACTATAGCAAAGTGAATTCTTTTTTGTTGAAACTCCTTTAAAAGTTCTTCGATGGGCTTGGGCTCGGGTACCATGAAAGGGGTGCGTAACAACCGATGCCAATCGAACCCATCCCCCGACTGCACATAGGGCAGCAAGTCTTTCGTATTGAGAATACCCACTACCTGATCGAGATCGCCCCGGTATACCGGTAACCGAGAATAATGCAGCTCGGCTACTTGCCGTAGTACCACAGACATGGGGCTCTCATAGTCGATCCCACTTACCTCAAGGCGATTACGCATAATTTGACGTACGGTCCTATTTCTAAAATTGACCACACTGCTCATTATCATTTTTTCGTTGGCCGAGACAGCTTTGTCGGATTCTCCGTGGACGCTATCGTCGATCTGGTGCGACCCTTTCCGATCATCGCTATCGGCTTCGGTCTTGTGACCTGCCTTGTCGACCAATCGTAACATCAGCCGACTCGGCCGCAGTAAGAGATGGTGTAATCCCGCGGCAATAAAAACAAAATCGTGCGCAAATCGAATCGGTTGCTGACGGGCCCATAACCTGGGCAACAGACGTACAAATACATAGAGAACGACAACGATGAGGCCTATGACCAACAACGATAAAAACCAGTGAGTGGTCGATCCGCGGCCAAGCCATTGCTTCAGGGGTTGATTCAATGCGTAATTCAATACTATGACGATGCAGCTGTTTACCATAGTGCCCGCTATCAACAAAGAGGCATGAAGCTCCTTAGGGTGTGACATCAACCTTACGATTCGACGGGCTTCGGCGTGTTGCTTGGTTCGCAATACATCGAGGTCTTTTTTCTGCAATGAAAAAAAAGCCGCCTCTATACCGGCAATACTGAAAGAAAGCAACAAGAACAAAAGTAATAGCATCAGTAAGAGGGCACCTCCCTGCAGGACTATCGCCAAAAAGAGGTTGAGCTGATCTATACTGCTAAAGTCGGCGGCCGAATAGGTATCCAAAAACGATTTTTTTACGAACTAGGCTGTAAAGTTATTGCATTTGCGAGTGCCCTCCTTAGAAGAGGGATGATTGACGACTGTCGGCTTTTAGGTGTTGATTAATGAATTGCGGAAAGGCCAGCTGGTCCAGCCGCTCGGTAGTGACCCACTCCCAGTCCTTGTCGAGTGCTGGTTTTTTCTTGACCACGATATGAATAAATTGGCCGGCGATCAATTGATGAGACAAGGTCTGCCGATAAAGTGCGGAGACCTGTTCCGTACGGTAAGCGTTGGGAGAAAGCCACCCCTGCTTTTCAGCTTGCCGGGAGAGTGTTGGCCATGGAGTGGCAGTCGATGTTTCGAGCAAAGGAAATTCGTATAACCCCTGCCAGATGTCTTTGTGTTGGCGTACCCTCACAGCCACTCGACCTCGGTACATTAGTAGCAAAAAATAGAACCATCGCTGTCTGAGGGCCAGCGTTTTTGATTTTACCGGCCACTGGGCTACTTTTTTTTCGGCCAGCGCAACACAGGTTTTTGAAAAAGGGCATTTTCCGCATTGAGGGGCGATCGGTTTACAAATGACCGCACCAAAATCCATGATGGCCTGGTTATACAACCCGGGGTTCTTGCGGTCGAGCAGAGACTGCGCCAACTCACCGAATTTCTTTTTGCCCTCGGTGGTATCTATGGGCAGGTCCATCCCGAATACACGGGCCAACACCCGAAATACATTGCCATCGACTACCGCGTAAGGCAAGTTATAAGCAAAAGAAGCAATGGCTGCGGCAGTGTAGGCCCCCACACCCTTTAGGGCCAGTATGTCATCATATGTGTTAGGAAAAATCCCCTTCCTTTCGGTAGCAATAAATCTGGCACTCGCCAACAGATTGCGGCAACGAGAATAATATCCTAACCCCTCCCATAACTTAAAAACTTGATTATCATCTGCTTTTGCTAGTTTTTTAATGGTAGGGAAGGCCTTAACGATGCGCTCATAATAGCCCAACCCCTGTTCCACGCGGGTTTGTTGCAAAATGATCTCGCTCAGCCAGATCTTGTAAGGGTCTTTTTCGCCCTTCCAGGGCATTTTTCGGTCATTTTTAGCCGAATTCCACCTCAAAAGCGTGTCAGAAAAGCTATTTTTTGCGGCTTTTTGCTTCATTCCACCATAAAGCTAAAAAAAATTATGCCTAGTTATTTGATTATCACATAATTTTATCATAGATTGGCATTGTAAACGCAAAACCACCCCCATGAGAAAGGCCGATTTGGTTAATCAGATTGCCGAAAAAACAGGTATTCCTAAAGTGGACGTGCTTGTTACACTTGAAACAATGTTCAAGGAAGTAAAAGACACGCTCTCCGCCGGAGAGAATATCTATATCAGAGGTTTTGGAAGTTTCATCACAAAGAAAAGAGCTGCAAAGATCGGACGCAACATCAAGAAAAATGTGGCCGTTCACATTCCTGAGCATTACATTCCCGCCTTTAAGCCTGCAAAGGAATTTGTTGCAGAGGTGAAGAAACTAAAAGAGCCTAAGCCTGATAGCGGACCTGGCGAAGAACTATAAGACGATTGTTTCGGTACCTTTGCACCGAAATTAATCGATCGTGAAAAGAACGCAATGGCTCATCGCCGGCGGTGCACTACTGCTGGTTGTACTTATCCTATCCCTCGGAAACTTTATCCCCGAAAAAAAGGAGAACCCTAATGCAGGTGCTTCCATGAGCGCCCCTGGGCAACAGGCTGCAATTTCTATCGACACGATCCTGACGCTGGCAGAAGGTCAATTAACTGCGGCTCAAAAAAACCGTTTGGCCTCCTTAAAAAATAAAAACACGGCCGATTCCTCATCACAACTAGCTGTCTTTCATAGCTTGGCGCATTTTTGGAGCGACTCAGTCGGAATCTTTGAACCCTATGCTTGGTACGAGGCCGAAGCAGCCCGATTGGAAAAGTCCGAAAAAAGCCTGACCTTTGCAGCCCGTTTATTTCTCGACAACCTGCAATCCGACGAGAATCCGACCAGGAGACAGTGGAAGGCATTGCAGGCCAAGGATTTATTCGAACGTTCTTTGAACATCAATCCCAATAATGATTCTGCCCGTGTAGGATTGGGTGCTTGTTACCTTTTTGGTAATGTCAGCACTAACCCCATGGAAGGGATCGCCAAGATCAGAGAGGTGCTGGCCAAAGACAGCACCAACCTTTACGCTCAGTTGATGCTGGTGCGCGGATCGTTGCTCTCTGGCCAATACGATAAAGGCATCAGCCGGCTCAATACGGTGCTGACACTGTCACCGGATAATGTGGAGGCTACGCTGCTGATGGCGGATCTGCAAGAGCGGACCGGTAACAAAAAGCTGGCTATCGACTGGTACCAGAAAAGTATTGCCCTGATACCTTCCGAAGAGATCAAGGCAGCCATACGGGATCGAATCAATGAACTCAAAAAATAGTCTCTGTAAACTCTTTAGATAAACGTATTTAGTAACAAGATTTAAAAAATTATTCTGGTATGCCTTGTGGTAAAAAAAGAAAGCGTCATAAGATCGCGACGCATAAGCGTAAAAAAAGACTGAGAAAGAACCGTCACAAGAAAAGAAATAAATAAAGCCAGGTGCCGCCTTGTTGCGGCCCTCGCTGTGTTTATTCACAGTCCCCGGTTGCTTTCGGTTGTCCGTTAGTATCCCCCCTCTCTTACAGTCTCCGTCTAGTCAAGACAGGTTCTGTTTTGTTGGATGCGTCGCAGCCGGCGTTTACAGCCCCCATCCTTTCGGGTTCACCCGTTAGTAATGGTAAAAGGTAGATACAGTAGTTAAGCTGTAATGAACAAAGAACTTATTATCAATGCCACTTCGCAAGGTGTCGAGATCGCCTTGCTCGAAGACAAGAAGCTCGTTGAGCTCCATAACGAAAGAAGCGATGCCCGCTTTGCCGTGGGTGACCTGTATTTGGGAAAGGTCAAAAAATTGATCCCCGGTCTTAATGCAGCCTTTGTGGATGTGGGCTTCGAGAAAGATGCCTTCTTGCATTATTCCGATCTGAGCCCCTACGCCAAATCGCTACTCAAGTTTACCCAGCTCTCTGTCAACAACACCAGTCCCGATCTCTCTGACTTTGCCAAGTTTACTGTTGAGCCCGAGATCGTAAAGACCGGAAAGATCAACGAAGTGATGGGCGGTAAACCGCAAGTGTTGGTTCAGATCTTAAAAGAACCCATTGCTGCCAAAGGACCTCGCCTGAGCTGTGAGCTGTCGCTGCCCGGACGATTTGTGGTGGTAACCCCCTTCAATGATATTGTAGCCGTATCTCGTAAAATTCATTCTGGCGAGGAACGCAAGCGTCTGCAAAAAATAGTAGAGGCCATCAAGCCCAAAAATTTTGGGGTGATCGTGCGCACGGCCGCCGAAGGAAAGAAAACCGCCGAACTGCACGAAGACCTCTCGATGCTGGTAGAGATGTGGAAGACCATCCAACGAAATCTCAAAGGCGCTGTGGCCCCGGCCAAGATTCTCAGCGAACAAACCAAGACCACGAGCATCTTACGCGATCTGCTCAATGCCGACTTTAACCGCATTGTAGTCAACGACAAGACCATTTTTGCCGATACTAAAAGTTACATTCAACGCGTAGCGCCCGAAAAAGCCGAGATTGTTTCTTTCTATCAAAATGGTCCGGCCGTTTTCGACTCATTCGGTATTACCAAACAAGTAAAATCATCGTTTGGCAAAACGGTAAACCTCGATAGTGGCGCCTATATCATTATCGAGCATACGGAGGCACTGCACGTCATTGATGTTAACAGCGGATACAAAAGCGTAAGCAGCAATCAAGAACAAAATGCGCTTGAGACCAATCTCGAAGCGGCCGAAGAGATCGCCAGGCAATTGCGACTGCGCGACCTGGGAGGGATCATTGTGGTGGACTTTATTGACATGAAGCTACCCGATAACAAAAAGAAGTTACTCGACAAGATGGAAGCATGCATGAGCGCAGATCGCGCCAAGCATACCGTGCTTCCTATCTCTAAGTTCGGCATCATGCAGATCACGCGTCAGCGCATGAAGCCAGAAGTCAATATCAATACGCAAGAAGCTTGCCCTAGTTGTAAAGGGACCGGCAAGATCGGATCTGCCTTGCTACTCGAAGATGAGATCGAAAAGAATCTAAGCTATCTGACCACGCACAAACACAGTGGTCTTACGCTGATCGTACATCCTATCGTGCATGCCTTTTTAACCAAAGGTTGGCCTTGGAGTACCAAGATGGCGAAGTGGAATAAGAAGTTTGGCCAGAAAACAAAAATTCAAGCTGACACTTCTTATCACCTAACTGAGTATCGCTTCTTTGATAAGAATGAAGAAGAGATCAAGCTATTCAGCTGAACGCATAGCTAGTATTTTCCCAAATTCCAATTAGAAAATCACTTAGTGGATTAGTAGAACTACGCGTTTTACTAGGAGAAAAACGACAAGAAAATCAAGGATTTTCTACAGCCATTCATTTCTTATTGCATGAACTTCAATTATTAAAATTGAATGCTATGCGAAGGGTGTTTTTCTATTCTCGATTTATCTCTATTTCAGCATTTATTTTTATTGGCTGTTCCAAAAATAACGTAAGTGATAAAGAGAAAAGAGTTGATTTTACCAAAAGCGATACATACGCGATAGAGGTAAATAATCAAAGTGCAAGGTCTATTTCAACTATCCTTACTGATGAAAACTTTATCAAGATAGCAGAAACTTTACGTAAAGTAGCAGTTATAAACGATGCAAACACCTATGTTCTTAGCGAGCCTGCACTAAACGGCCTTTTGCAAGAATTAAAAACAGCGTCACGCGCAGAAGAGGCGCAAGCTTTATTTGAAAAATACGGAGTCCCCAATTCAACGGAACTATTTAGTAATTTCAATAAACTACCCGGTTTGGTCACTGATCTGGTTTCAAAAAATGAAGCTTTCAATAACGTAAGCAAAGAAGAGGCTACAGCGCTGTTGCAGGGCAGTATGCAAGCCTATTTCAACGAACATCCCATTACATACAGAGAATTACTTAACGGAGACCAATGCTCTCAGGCTTATGCGGTTGGAATGACAGGATGTAATAATGCCTTTGTTATTGAAATCGGTGTAATTTTTGGGGGAGTGATTATCGGCTGGTGGAGTGGCGCTGGTATTCTATATATTAGTGGTGGCTTGAGCGTTTCTGTTGCTGCTGCTTGGGCTCATTTACATTCCTGCCAACAAGGCGTTGTTGCCGCTTTTAGAATTTGTAGAGAAGCCAACCCATCTCATTAAATCAACGACTATGTCTTTAAAAAACTCTTTTAAAAGGGAAGATCTCTTCTGGTACGTCACGGTATGGAATTTGTTTATCATGTCTCTTCCTAATGCAATTCAGAATAAAAAAATTGGACTTTGGATTTTACTTGGAAATCTATTTTTAATTGCAGGTATTTGTATTTACGTAGTTGTATACAATAAGCGAAATAATATTAAGCTCCGTAAAGGAAGCTTACCCTTTCTTTTAATTGTATTTGGGTTCCTGGTATTTGTTTTATGGGCAAGTGGTACGCTCGGCAGAATGTTTGCTCCACACTGATTTGCATCGCCTTGAAAACAGGTATAGGGACATGAAGTAGTTAAACGTACTAATATGAACTTGCTGCTCCCGGGGTTTAATGCCCTTATTACCATTTTCTTGGTAGTGCCTGCATTTGTGTGCATGGCCATTTACCTTATCTACCAGCGTAAATGAAGTCAAGCCTTTTGACCCTGTGAGGAGATCAAAGCACTTTATCGCTCCCGACTATTCAAAAAGATCATCACGTACTGAATGAGCGTTACCACGGCTGCGAGTGCGGCGACCACATATGTGGTAGCGGCCCACTTGAGCGCATCTTTGGCCATGGGGTACTCTTCAGAGTTAGTGATGTTGGTGCGATCGAGCCACGCCAAGGCACGCTTGCTGGCATCGAACTCAACGGGCAATGTAACCAGACTAAACAATACGGTAACAGACATCATGATGATGCCGATCAACAGTACGGTGGAATTATTGGTAGACGCCAGCAGAATTATTCCAGCCATCAGGATCCAGTTAACGATATTGGCGCTGAACTGCACCACGGGTACCATTCGACTTCTAAATACCAGCGGTCCATAAGCGGTCGCATGCTGAACGGCATGTCCGCACTCGTGGGCGGCCACGGCAGCGGCCGATACACTGGTGCCATGGTATACATCGGGGCTTAGATTGACCGTTTTATTGAGCGGGTTGTAGTGATCGGACAAAAACCCTTCTACCGAGGTCACACTCACGTCATAGATACCGTTCTCGCGCAGCATTTTTTCAGCTATCTCCTTGCCAGACAATCCGTTAGATAGAGGCTGCTTGCTGTAACGGGTAAATTTGCCCTTGAGGATGGAAGAGACCAGAAAACTGATTCCCAAAAAAAGGAGGGATACCAGCATAATTTCGTTCGTCATGGATTAAAAGGATTGATTTAATACCCAATATTACAACAAATTTATAGCCAGTCGGATGGGTGCTTTTTTTTACGTCTTTTTGTCATCCCGGCAGGGGAAAATTACTATAAGTTGTGCCGGGTTACCTTTTTTTAATAAGTGCCATAAATTATATAATAGATTAATTATCAACTAAATACAGATTAAAAATACCCCCTTTGGCAGCCACTGACAGCCAAAAAGTTTAACAGAAAAGTTATGCACAAACGGCAAATTTAATTTTTAATATCACCCCCTCCTCGCTAATTTAGCAATAGAATTTAATGGGTTAGTAAGTAAAGGGTCAGTCGAAAGATTGGCCCTTTGCATTTTATAGAGATGAGTAAGACAAAAAGCAGTTTTTTTTGCCAGCAATGCGGACATGAGAGTGTCAAATGGATCGGTCAATGCCCCGGTTGTGGTTCCTGGAACAGCTTTGTAGAAGAGCTGGTGCAAAAGGACAAGTCAAAAGATTTTATTGATTGGAAAGAATTGGGGGGCGAGAAAAGAGCCGGCCGCACTACTTCGCTCGACGCGGTCAAAAGCAGCGAAGAAAAAAGGATCATTACCCCAGACAGCGAACTGAATCGCGTACTGGGTGGTGGTATTGTTCCCGGTAGTTTGGTGCTGGTCGCAGGCGAACCCGGTATCGGTAAATCGACCTTGTTTCTGCAAAACGGATTGGGTATAAAGGATGCGATCGTACTGTACATCAGTGGTGAAGAAAGCGAGCAACAGATCAAGATGCGCGCCGACCGGCTTCAGACAAAGAATCCGCAGTTCTATTTGCTGACCGAGACCAATACGCAGATCATCTTTCAGGAAATAAAAAAATTAAAACCGCAGTTGCTCATCGTCGATTCGATTCAGACGCTGCAGACGCCCCATATAGATGCCTCGCCAGGTTCGATCTCGCAGATCAGAGAATGCGCGGCCGAATTTCAGCGGTTTGCCAAAGAAACGAATACACCGGTGTTCATGATCGGGCATATTACCAAAGAGGGACAGATCGCAGGACCCAAGATGCTCGAGCACATGGTCGATACGGTATTACAGTTCGAAGGGGATCGTCATTACACCTATCGCATCTTGCGTACGCTTAAAAATCGCTTTGGCAGCACGGCCGAGCTAGGTATTTACGAAATGAATGATACTGGCATGCGCGCCGTACTAAATCCGAGCGAACTACTACTGACCCAAAAGGACGAGCAGCTGAGCGGGATCGCGATCGCTGCCACCATGGAAGGCATGCGGCCCCTGCTGATCGAGGTGCAGGCCTTGGTGACGCCATCGGTCTATGGGACCCCACAACGCACCGTGAGCGGGTTTGACCTTCGACGATTACAGCTATTGCTGGCCGTGCTGGAGAAAAGAGGAGGATTTCAGTTCGGCACCAAAGATGTTTTTTTGAATATCGCCGGTGGACTAAAAGTAGAGGACCCTTCGATCGATCTGGCGGTGCTTTGCGCATTGCTCTCCTCGTACGAAGATGTAGCGCTGTCTCCGCGCCTTTGCTTTACGGGCGAAGTGGGATTGAGCGGCGAAGTGCGAGCTGTCAATCGCATCGACCAGCGAATCGCAGAAGCGGCCAAGCTAGGATTTGAGAAAATTATTGTATCTCGATATAACCAAAAAGATAGTGGTTCCAAAAAGAATACGAAAGACCGGGGTATTGAGGTGGTGACCATGGCCCGGGTAGAGGACGTTTATCGCTATTTATTTTAATTTTTTTCTGTTGATATCCCATGCAAGCGCTCACGACACTCGGTGCGGCGATCGGCCACTTATTCTATCCGCATGTTTGTGCAGGATGCGGTTCTGACAAGTTGGGACAAGACACTGCGCTTTGCTGGTATTGCCTAGATGAGTTACCGCTAACCGGTTTTGTGGACCAACGAGATAATCCGGCCGAAAAGATCCTGAAGGGACGTCTGCCCTTCGATGCTGTACACGCCGGCTTTTACCTGAGCCGCGATTCGCTGATGGAAGACCTTATTTATCAATTTAAATACAAACGCCAGATAGCGCTTGGCGAGCAGCTGGGCCTATTGTTGGGGGAGCAACTAAAAGAAAGTAGCCGCTTTGAACCAGAAGCCTTGGTACCTGTTCCGCTTCATCCCAAAAAATTAAGACAGCGGGGCTACAATCAAGCGACGATAATTGCGAAGGGGATCGCAAAAATCATACAGGTGCCAATCATTGAACAGGTGTTGATCAGAAAAAATTTCAGCGGAAGTCAGACCCTGTTGAGTCGAATGGGACGCTGGGAGAATAGTCGCTCTTTATTTTGTATCGAGAATCCGCATCGGCTTCGAAACAAAAGGGTACTGCTAATCGACGATGTACTGACCACGGGCGCCACACTGGAGTCGTGCGGGCTGCAACTGGCGGCTATCCCGGGGGTTAGCGTTAGTATGGCTACGGCCTGTATCTCATCGCTATAAGAAATATCCAAAAAAGTGACTTAACCTTTTTTAGCTTACATTGTTATTATCAACGAAACCAGTATTTATGAAACTTATCTTTATCACGTTACTTATGAGCCTGCTTAGTTTTTCTGCCGGGTCGATCTACGACTTTACGGTGCCTGGCCTCGAAGGCAAAGACATTACTTTCGCTGATTTTAAAGGCAAGAAGATTTTGATCGTCAACACGGCTTCTCGCTGTGGCCTTACACCGCAATACGAAGGATTGGAGCAATTGTACAAAACCTACGGTAAGAAGCTGGTGATCGTGGGCTTTCCGGCCAACAACTTTATGGGGCAAGAGCCCGGCTCGAACGAAGAGATCAGTGCCTTTTGTAAACGTAATTATGGCGTGAGCTTTCCGATGGCCGAAAAGATCTCGGTCAAAGGGAGCGATACGCATCCCCTGTATAAATATTTAAAGGAGCAGGCCAAGGCTAAAGACTTCAACGACCCGGTCAGTTGGAACTTCGGCAAATTTTTGCTCGACGAAAAAGGGGAGTTGATCGCTACCTTCTCTCCTCGCACCGAGCCAATGAGCAAAGAGATATTGAAATGGCTTGATTAAGTCCCAGACAAGTCGCTTTACTTTCTGTACGACCAGCCCTATTTTTTCTGTGCCGGATGAACTACATTCGCCTTGATGCAATACGATCAGGTAATAGGACAGTCTCCATTGCAGCTACAGCTGACTGAGCTGGTACGGCAAAACAGATTGAGTCATGCGCTGCTATTGCTTTCTAAAGAAGGCAGTGGGGCGCTTCCGCTAGCGATCGCTTTTGCCCAGTACCTGGTTTGCGAAACAGCGGCCGATACTTCTGCCGATGCTCCTTGTGGTGTTTGCCCGGCCTGCAAAAAAGCTACACAGCTCATTCACCCGGACATTCATTTTTCATACCCTACCGTTACCAAAAAGCCGGGAGAAAAGCCTATTGCCACAGACTTTATCAATGAATGGCGATCGTTTGTTCAACTACAACCCTATGGCAATTTATTCGACTGGATCGAAATGATCAAGAGTAAAGAGAATAGCCAGGGCAAGATCACTTCTGAAGAATGCAATGATATAATTCGAAAGCTGAGTCTTAAAAGTTTCGAGAGCCCCTGGAAGATCCTGATCCTGTGGCTACCTGAGTTAATGGGTAACGAAGGAAATAAACTCCTCAAACTAATTGAGGAACCACCCCCCGACACGTTGTTGATGCTGGTCAGCGAAAACGAGGCGAACTTGCTTCCTACGATCGTCAGCCGCTGTCAATTGATCAAAGTACCGGCGCTGGAAACAGCAGCGATCGAAAAAGCATTGATAGACCGAAACAATACCCCTGCCTCGTTGGCCGCGCAAGTGGCTCCACTCTGCGAAGGCAACTACCGAGAAGCGTTACAACTGGTACAACATGCCGAAGAAGATTGGCAAGTGTTGGTACGCGATTGGCTCAATGCGATGCTTAAGACCGGACCGGTGGCCCAGACCAAATGGGTCGAGGAGATCAGCCGGTTGGGCCGGGAAAAACAAAAACAATTCGTACGTTATTTTATCCATTTGCTCGAGCAGGCATTGCACTTACGTATTCGGGGTGCGGAATACCTGATCGGCGAAAAAGAACGGGATTTCGCCGAACGACTCAATAAGATCGCGGGTATCGAGCAGCAAGAGGCCATGGTCAACGAACTAGACCAGGCCCATTACCAAATTGAGCGCAATGCCAATGCCAAGATCTTGTTTCATGCGCTCACCATTAGACTTTACCACATCATTCAGGACAAATCCGTATTTTCGCTATCATGAGTTGTTCGGGCTGTGGCACTGCAACTGGCAGTAAACCAAATGGATGTAAAAGTAACGGGGGATGTAGTTCCGGCGGATGTAATCGTATGAATGCCCATGACTGGCTCAAGAACCTTCCCCTGGCCGACACCGAGAGTCAATGCCGCGTTATTGAAGTAAGCTTTAGCCAGGGCACGCGCAAAGATTTCTTTACGAACCCCACCTTACAGCCGCTTGAAAAAGGAGACCTGATTGCCGTAGAGGGGGTCAGTGGTTTTGACGTAGGAGAAGTTTCGCTGACCGGAGAGATCGTACGACTGCAGTTAAAGAAAAGAGGGGTAAAGGAATTTCATCCGGAGATGAAAAAAGTATTGCGCCTTGCTACCGATCGCGATATAGAGCAATGGAAACAGAGCAAGAGCCGCGAAGCCGAGGCTGTTATTCGCAGCCGCGCCATTGCCAAACAACTAAGACTCGACATGAAGATCAGCCAGGTCGAGATTCAGGCCGATGGCCGAAAAGCGACGTTCTTCTATATAGCAGATGGACGGGTCGACTTTAGAGAATTGATCAAGGTATATGCCAACGAGTTCAAGGTAAAAGTCGAGATGAGGCAGATCGGTGCCAGACAAGAGGCAGGAAAAGTGGGTGGAATTGGTAGTTGCGGACGAGAACTCTGCTGTAGCACCTGGCTTACCGATTTCAAATCGGTTAATACCGCGGCCGCCCGTTATCAAAATTTATCGATCAACCAGACCAAACTGAGCGGACAGTGCGGACGACTCAAATGCTGTCTAAACTATGAGCTCGATACATATCTCGACGCTTTGCAGCATTTCCCGGACAATTGTGACGTACTGCAAGTAGCCAAGGGAAATGCCTTTTTGATCAAAAAGGATATTTTCAAAAACCTCATGTGGTATACGTTGCCCGATAGCAACAAACAATATCCGCTATCGATCGATCGCGTCAAAAAGATCAAAGAGCTCAACCGACAGGGCGTGCGCCCCGAGGAGCTCGAGCCGGTCGAGATCGTATCATCCAAACCTAAAGAAGAAGAACCTGAGTTTGTAGAGTTGGTCGGGCAGATCAGTCTCAAATCACTCGATAGAGCTGCGCAGAAAAAAAGAAGACAACAACAGGGCCCTCGTCCTGATCAGCCTCGCCGCGAAGGCGGCGCACCGCAACGAAACCAACCACAACGAGGTCCACAACAACGAGGCCCTCAACAAGGTGGTTCTCCGCAAGCAAGACCCCCGCAAGGCAGTAGCGCACAAAACGGAAATGCCCCCAGAAGTGGAGGTTCTTCTCGTCAGCAACCGCGCGGACCACGTTCTCCCCGCGGACCCAGACCCCCTCAACAGGGATCGGGCAACTAATTTATTTTTTATTGATCGACCCCAATGGCGCTATATAGCGCATCCTGAATTTTTCCGCGAACCTGCAACTGAGATAACTTATTGTTGTCGCGGGTAGGATGAACACGATTCGACAAGAATACGTAAACCAGGTTTTGCTGTGGATCGGCCCAAACGCAAGTGCCGGTAAAACCGGTATGCCCAAAGGTAGCCGCAGAGGCCCATAAAGAAGGATAGGGATCTTTTCGCATTTTGTTGCCGGTTTCCGGTTTATCAAAGCCAAGCCCGCGGCGACTTCCGTTTCGCTGGTAACTGGTAAAGAGCTTAATGGTTTCTGGCTGCAGATAACGACGCCCCTGATAAACACCATTATTCAATAACATCTGGTACAAGATGGCCAGATCGTAAGCACTTGAGAATAATCCGGCGTGGCCGGCCACACCGCCCATTAGCGCCGCTCCTTCATCGTGCACATCACCCCGCGTGGTCTGGCGACGAAACTGCCTCTCGTTCTCGGTAGGAACCATCCGATCGGTCGAAAACCGCTCACGGGGTTTAAAGCCTGTGGCATACATCCCCATCGGTCTATAGAAGTTCTCCTGACAAAAAATATCAAGAGATCGACCTGACAGCTGCTCAACGATATTCCCTAAGAAAATAAAATCATTATCACTGTACACATAGTTTCCGGCAACCCCTACAGGACTTTGCAAGATCCGTTGACGAATACTGTCTTGCCAATTGTTACGCACGTATAAATTTTCGGCTACGCGCAGCGTAAAGCCGGGTTTGGATACCGACGAGAAAATACTGCTGTCGGGTGTACCATTACCGGTAAGGGTCTCCTTATAAAATGGAATAAAGGGGACCAGCCCTGCCTGGTGTAGCAAAATATCGCGGATCGTTAAGTCTTGCTTGTCAGAGCCACGAACCCAGGGCAAATAATCGCCCAAGCGAGCCTCCAGTCGAAGTTTACCTTGTTCATAGAGTTTCATTACTGCGACCGTAGTGGCAGATATCTTGGTTACCGAGGCCAGATCGAAAATACTCTCTGGGGCCACGGATTGACGTTGCGCATAATCATAATAGCCATAGGCCTTATGAAAGAGGATCTCGCCGTTATGTACGGCCAGTACCACACAACCCGGAAAGGCTTTTTGAGCTATGGCATTGTTTACGACGGCATCCAGCCTACTGAACGCAGCCATTTTTCTATTGGCAGATACCGGGCGCGGCTTCTCTTGTACACCTGCTCCAAAAGGATACTTACAAACCGATACCGGCAACACGCCCGTGGCAGCAAATTCTCCCAGCAGCCACTGCGCGGCTACCGATTGTGTAATCTCATCGTCTTGATAGGCAGCTACTAAAAAACGTGCATCGCATAAATGTTTTAGCGCTTGTACGTTGCCAAAGACAATGCTGATAGTAGAATCAGATTGTAATGACTGGTGTAGTTGTAAGGCCTTAGAACCAATGCCAAAATTATTCATCGGCTTGTTAGAAAACCCTTGCAGACCGATCAGCAACAGATCGTAGCTGCCGCTGGTTTTGACCACACGTACGACACTGTCTACATTGACCGTACTGTCTTGTAACGAAAAGGAAAACAGGTCGGCCCCTAATTGCTCTTGCACTTGCTTGCCGAAGGCCCCCATCGTCGTACCACCCAACTGGATATAGGCTAAACGACGATCGCCTTTTTGCAATGGTAATACCAGCGAAGCAGGTGCTTTGCCAAGAACGGTGAGACCTTTTCGGGCCACCTCTTCACGAATGGCATCGGTAGCGACATTCAAGTCAGCTACAAGATTGGTGGTATCGATGACCTGTGGACGATGCAGTCCCAGGTTATATTTTTCTTGCAATACTTTTTTGACCTTGCTATCGACATCGCTTTGTTGCAGGCGCCCGTCTTGTATGGCCGCTCTGATAGCAGCGATCGATTCAGGTACGCTGGCGGGCAAACACAGCATATCGTTACCGGCAATGATAGCCTCTACCGAAATGGTGCCTCCGGGAAAATAGTTGGCAACCCCCTTCATCTCTAGCGCATCGGTAAACGTAAGCCCATTGTACTGAAGTTTATTTCGCAGTAGCTCCGTAACGTTGTTACGCGAAATTGAAGTGGCGCGTCGAGCCGCGGTATCGATGGCCGGTATGGCCAGGTGTGCGATCATGACACTTCCAACGCCGGCAGAAAAAATGGCCCTGAACGGAACCAACTCCATTGAATCAAGCTGGGCCATCGACTTATTGATGACAGGCAGATCGTAATGAGAATCGACCGCTACATCACCATGGCCCGGAAAGTGTTTGGCACAAGCCATGATGCCCGCATCTTGCATTCCCTTCATATAGGCAATGCCCATTCGACTTACTTTATTGCGGTCTTCGCCGAACGAGCGAAAACCGATCACAGGATTATCCGGATTATTATTGACATCGACCACGGGCGCATAATTGACATGAACGCCAATGCGCTTGCATTGTTCCCCTACGGCCACCCCCATGCGATACACCAGATTTTCATCTTGTAAGGCTCCTAACGTCAACTGGTAGGGAAACCGGGTTACACTGTCAAGTCGCATACCCAACCCCCATTCCCCATCGATGGTGACCATCAAGGGGGTGCGGGCCAATTGCTGGTAGCGATTGGTCAGCAGTGCCTGTCGGAGGGGACCCCCCTGAAAAAAGCAAAGTGCTCCCACATTGTAATCCATGATATCGCGCTCTACCTTGGCAACATGCTCTGGGCCCAGATTGGAGTGGGCTCTAACGACCATCAGTTGTGCGATGCGCTGGTCTTCGGTCAAGCTGGCAAATACGCTATCTACCCAACGTTGACGGGCCTTACTGGCCAACGACTGGGCCCGGGCAGGCAAAAAAGACAAGTAACCCAGCAATGCGAACGTCAATACTACTCTCATGAAAAAATATTTAATGGCAAGAAAAATAAAAATACTCTTTTTAGTGTAATCAGCTGTTGTTAAACACCGCAAGACGACCAGATAAAAAAGCAAGCCCGACGTCTCTGCTTAATAGAGGCAAAACCGTATTTTTGAAGGCTTAACCCGCCTAGTCCCTTGATTACCGTTTTACCCGATCATATTGCCAATCAGATCGCAGCCGGAGAGGTGATTCAGCGCCCTGCCAGCGCTGTAAAGGAGCTACTTGAAAATGCCGTTGACGCTTCGGCCACTTCGATTCAGCTGATCGTGAACGACGCAGGTAAATCACTCATTCAAGTAGTGGATAACGGAAGGGGGATGGATGAGGAGGATGCCAAAAGATGCTTTGGCCGACATGCCACTTCTAAGATCAGCTGTATTGAAGATCTGTTCCGCATTCAAACGATGGGATTTCGGGGAGAGGCGCTGGCCTCTATAGCCGCGGTGGCGCAAGTAGAGCTGCGGACCCGCACGGCAGCAGCCGATACAGGGTTTTTTGTAGAGGTCGAAAACAGCCAACTGATAAAAACGGCCCCTGTGGCAGCGCCACAAGGTACCAGCGTGGCCATGAAAAACTTATTCTTTAACGTTCCGGCCCGACGCAATTTCTTAAAAAGCAATGCCGCTGAGATGCGGCACATTATCGATGAATTTACCCGGGTAGCCCTGGCTTTTCCTACGATAGCGTTTAGTCTGCACGCGAATAACCAACAACTTTTTCAACTTGAGAGTGGCACACTCAAGCAACGCATCGTGCAATTGATGGGGAGCTCCTATGAATCGAGATTGGTGACAGTAAAAGAAGAGACCGATTACCTAAACATACGCGGCTTTGTGGGCAAGCCCGATACAGCCCGCAAAACAAGAGGCGAGCAATACTTTTTTGTCAATAACCGATTTATCAAAAGCGCTTACCTGCACCATGCGGTCATGAATGCTTTTCAAGGGATGTTGGCACCCGATCATTTTCCGCTCTATGTGCTTTTTATCGATCTTGATCCGCAACAGATCGACATCAACGTTCATCCTACCAAACAAGAGATAAAATTCGAGGATGAGAAGATCGCCTATGCCTTCGTGCAAGCGGCCGTAAAACACGCGCTGGCTCAATTCAGCATTACCCCTACGCTCGATTTTGACCTGGACGCCTCTATTCAACAACTATCCTCGATACAGCAGCCATTTACCCAAGAAAAAAGATCGGCCGCGGCCGACAGTTCGATCTTTAAAAGCTTTACGCAAAAGAACCAGGCACATCTGATACAACCCAGCGGCTTTACTCCTTACCAGCCTGACAGGCGCACCAGCGAGCCCGAACCCGCCCATGCGGCCACTCTATTGTCCGACACAAGGGAAGAGCAACCTCTTCATGTAACAGGCCTGCTTGATACGTACATTCTTTATCCAAACCGTGATGGGCTCTGGCTGATAGACCAGCAAGGTGCGCACGAGCGCATTCTCTACGAGCAATTACAGCAAAGCAGTGCCGAACAGCCGGTGCCGGCACAACGCACGTTGTTTCCTATCACTCTCTCCTTGGCTCCAGCCGATGCGACCTTACTACAGGAACTCAACCCTACATTAGAGTCTTTGGGCTTTTTATTAGAGCCCAATGGCCCTGGTTCTTTTATGGTGCAGGGAACCCCCTCGGACCTTCCGGCCGGCCAAGAAAAAACGATCATCGAGTCGATGCTCGAGCAATACAAGCATTTTAATACCGATGCGGGCCATCCCTTACGGGAAAAACTGATTCGCTCAATGGTAAAACTTCGCTGCATCAAGGCGGGTACGCCGCTCAGTGAAAAAGAAATGCGACAACTGGTGGTACAGCTATTGGCCTGCCAACATCCGGGACAAACTCCCGATGGAAAGCCCACCTATCTTGCCATTGAAAAAAAATATTTAGCGGACATATTCGGTCGGTAACTTCTAGCAATTTCAAAAGCGGGACCGAATGGCTAATAGAAATTTTTCGATCTGGCGTCGAATGGTAGTAGCAGAAGATTGATGATTGTTTACCATCACGGAGAAAGCCAGCCATTTTCCTTTTCGAGTCTGTAAGAACCCACTCAGGGCCACTACACCGCTCAAAGTTCCTGTCTTGGCATAGATAGCTGCGCTGTCGGCCATATAATAGCCACTCAATGTTCCTTCGTTACCATGCGGAAAGATGGCCTGAAGGCGAGACCAGTTAAACTCTTGTCTCATCCGGGCCAGAATAGTTACCATATCTTGGGGTGTAAACAAGTTATAGCGACTAAGACCAGAACCATCTACCCATCGAGGTGGTTGAGGTAAGCCCTTAAGATCGGATGCAAGAAGCGCATCAATCAACTTTCGATCGCTCATATATCCCAACAAACGTTGACTTACCATAAGGAGGCTTTGCTCGGCAAAAAAGTTATCGCTTCGATGCATTAGTGGTATCAGTAGCGAATCTGTAGGCTGCGAGAAAAAAAGTTCTCCGGGTATCGGATCGGTATCAAGGCGTACAGATGCGGATAGTCCCATCCGCTGAAGCGTGTCCTGCAAAAAAATAAAATTGGTAATCCCCCGATTGGTCTTGTATGGCAGGGCTGTCTTGGAAAAGGAACGGCCTCCCCGGCTAATAGAAAACAGATTCTCGTCTTTACTTCGAGATATGGAAAAATTGCCGCCGGTACCCAGCAACTGTACCATGGGCTCCCTTGTAAAAGGAGGCTGCAACACCAGCGACGGGGTAGCTTTTAATCGCTGATCTCTTGCTTCGAACTGCACCAGGTTTCCATAGAGCGGAAACGCACTTCGCTCGGCAAGGTACGGTTCTTGATAATCATCCCATGACCAGCCACTGCCGTAGGCCTCGAAGCGATCGCGAGAGGAAAAATGTAAAACGATATGCTTTTTTGCGGACAGCATTCGCTGCCATAAGGGTTGTTTCAAAAAATCAGGATGTAAAAAACTAGGGTCTCCCTGCGGCTGCACATAGAGCGTATCGGCAGTCTCCCGCAGCAGGGCAGCAGGGAGTCGTTCGCCAAGATGCTTCATGGCCACATAGCAAGTAGGGATCTTGGTGTTGCTGGCCGGCACAAAATATCTATGCCCGTTCTGATCGTACCAGTAGGTATTCGATGTCAGGTCAAGCACACTGACTCCCCAATGAGAACTAGTAAAGGCTTCAGTGGCCGCCAATTGACGTTGGGCGATTTTTTGTACTTGTTGCTGGGTACTGCAAGAGGCCAATAACAAGAGCCATAGCCACTGCCATTGTTGCCGAAACCATGGTTGATGTAGTTGCATCCACTATACGTTTTAAAGGGATAATTAGCCTCGCTCCTGGGCGCGCAGCCATCGTTCGGGAATCTCATTGCTGCTAGCCAGTAAATAGTCTTTGTAACTACAAGCGATAAATTGTTTATTGGGCAATTGCATCCACCAGCGACCTGTCTTTTTACTCTGTAAAAAAATGGTCTCCACCTCGGCAAAAGCCATATAATACTCGTTAAAGGAATCTTTTTCTTGCAATGCAGCCTCACGTCGGCCGCGACTTTTACCATCGAGCAGATACCAAAGCATCTGTGCTATCTGCTTAGCACTAAGGTCTTGGCGATCGGCCCGGGGATCATAGCCATATATACCTACCGTATTTACTGTAGGGCTCATTCCGGCATAGCGAAAGAGGGTACAAGCCTCCTCACCGGTAAATCCATTTGGAGAAATGGTACTGGCCGGAGAATAGGCATTGGCCAAGGCAGAGAGATCGAAACTAAATAGATGGCTATTTCGGATTACGGGCTCCATTTCGTCTGGCGCCTCCTTAACGTGGCCCACCCGGTAACAATCGAATCGTAATTTATCGAGGGTCTCCAATAGCTGAGGGTTAACGCAATAACTCTGAAACCCGATGTGATTGTAATGGCGAATGAAATTGGGCGTACCCGTCAACATCTCCATCAAAAATTGATCGGCAGGCAGCACTGCCTCGGTATCGAGGTCTATGAGCGCATCGACCAGCGTGGCTTCTATCAATTGTCGGCGATGCACATAGGCTTGATACTGCGCAGTGGTAAGATCGTGCGACCCTCCCAGAATGACGACGGTCTTACCTTCTGCCATCAAGGCCGATACCACAGTGCGTAAGGCCGCATAGGTATCGGATAAAGTAGCACCCGTACGAATATTTCCTACATCGGCCAACACAAGGTCGGCATGCCAATAAAACAAGGCATAAAACTGACGACGAATGGCATCGGGTCCCATTGTCTGGTGCTGCTCGATACCTGATCCGCGGTGATCGGGGCAACCTACAACTACCAGCTGCGCGTCATCTAACTCGGGCATCGTTTGCTCGTAGGCTAGTATATGATGACCGATCTGACCCTCTTTATACCCGGTGTCTTGCGAGAGCACCGATTTGTCGACAGGGAGCAGGAAATCTTCGATACCAAGATGATCTGACATACTTGCAAGATAATTAATTGCTGGTTTGGACTTACTTTTGTCGTATGGAGAATCTATGGCAACAGATCGATGCGCTCCGCAGTGAGATCGGTAGCATTACCACCACCCGACCCGAAGAGATCGAGGCTTTTCGGATCAAATATTTGGGCAGTAAAGGGGCGGTCAAGCAACTGATGAATGCCATGAAAGAAGTGCCGGCCGATAAGAAAAAAGAAGCCGGACAATTGCTTAATGATTTCAAGTCGTTCGTGGCAGCGCATTATGATCAATTGTTGTCGGCCATGCCCTCCGAACAAGCATCGACCTCTATCGATGTGAGCTTACCGGGACAACCCTTTCCGCTGGGATCGCGCCATCCGGTGACCTTAATGAAAAATCGTATCGTATCGATCTTTCAGCGACTCGGCTTTGCCGTGGCAGAAGGACCCGAGATCGAGGATGACTGGCACAATTTTGGCGCTCTCAATTTGCCACCGCATCATCCGGCCAGGGATATGCAGGACACCTTTTACATTCAACAGAATCCCGATTGGGTATTGCGCACGCATACCAGCAGTGTGCAAATACGGGAGATGGAAAAGAGAAAGCTTCCTATTCGCATGCTAATGCCCGGACGTGTATTTCGTAACGAGACCGTAAGTGCCCGTAGCCATTGCTTCTTTCATCAGATCGAAGGATTGTACATAGACGAACAGGTTTCTTTTGCTGACCTTAAGCAAACCTTATACTTTTTTGTCAAAGAGATGTACGGGCCCGATGTAAAGGTTCGTTTTCGGCCCTCCTATTTTCCATTTACCGAGCCCAGTGCCGAGATGGATGTAAGTTGTTTCATCTGCTC
>CANGTM010000026.1 GCA_947456825.1 Chitinophagaceae bacterium
CTTGGTCAATAATCTGGCCACCGAGATGAATCCTTACATCGATGTATTCGCACGTCTTCGGGCCCCGCTCGGTGTCTACTCGGTGCTGGGCAACCACGACTATGCCGATTATGTTCGTTGGGACAACGCCGACGACAAACAAGCCAATCTGGCCCTGCTCAAGGACATCCAGCGTCAAATGGGGTGGCGTCTTTTGCTTAACGAGCAGGCCTTGATAGAAAAGGACGGGCAACGCCTGCTATTGCTAGGTGTGGAGAACTGGAGTGCCAAGCTTCGCTTTCCGAAATATGGAGATCTGTCACGCGCTTACGGAGACGGAGCGGCAGCGTCTTTCAAGATCTTGCTATCGCACGATCCCTCTCATTGGAGGGCCGAGGTTTGCGAAAAGTACACCGATATTGCGCTTACCCTGTCGGGTCATACCCATGGCATGCAATTTGGCGTTGAGCTACCGGGTATGCGCTGGAGTCCGGTGCAATATGTTTACAACGAGTGGGCGGGTCTTTACGAGCAGGCGCAGCAAAAATTGTACGTCAACACAGGATTTGGATTTATCGGTTACCCGGGGCGGGTCGGCTTCTTGCCGGAGATTACCCTTATTGAATTATTTTCAAAAGATTAACACCCGGTGGATAATAAGTCGCTGCCTCGTAGAGTTTTGTGGGAGTATATTTGAACCGTAACCAAACATGTCTCTCTATGAAAGCCAGATTTTTCTTTCTTCTGTTCGCAGGATTCTTCTCCTTTGCATCAAAGGCCCAGTTTCATCTGGGGGTAAAAGCCGGCACCAACATTACCAAAGTTGATGGTCGGTCTTTTGAGGATGAATTCTCCTACGGATATCAGTTGGGTGCTTTTGCAGAGATAAAGCTGTCCAAGCAGCTGACCTTGCAGCCAGAACTGCTGATCAATCAATACAAGAATTCACTTGATTCCAGTTACAATAATCTGTTGAACAATGCTCTTCGAGGGCTTACCTCAGTGAAGATGGAATATCTCTCTATTCCCGTACTGCTCAATTACAAGCTGGGAGGAGGATTTATTTCGTTGCAGGCCGGCCCACAGTTCGGTATCTTATTTGACCGAAGCAATTCATTTGGTCAAAATGCGCAGAATGCCTTTAAGCAAGGCGATTTTTCCATGTTGGGCGGCGTTCAGCTTAAAGCCGGTATTTTCAGGGTCAATGGACGCTACTTTGTCGGGCTCAACGATATCAATGACCTGACCAACGACTCTCGCTGGAAAAACCAAGGTTTTCAGCTTTCCGTTGGCATGACCATCCTTTAATCGATCCATTTTGTCAGGTAGAGGCCGCGGGGCATGATTGTTGGCTTATAGGAATTCCCGCGTTCTGTCATTGAATTGAACTGCTTCCGAGCGGTCGGGTGACAGAATGTCCAAATAATTACTACTATGAGAGTTGACAAATTGATCCTGCATCCCGAAGAAGAAATGGATTTTTTGCCCATTATCCCCCTGAACGAGGGAACGCAGGATGATGGGCAAGAGATTGTGGTGCCTGCAACAATCGCCCTTTTGCCCCTTCGCAATACGGTCTTATTTCCCGGCGTGGTACTACCCATTACGGTAGGCAGGGATAAAAGCATACGCGCTGTAACGGATGCCTATAAGGCCGATAAGCTCATTGGGGTGGTGGCTCAAAAGGATAGTGCGGTAGAAGATCCCGGAGTGGCCGATCTGGAGCGTATCGGCACCATTGCCCGTATCGTAAAATTGATCAAGATGCCCGATGGGGGTACCACGGTGATCATTCAGGGTAAGCTTCGATTTAGTATTGAGTCCGTGGTCGAAGAAGAGCCTTACTTCAAAGCGGCTATCAAATCGCTCAGTGAAGAAACTGCACCTCAAGATGAGGATTTCAATGCGTATGTAGCTAACATCAAAGAGCTGGCCGGTCAGATCATTCAGCTGTCTCCCAACATTCCTACCGAGGCAGGCATCATTTTGCGTAACATAGAGAACCCTGTTTTTCTGGTGCATTTCGTGGCCAGTAATCTCAACACGGACATTAGAGAAAAGCAACGATTGCTCGAGATCGACCCGCTTCGTCAGCGAGCTGACCTGTTGATGCAACTTTTGCAAAAAGAATTGCAGTTCGCCGAGCTTCGCAACAAGGTAACTGCTAAAACACGTACGGAACTTGACAAGCAGCAGCGGGAGTATTTCTTACAGCAACAGCTCAAGAGCATCAAGGAAGAACTCGGTGGTGATACAAACGCGCAAGAGCTTAAGGAGATGCAAAAGAAAGCCGAAGGAAAGGAATGGCCTGCGGCTGCCAAAGAGGCTTTTAAAAAAGGGATCGAGAAGCTTGAGCGTATGCATCCCAGTACGCCCGATTATTCGGTGGTATATAACCACCTCGATCTGATGCTCGATTTGCCCTGGGGTACGTGTACGCAAGACCATTATGATCTCAAAAAAGCCCGCACGACACTCGACAGGGATCATTACGGCATGCGCAAGATCAAGGAGCGTATTTTAGAACACCTGGCGGTTCTGAAGTTAAAGGGCGATATGAAAAGTCCTATCCTGTGTTTTGTAGGCCCTCCCGGTATCGGTAAGACTTCGCTTGGAAAAAGCATCGCGAATGCCATTGGTCGCAAATATGTTCGGCTCAGCCTTGGTGGGCTACACGACGAAAGTGAGATCAGAGGTCATCGTAAGACCTATGTAGGAGCCATGCCCGGACGGATCTTGCAATCCTTGCGGAAAGTGCAGGCGTCAAATCCGGTAATGATATTGGATGAGATCGATAAGGTAGGCGCTGATTTTAGGGGCGATCCCTCCTCGGCCTTACTCGAGGTACTCGATCCCGAGCAAAATCATTCTTTTTATGATAATTACCTGGAGCTGGAGTACGATCTCAGCAAGGTGCTCTTTATTGCTACGGCCAATAACATACAAAATGTACAGCCTGCCCTGCGCGATCGCCTAGAGATCATCGATCTGAGCGGTTATGCTGTTGAGGAAAAGATCGAGATCGCTAAAAGGCATTTGATTCCCCGGCAAAAGGAATTACATGGTTTAAAGAGCAGCTCACTGCGTATTAGTGATAAGATGCTCGAGAAGATCATACAAGATTATACCCGTGAGAGCGGGGTCAGAGAGCTCGATCGTCAACTTGCCTCGTTGATGCGTTTTGAGGCAAAGGAGTTGGTCATGAAAGAAAAGATCAAGCCGACCGTAGGTCCGGCATTGATCGAAAAGGTGCTGGGAAAGGCACGCTACAGCAATGACCTTTACAAGACCGTACAGCAACCTGGTGTGGCCGTTGGGTTGGCTTGGACCTACGTCGGGGGCGATATTCTTTTTATTGAGGCTACGGTTAGCGAGGGCAAGGGTGTGCTCACCTTGACCGGTAATTTG
This sequence comes from Chitinophagaceae bacterium, assembly GCA_947456825.1. GTDB lineage: Bacteria > Bacteroidota > Bacteroidia > Chitinophagales > Chitinophagaceae > JJ008. Next base: position 3,388 of record CANGTM010000026.1, read on the forward strand.
GGTAATGTGATGAAAGAAAGTGCCACGACAGCGCTCACGTATTTGCAGAGCCACGCCAAAAAGTATAAGATCGATTCAACCTTGTTCGAAAGATCGAATGTGCATGTACACGTTCCAGAAGGAGCTGTTCCTAAAGATGGCCCAAGCGCCGGTATTACCATGATGACGGCCATGGCCTCGGCGCTGACCGGAAAGCGGGTAAAGCCCTTTTTGGCCATGACCGGAGAGATCACACTGCGTGGTCAGGTCTTGCCCGTGGGAGGTATCAAAGAAAAGGTACTAGCCGCCAAGCGAGCCGGACTTAAGGAGATCATCCTTTGCGCACAAAACGAAAAGGACGTAGACGAGATAGAGCCCGCCTTCATCAAGGGAGTAAAGTTTCATTACGTTAAGAACATGTCTCAGGTGCTCGAAGCTGCCTTGGTCTAATCTTCTAGGGTAGCAGTTCGCGGTAGACGTTCATCACGGCCTCTGTTGTAAGGGAGGTTGTAAACCGCTGCGCATATTCCCACCCCAATGCAATTTGTTGTTGCACCCTTGCTTTGTCGGTCGCCGTGGTATACAGAGCGGTGGCGATCGATTCGGGACTGTCGGGGTCAATATAGAAAGCGCCTGGTCCGCCGGCTTCCGGTAGACAAGAACGATCCGAGGTAATAACAGGCACTTTGCTACTAAGCCCTTCGAGTACGGGTATACCGAATCCCTCAAAGTAAGAAGGATAGAGTAACGCGGTAGCTTGCTGGTATAGGGCCGGAAAATCCCGGGCACTGATAAAGTCAGGATCGTTTTTTAATGATGGCTCATCCGATAAAAAGCGAATTTTCTTTTCGAGCCCTTGCTCTCGAACATACTGCTGCACTTTTCTTTTGTAGGCGCCGCCTCCTCCGATCACCAGTAACGGGATATCGAGCTTTTGTTGCAATAAGTTGATGGCTTTGCAACCCTGTAAAAGATTTTTTCGCTCGATCACGGATCCTACGGATAAAAAATAACGTTCAGGTAGTTGGTATTTTTTTCGAATACGATCTTTTTCTTCTGTGGAGACGGTTGCATAAAATCGAGGATCGCAACTCTGATAACAGACCCGGATCTTTTTTTCATCAATGGAGTAGTAGTGTAGGATGTCGGCCTTGGTCTGCTCACTGATGGCAATGATACGATCGGCTCTTCGGCAAGCTGACAGAAATTTATGGTGATAGGTCTGACGGTCTATCCACGTGTATTGAGCCGGATAGCGCTCCGGAATCAGGTCATGCATGGTAACAACGGTAGCGATCCCTGTGCGCTCTATTCCGATCGGTAATTCGTGGCTGAGGCCATGATACAGGTCGATTGGGTGTTGAGTAAGCCACTGTTTGCACCACCGACTTCGCCAGGCGCTGCTCAGTGCCTGATGCAGTACTTGGGTGGGTCGCACTTCGTGTAATGTAGGATCGCTATAGGTAAAGTGCCTGCCGGGTTTTGGGTTCAATAGCCAGTAATGGTGTTGGGGATACAGCATGGCCAGCGATCGAATCAGCGTGCGGCTATAATGCCCCAGTCCGGTACCGTTGTGAAAGGCACGTTTGGCGTCGAAGGCAATTTGCATGGCTCAAAGATAAGCGACTCTTTTTGGCCATGGTCCTTGAGTGGGTAACGCGTATGGAGTAACGTGTAAAAGGAGTTGCCCTTAATAGCTGATAGGGCATTTCAATCGCCGATCCTGTTGATTAAACAGCCGCTTGCCAATATGAATGGTCTGGCTAAAGAAAGCATCTGCTTGCTGAGGATTGCCTCTGGGTAGCGTGGTCTGGTGCGGGGCTTGTCCTCCCAGATCAAATTTTCCTTGGTAATATAGCCGTTTGGCTCTGACCGCATCTGCCGCTGAGAGGTAGGTGTCGAAAGTAGCGGGATCTATGTAGGAAGAAGCGCTTACGTTGTCTACCTGATCGGTGAATAATTTTCGGTACAGTATCTCTGTTCCGATATAAAGCGATGCGTTGATGTAATACTTGATGCCCATTCCCCCGTTAAGGTAGAACTGTGTAAGCTTGTAAGGGCGGCTTTGCGGGTATTCAGCAAATCCCTGTCCTTCTAGCCGTAACGGTTGAAGGGCTACCCAACTGCCGTCAATATCCTGTGCTTTGGGATTAAAGTGAAAAAGGCCGCCGCCAGCTACCACATAGGGTAGCATGTTGTCGAGCAGTGATCCTGCTTTGCTGGGGATCAGTTGCAGCGGATAAAAAGCGGTTGCCAGGTAGAGTTCTTGGGTGCCCGATCGAAAGTGTAGATTGCGGTTAAGCCGAAAAATATCGTTTGAGGAAATACCCGGTGAGTGCACGTCATTGGCAGAAATGGTACCAACCTGTGCTCCCATCCGTAGGCTGAACCAGTCCAAGGGATGTATATTCAGATATAGACCCATACTGGGTCTGGTCTCTTCCATGTCAATATCTTTTAGCAGTTTGCTGCCAGGGCCCAATCCGCCGCCCAAATCGCCTAGAAAAAATTGGGGACCCACACTCATACCTAATTCCAGCTTATTGAGCCAGCTTGCCTTGGGTTGCGAGTAAGCCTTCCCTGCGTAAATGAAACCAAGAGGGATGAAGAGCGAAAAAAGTAATTTATTCAAGTAGGCTGTTTGTAGCTAAAACGAAGTTCCATCAAGAAAATTGCGGTACGATTATATTTCAATAATAGTATCCAAAAATGATATTCATCTCGTCTTGACTGGTTAAACCAAAGGAAACGGGTTGTGAGCTATTATTGAAATAGGTAACCTCAGAGGTAAGTCCTTCTCCGGGTTGCAAAATGATCGGTACAGCATAGGAAAGCACGAGAGGGTGTTCCCAGCTGGTGTTGGTATAAACGATCTCCCCATTGCGGGGTCCGCCAAAGATCTTGATCACGAATTTCTCTCCCAGCTTATGAAAGTGAGACGTGAGCATCACAATTCGGGTAATCGAGTTGAAGGTGAAATTTTTCGTAAAGGTTCTGCGCGTGTTGGCGGGTATGGAAATATCAAAATTGTTAAGGTCGAGTGTTTTGGCCTCGAACTGTACGGCGCCACGTGGAACCGTGTAAAAATTGATGTAGTTCTGCCCCGTGAGTGTAAAGTTGGTACGATTAAAATAATGCGCGTTCAGGTCGACCGGCGTTCCGGGAGCCATTCTGATCGCTACGCCTGTAGGTAAGGTGATATCGGTATTGACATCCGTGCCGCCGCCCATAAATACATGGTTTTGCATCTCCAGCAGGGTAGAGGAGTTCATGACACCTGTAACAGGATCACGCAGGTCACGTAGTACATTGAGAGCGGGTAAAAGTGTCGGATTTCTGAATCCGTACACGACGAAGTGATGGCTGTTATTACCTCCCCGCATTTGCAGGCGATTCACAAAAACAGTATCTGTGTTAGGACTGTTCTTGCGAACGAATACCTCTCGCTCAAAGTTCTTGGGAATATCAAAGGGGCTGATGGTCATTTGAAAGCCCGTTCCGGCGGCAGGAGGTGTCAGGGGTTGTACCTCGGCCTGGCAAGGTGAATTGTCTTTTAAAAGGGCATCGTCTGCGTCAGCGCCGGTTTTACTGGCTCCTTTGTCTATCCATTGCTTGATGAACTCTACCTGTCCTTTGCTGAGCACCTGGCCTCCCAGGGGCATCTGGGCTCCTAAATTGCCTAGGCTGCTGTGATGGCCGGTCTCGCAGGTAACCTTATGATAGAGTAAACTTAGGTCAGCAGCGCCGGGTTTTACCAATTTCAATCCGCGAAGAGCTGCAGCGGCATTTTGTGGTGCCTGATTGATGAGTTCATCCCAGGCCTGACCTTCTGCAAGAATCAGTTTATGTTGGTTATAAGTAGCATCGGCCGTGCTGGCATGGCAGCCTGCCACCGCACAGGTAGGGGTTAGGATCTCCTCTTGTATCAGCTCAAAGTCGGGGCGACCTTCCGCCTTTTTGGTGCAAGAATAGGTGGCTCCGACCATAGCCAGGAGGACAATAAAAAAAACTGATTTACCAAACTTCATTTCTTAAAGTTAGTAAATCAGTTTCAAATGCGCAATGGATGCTTATTGCAGTCGAGCGAACTCTTTTTTGATCTGGGTAAACTCTTGCTCCAACACTTCTATCGCTCCGGTCTTGGAAGGAGAGAAGGGTTCCAGCGAGGTGCAAAGTGCAATGTATACATCAGACAAGCGACGGCGATATTTGAACTCATCAAAGAAGACCGTTTTGCGGTTGGTCTCAATGATCTCCTTGCGAAGGCTGTCTAGTTGCTGGAACGTTTTTTCTTGTGCCGTGCTGCGCGCATCGATCTTCTTAAGGGCTGCCATTCGCTTGTTGAGTGAGTCGACCAAATAGTACAGGTCTTCTTGTACCTTAAACAGCCTCATGGTTTGCGCAAACAGCAGATCGAGTTTGGTTTTTGTAAATCCTTTAGCGGCATTTTCCAATAACTGAAAAGGTTGTTCAAATTTCTTGTCCCCAATCGTGATGACGGCCTTATAGCTACCGATAGGTGCACGTGGTCCGATAACGGAGGCGAACAACACGGGCGAACCCGCTGTAAAGCCTCCCGTAGCTACTTTGCAAGGATTTTGATCGAGGGTCCAGTAGACCTTATTAAGTCCTTTGGCGGTGCCTCCATTCAGATCTTTGATCTTATTACCCTTGCTATCGTAAATAATGATTTTTACGGCTTGCGAAGAACGTTCCTTCAGGTAGTATTCAAATGCTGGTAGATTGGCTTTGCTGCCGGCAGTCCATCCCTCTAAATTTCCATAGCCCGAAGGTGTTTGCGGAGAAACGTCGTAGACAAAGGGTTTTACAGGATAAAAAATTACGTCTTGCGACAGATCCGATTTGGCCAGTGCTCGTAGCGAAGAGAGATTATCGAGCACATAGATGCCTCGCCCATGCGTGCCGATAGCCAGATCGCCGCTATTGGAGATCTTTAGATCGCGCACCAGTGCGTACCAGGGCAGGTTTTGATATTTACTGCGCATCCAGTTATTGCCACCGTCCAGCGAAATAAAGAGGCCCATTTCGGTACCCAAAAAGAGCAGCTCAGGATTTTGTGGGTCTTGACGAACTACATGGGCAAATCCCGTCCATTCGGTGCTCTGCAGACGCTTCCAATTCTTTCCGGCATCATTAGTTACGACCAGGTAGGGTTTATGATCACCGTACATGTGGTTTTCGAGTGTTACAAAAACCTGATTAGCGTTAGTGGCAGACACTTCGATGCAAGAGATCCAAGCATTTTTGGGAATGCCGGTGGCCCAAATGCGCTCCGATAAGTTGTTCCATGTCTTGCCTCCGTTGTTCGTGTATTGCAGAAGGCCATCGTCCGTACCCACCCAAATGATATCCTCGTTGCGCGGGTCTTGTGCAAGGGTAAAGATGGTGCAATGGTTTTCGGCACTGGTGTTATCACCGGTCACGCCTCCACTTTTCTCTGTTTTTTGCTTGGCCTTGTCGTTGGTGGTAAGGTCCGGAGAAATCTTGGTCCAGTTGGTGCCTTCGTCGGTAGAGCGATACAGAAATTGGTTAGCCGTGTACAAGTTATAACTACCCGGTCTTTTCGTGCTCATGGCTGTTATTATCGGGGTATTCCAATTCCAGCGATGCAATTCCTCTCCGGGGTTACGTTGCGGCTTTATACCATAGGAAAGTCCTGTTATGAGGTTGATTCGATTGATCTCTCCTCCCTGCGATTCTGCATACACGATGTTGGAGTTAACAGGTGAGGGCTGAACCCAAAAACCATCACCACCATTTAAGAATTGCCAGTCGGTGCTTGCGACCCCTCCGGGCGATGAGCTGGGTGCCATCCAAGAGCCATTGTCTTGCAAACCGCCATATACATTAAAAGGTTTGTCATTGCTCACACTCACGTGATAGAACTGGCCTACCGGCAGGTTATTGAGGAATGACCAGGAAAGCCCCTTGTTATTGCTAACATAAACACCGCCGTCCGTTCCCAGGTAAAGTGTGTTCGTGTTATCGGGATTGATCCATAACGCATGATGGTCGGCGTGGGGAACTACATCCGAGAACAATTGACCAGACCACGAATAGCCACCATCGGTAGAGTACTGAAAATCGAATGCCGGGCGATAGACTCGTTTGGGGTCTTTGGGGTCGAACTCAAGGGTGCTGAAATAAAAAGGACGAGCCGTAATATTATCGGTAGACGCCATTTTTTTCCAGCTTACACCTTCGTCTTGTGAAATATACAATCCTGGTACGGCAGCCTCTACAATAGCGAGTACCTCTTGTGGCTTTGAGGGATTGATGCTAATTACGATCCTTCCCATTTCACCTTCGGGTAGCCCTGCTGTTACCTTCGACCAGTTCTTTCCGCCATCGGTGGAACGGAAAAGACCACTGCCTTTTCCACCTGAATAAAAGGAGAAGGGTTGTCTTCTGAATTGCCAAAAACTGGCCAGCATAATATTGGGGTCACGAGGGCTAACGGCCAGATCGGCGCACCCGGTATTTTCATCTACGTAAAGTATCTTCTCCCAGGTTTTTCCGGCGTCATTCGTGGCATACAGCCCGCGGTGTGGGCTCGATGACCACAGCGGTCCTGGCGCTGCGACTAATAAACGCTTTGTGTTTTTAGGATCGATCCAGATCTTGCTGATGTGCTCGGTGCTGTCAAGCCCGATCTTTTGCCAGTTGGCGCCGGCATCGGTTGTCTTATACATACCATCTCCAATGGAGACAGAGTTACGCATGTTGCTCTCTCCGGTGGCGGCATAGATGGTCTTTGCGGAGGTAGGATCAATAGCGAGTGCTCCGATGGATTGGCAGTATTTATCGAATACCGGCGTAAAGGTGATGCCGCCATTTAGACTTTTCCAAATACCCCCTCCGGCCGTTCCGACATACAGGTTGATCTGGTTATCTACGGTGGTTCCTGCAATCGATGTAACGCGTCCACTCATGGACGAGGGCCCCAGGTTGCGGGCGGACATCGACTGAAAGTAAGAGGAATTGATCTCTACTTTGTTTTGTTGAGCCCAACTTACGGAGGCTAGGCAAAACAGGGCGGCCATAGCAATGGAGGGCCGAAAAAAAGACTTCAGCATAAAAGCAGAATTATTGTGTGCAAAAATTACTTACCGGCGAAGATCTTGGTATCGATGGTAGAATTCACATCGATCTTTTCGAACACCAGTACTTGTCCCATCTGATCGGTCTTGTGCGGAACTTTGACACCAATAGGCAGCTCTTTATAGTCGAGCAACTTAGTGGTAACTTCCATTTCCTGACCCTGCATCTTGGTAGTGCTAACCGATTTGTAGATCAAGTAGGTCTTTACATCGATATAATAGACGGTTTGATTCTGGTGCTTGGTGGTCAGTCGAACTTTAAAATATTCGTTGCCGTCCTCTTCGTCTTTGCCCAGCAACTCCACAGAGGAGCCTTTGGCTTTCCAGTCAACGAATTCATTTTGAATATCCAGCTCGTCTACTTGTTGCTTATGCTCATCCTCGCTGGCAGGCTCGAGTTCTGTCTTGCCGCCAAAGGGGTTTTGAGACCAGCTTTTTGTAGGGGTAACGATCTGTATAATTTGCATACCCTGAAACTCGGCGTCAATACGCATGCCAGTGTTATGCACTGTTTGTTGCGTAAAGGGAATTTGGATGCCTTGTACTTCTATGTATCCTTCGATCTTCATGCTATTGACCTGCTTCCACTTTTCTTCTCCTCCGGTAGCGGCCACATGCTTGGCGATCACATCATCTACTGATTGGGAGAATCCGTTAAAGGCGGTGAGTGCGATCACCAGTGTCAGCAAACTGAGTTTCGTAAAAAGAGATTTCATAATTGGTGTTTATTTGTTGTAGAGTGTAAAATTACAGCAGCCGCCCTCTTTTTGGTGAACCTGACAATAATTTTACATGAATGGATAGGCGCTTTTACAGAGCGCTGTAAATCAATTGAATAGAGGGTCTAGAAGTTGTCTGGAAGCGACAAGAACGGGGTTTTCCCATCTGTTACGACCAACTTGCTGTTATTGCTGTTCGATAGGGAGCGAAAAGCCTCGATCTGCCGCAACTTTAAAATAGAAGGCGACAGTGTTCTGTTGATGGTATCGTTGGCGCGACGCGTAGCAACGGCCTCTATGGCCATGGCATTAGCTCTACCCTCGGCCTCAATTTCGAACATACGCTTTCTGGCCTCCGCTTGAATAATGGCCGCATTCTTTTCTCCCTCTGCCTGAATGCGGGCAATTTCTTTTTTGCCCTCGGCTTCAATGATCCTGCGCTCGGCATCTCTTTTTTCTCTTTCTTTCACGAACTCCATGCGTTGTGCCTCTTGCTCCGCTTGCAATTTTTCTTCTATGGTTCTGGCAAGTCCGGCAGGCAGCATGATGCTTTTCAGTAATACGTTATCTATAATAAAGCCTTTAGGTTCTAAAATTTCGGTCATTTGTCTGCGAATGGCGCCTTCGATCTGGGTGCGCTCTCCACTGTGCATGTCTTTCGCCAAAAATTTAGCGGTTATATCTGCTGCGGCAGAACGAAATACAGGTAAGATAACCTCGGACTCATAATTAAGCCCGATACCTTGTACAATTTTGGGCGCTGCCTCGGGTTTAATGCGATAAAGAATGGAGATCTCTGAACGAATGGTCAAGCCTTCTTTTGAGGGGAGGTCGGGCTTTACCTCGATGTTCATCGTGCGCGTGGGCACTTTCAAAATGGTGGTCGTAAAAAAGTTGTAGCCTTTGGGGCCTTGCTCAATAAACTGAGGGTCGATCTTTCCGAGCCTTCTTTTAACACCCACTTCTCCTTGTCTGATGACGGTGCAAGAAAATAGAACAGTGCTAAATAACAGAGCCGGTAAAAAGTATTTTTTCATAACAGGGGTTTTGTTCAAAAAAACAAACCCTTTTGCTAAGGGTTGTAATCAAAGTGTCATAAAATTCCCGTTAACAGGAGTTTAACTTTTAAAGTCAAATGTGAACGGAGGTTGTTTTTAAGCGATCGAAATAGTAAACTATTCATATCAGTTTGTCTTGTGTTTCGATTAGCCACCTACTCATAACAGCCTTGCTGGTGATTGCCTGCAAAAAGAAATCGGCCTCGCCACTCAATAATTTTATTGCACTGTAGTAAGTGGCTCCTCAATAGCCGATTATTGGCTTAAGTCTTCCCCACAGCTCATTATCAAACCCCGACAACGCCAGTGCCGGTGTACCCGATGACTCTCCCATTCTTATCACTACCAGTTTTTGTGAGCCGACCACATAGATCTTTTGGTCGTTCTTTCCCAGTGCACAATACATATCGGCAGGCGCATTGGGAATGAGCATGCCGGTAAACACCGTTTGAAAAATGGGGGTCATATAGGTTGTTTTCCCGTTGAGCCACGTCAGGTATCCGTAGGAGGGATTGATGGTTTGCGAAGAATTGACCTGAGCATTGAAGTAAGCCGTGTCGGCAATGATCGGAGTTTGCTCCCACTTTCCCTTGTTAAGAAGCAGTAGTCCAAAGCGCGCCATGCTTCTGGCATTGCTATAAAGCACATTATTAAATCCGGTACGTATCCAAAGCCCATTCATTCCTATCCGGTTGCGGACTTTTTGCTGAAAGTAGTTGTTGTAGCTAAGCCCTGTGGCATTCTCCACTACTTTTTCGAGCAGTGTATAGGGGGCATTGTGATACGCCCAGCGAGTACCTGCATCGGTTTTGTAGGTGAGACAGGGGGGCGTTGTGCAATCATCATCGGGTACTCCGTCGTCGAGCCCCGTGGTCATGGTGAGTTGATGACGAACCGTGATCAGATCTTCTTTTGTAACAGGTAACGAGGTCCAACCTCTGCCTAAATAGGTAGAGCTACGGCTATTTATATTGAGGAATCCTTCTTGTTGGGCGATACCCACTAGTAAAGCCGTCATGGTTTTTCCGGCCGATGCCCAATACCAGAGACTATCTTTGGTAAATGTGCCATAGTAGCGCTCCATTACGATCTTTCCGTTTTTCAGGATAATAAATGCCTTTGTATTCTTTGTCTGCAAAAAAGAAGTAAGATCTTCTAGCGATGACGTGTTCCACCCCAATGAGGCTGGGGTAGAGGTCATCCATTCGGAGCCTGAAACAGGAGGAAAATACAGGTTCTCCGCGACAGGATCAGGCGGGGGCGTATCTTTTTTACAAGAAAAAATAACCAACGTAAGAATAAAAGCGATGGATATGAGGCTGATTTTATTCATCATGGCTAATTTTTTATTTCATCCTTGCTTGATCCTATCGGAGCTGAATGAATTTATTGAATTCCGTTTTTGCCGTATTACTCTCAAAAAGGGCCGTATGACCAACGTTGGGCAGCTCCAGAAATAGTCGTTCGCGGCAATTGGTACAAGCGGTAATGCTTTGTTTGAAAGTAGGCCAGGAGTATAGCTGTATAGGACTATCATCTAATCCTTGTACAAATAAAATATCCGATTTGTGGCCATTGGTAAAATTCAGCAGCGAGCGATCAAAGTAGGGGGTAGGGTTGGTTGTTGGCGATCCATAGCGAGCCCTTAGTCCTGTACAGGCGATGCTAACACCTATCAGGCCCAATTCTTCTTGCCGGCATCGATATTCCATATTAAGTGGACCGGGGCCATTCGCAATGACCCCATTGGTGGGGTGCATGGTATTAAGTCTGGTTACAAGATATCCTCCTTGGGAATGCCCCCCCATAAAGATCTTTCGTGTGGTGATGCCCAAATCTTGTTGCACTTTGTTCTTGACCCATAGTAATGCCGCCTCGGCCTGTACGATATTGTCTCCCATCAGGAGATTTTCTTCCGGGTAGGCCACGCTCACGATCATCATGTCGGAGCGGGTCAGTATTCGCTTAAAGCCATCCAGCGTATTGTGGGCTGCTTCCAAAATCTTGCTGTCGAAGGCAACGGTACCATGGTAGACCACCAGCACATCAACCGTGTCATTTTGAGGCTTATCGATGACCACATCAACCGAAACACCATTATAGCTAATGTTTCGAACAACCCGGTACGCTTTATCGGGGGGTGTGTTTTTGGTACAGGCGGTCATCCAAAAACAGGCTACGAACAGCAAATAGACAGGTCTGTTTTTCATGGGTTTCGGCTTATAACCATATTTTTGACTTGGACTCTTGGTAAAAGTTTACTGTTCACTTTCAAAAATAACACATGTTACCTAATCGGTTTGTCTTGCTGCTTTTTGGTATGCTTAGTGCTCAGCTTGTCTTTTCTCAGCAGGGGTCATTGCCGGTCAGCGACCCCAATCTGGTGGGTGATTCAATAAGAGGGAGTGTTTCTGCCAGCACTGTTGCCTTCTTCGGTGCAGATAGCATACGGATAACCTATCATTCACCTGCGGTCCGTAAACGCATTATATGGGGTGGGCTGGTGCCCTTTGGAGAAGTATGGGTAACCGGAGCCCATAATGCCACTACACTGGAGACCTCTGCATCGCTTTTGATCGGCCAAACGGAGATTGCGGCGGGTAAGTATGCCCTATTTACCATACCCGGTCCCGACAAGTGGATCGTTATCATCAATAAGAACTGGAACCAGCACCTGGCCTGGGACTATGATGCCAAAGAAGACGTGGTGAGGGTAGAGGTTACTCCGCAATCGGCTCCTCATCTCGAGCGGTTGCAATATTTTTTGACCCCTGGCCGTGGGGGCAATTGTTTACTTGGGATGCGCTGGGAAAAACTAAAGGTCGAGTTGCCCCTACGGATCAAGTAGTTTATTTTTTGGATACTGTTTTGCGCCAGTACATGATGCCAATAACTACCAAAATCACTTGTGCCATGGCCCAAAACATGGTACTAATATCACGCAGTTCTTTGCCTCCCCAATCCATAAAGTGGTGTTTGTGAAACATGGCAAAACTGTAACCCTCCAGCAAATCCGTATCGTCGACCCTTACGGATAGTTTACCCGAGGAAGTCTCTACATAGTAGCGCTCGTTAAAATTTGTATCAAAATCAACCCGCCAAACGGGTAAGCGTTTATTGACAAAGCCATATTCACCTTCGAATTTGGTAATTAACTCAGTAGATTGGGCTGCTGTTGCGGGTTGTTTACTAAATAGCGAAGCCAGGTGGCGGGCATACATTTTCTCTCCCTCTGGTAATACGGTGTACTTTGCGGTGTGAATGTAATCTACAACAGTTCTTTTTTTCTTTTCTCCTTGGCCTGCTTTATTCGCGGATACCGCCGCTTTGTTTATCATTTTGGGGGTTGAGTACACTTGCCAATAGAGCTGATCGTTCAAATTAACGATGCTGATATTGGTAATAGCCCCCTTTACGATCTTGGTAATACTGTCTGTGTCGAGAGATAGTGATGCAGCAGCGATCTTCTCGTTAGTAAAGTAGCTATAACGAGTGTCCGGCTTAAGCTTAGAGGCAGCGTGAAAAGCACCACTAAACGTAAACATCAGCGTAAAAAGAGAAACGGCAGCAGCACTGCGGCGGTGCCTGTTACGGGCAGCTACCACCTCGTTACCCTTTTTGTTTTTTTCTTTTGTGTTAAAGAAAATGTACAAACCTATGCAGGCTGTGGTAAAAGCAATGGCCAGTAAAAGGGACATTATTACATACCTCCACTTGCCAAGTACACTCAAAAACTCCCAATTATGGAAGGTCTCAAAAATATCATCAAATAGCGCTCTTTTATTGTCGACGGCAAGCGAAAAACGGTCCGAAGTAGTCTCTACATAAATGCGTATGCCATCGGGTCTATCGAAGTTTACTTTGTAAACGGGGAGTAGTCGATTTACGAATTTGTACTCCTCATCAAAATTGGTAACCAAGTTGACGGCAGACACCTTACTGCCTTTTTCATTATTGAGTACACAGCTGGTGGCTGCATCACAGCAATCATAAGAAGCAACCTGCTCTGCCGTTTCGGAATTGGCCTCATTCTCCGCTGCGGTTTTGGTGGTAAAACCAGGAAGTGGGTCTTGCCCTTCTAGAAATTGTTTGGCCAGGTAGCGAGCGTAGAGGTTATCCCCGTTTCGTAACTTTTTTCCAGTGGTAGTGCTAAAATAGACGGGCAGTTCTTGTACCGAGGGTTGCACCTGATAGAACCAATTGGTGTCTATGCGGATGATCCTGAAGTTATGAATGGAAGACAGTTCGTTTTTGATCAGCACCTCTTGAAGAGGTACATTAATTTTTTTTGCATCGATGGGTGCCGGCTTGAGAAATTGAGTGGCTACAGCAGGACGAAAGGAGGTCATGATGGGATGCATAAAGCCGCTGAGTGCCCAAAGAGTAACCGGTAGTGCAATTAACAGACTAAGCCTGCGATGCCATTTGTAGAGTTGGGGGTTTTTCATAGTTTATTTTCTTGCCAGCGTTCCAAAATTATAGCTGATACCAAAATTAATATTTCGAGGTTCGCCCAGCGTGTAGTTTCTGCCGGCTGCGCTTCGCGTAGAATTGACTGCATAGTAGGCGTCAAATACGTTGACGATGTTTAACCAAATTTCCATGCCCCGTAGCGCCTTTTGCTTGCTATTTGCAAAAGAGTAGCCAGTTCGGGCATTGAACACATCGAATCCCTGATAAGAGAAAAGATTCGCCTGGTCCATAAAGTAATCGCTCATCCCTTGCCATTCGGCCATTAGGCGAAACCCTTTTAGTTTTGCAGGACGCCAGATGATCTCTGCGTTTCCAACAAAGCGAGGGGCGCTGTTGATCTCGTTGCCATTGAATTTTACTCCTCTTTCTATATACTCGACAAATTCGTGCTTGCTATACGAACCGCTAAATCGTACTTGTACCGTCTTAAGCCAAGTTCCGTTAATCCCCATCTCGATTCCCTGGCTAAGTGTTTTTCCGGCATTGGCATTCCCAAAGCTGCCATCATCAAAGCGAACACTAATAATGGTGTTACTTCCTTCGAGACGGTAGAGCGAAAAGTCCAGGCTTAGTTTAGAAGGAACGATCATGGCCCATCCTCCTACCTCGAGATTGCCAAAAATCGAGGGCGACAGATCGGGGACTTTTACACCTCTATACAGCTCACCCACTTGAGGCGGTACAAATCCTCTGCTGTAGTTGGCATAGATACCACGATTTTTTTGCAAGTTGTACGTAAAGCCAATTTTGGGTGCCCAGGCAGAAAACGTATTGGTAGTATCTTTTGATCCGGAAAAAGCAGAAGGTGGTAGGTAGTTGTCAAAGTTATACCTGAAGCCATCATAGCGTAGCGAGGCGACCAATCGGAGATTTTTAAAGGGAGACAGCTCAGCATTCAAAAATCCTGCATAGTTCAGAATGTCGTTTCGGTAATCGGTTAGTAGACTGTCTTTTCTATCAATGTAGCTTACATACTGATTGGTAAGGGTGTCTTTTTTGATCCGAATATAGTTTGCGCGCTGAAAGTTGGGGCTATTATCGAGTGTTGCGCCTGCTACTATTACCGCTTCTTTCCAGTTGAACTTTTGGCGGTGTTGCGCAATGAGTACATAACTCTTAAAACTGTTTACACTTATTTCTCCATGGGCCAGATCTTTTCTGCCTACCCAGTTGTTACCGACCCTTCTATAATCATCTCTAACCCGAAAGGCTGCGTTTAGATCTAGTACATTCGATCGGTTTACAAGGCTTACCGTAGTTTTTGCTTCGTTGCTCCAGTCGTGGGTAAGGGTGCTTCTAAAGCGGCTTACCCGCATATTGCGCCAGGTAAAAGTATGCTGGCTGGTAAAGGTCTTGCGAGTGTATTGCACGCTATCTACCCCGCCATTCATATCGCTTGTATAGTTCATGTGGGTAAAACTATTTTCCCAGTTCGTTCTCTTGCCAAGTGCATAGTCGACTCTGGCTGTAAAAATGCCTTTATTAAAATCGCTGTACGGCAAAAAACCATTTCTTCTCTCAGCGTAATACCCGCTAACATTTACCTTTAGCTTTCCGTTACTTAAACCTGTTTGTACATCGGCCCGTCTGTAGCCGAGATTATTGGTTTGCATCGATACCGTGGCGGTCGGTAGGGCCGTACCTGTTTGGGTAATGAAATTAACAGCACCCCCAATGGCTTCACCCCCGTAGAGACTGCTGCTGGGGCCTTTTATTACTTCTATGTTCTTGACGGCCGCCATATTCATTTCCATGATAGCATTGTGATTGAATACGCCACTAGTACGAACAGGAATACCATCTTCGAGGTACATAAAAACAGCCCTGGTGCCCATCGGTTGACGAATGCTCATACTGTGTTGCTCATTTCCCAGATTGACCATATAGACCCCGCTAATCTTATTGATAAGCTGATCTACCGTTGAGGCTTTTGTTTCGTTGATGAGTTTGGTGCTGATCGTGCCAATCGCAATGGGAGCTTGCGAACGCTTTACCACATCTCGGTTAGCACTCACTACTACCTCATCGAGGTCGTTAACCAATTTTGACATAGCAACTTCCTTAGTGCGATCTGTAAGGGTGAGTTCTATGGTTTGATAGCCGGCATAGCTGATGCTGACAGTCTTTGTGCGAGTCGGTACCACGAAGGAGCCATCACCAAGGGTGGTGATTTTATTTGCTTCGTAAGAAACAGTGGCTCCACCTAAGGGTTCCTTAGTATCTAGGTCAAAAACTTTGATCTTAATATCTTGTGCGATCAGGTTACTGGACAACAGCAAGCAAGCTGCCAGATAAATATATATTCTCATGAAGTGTAGCTGAGGGTACAGGAATGTTCAACGTAATGCAGTTGAAAGATAAAATCTCGGTGATAGAACGTTATCCTGTTACCAGCGGTGGGCGAAAGATGTCGGCCAAAGAGATGTTATGTGGATTGCCCATATTATATGGTAGAGTGAGCTCTTTTTTGAAATTATTAGCGGGTAAATAGATGTCAAAAACATGGCAAAGGGAGAGTTTGATTTCCTTGGTCTCCGTATTTTGACTTTCGTTGTGAGTGGAATTCTCAGTTTCTAACTCCTTTTCCAAAAAACAAGCGCCTTCACAATCTGAATCTTCCTCCTCTCGGTCCATGCACAAGTTTTCGGCCACAAAGTCTTGGTTCAAGTAAAATATCGCCACTCTTGAGTAGTAGGAGGTAGTTTGCAGCAGGAGGGCAAAGATTAATAGTATGGCCAGAAGTGATTTCAACTGCCGTAAAATTACGGAATTTTTATTTTATGAGATTAGGAGAAATACTTATTTCACTATCTTAAGCCCATGTGCTTGTAGCTTGTGCGAGCCGCTGCATGTGAAGTTGCGGCCTTCGCTAATTTTTTATTTTACGTAGGTTAAATTACAACTCATGATAAATTGGAAACAGGGTGTTGCGCCTGAGCCGCCTTTTATTGCTTCTATCTTTAATTACTATCTATCTGATCAGCTCGATGGGTATGAGGCTTATGATGAATTAACCCTGAAGTTGGCCATGGAGATGCCCGGCTATTTGGGTTACGAAAGTTTTAAGCATGATGGGCGCGGTGCGTTTATCAGTTATTGGAAAGACATGGATGCCGTGCGGGCGTGGGCCAGCGAATCGAAGCATATTGAAGCTAAAAAAAAGGGCCAGTCCACTTGGTATCGTTACTACCACAGTATTATTGCTGAGGTTCAGTCACTGCAGGCAAGGGGTATATAATGGCCAAATTAAGCTAGCGTTAATGTACAGTTGTTTCTTTGTATCTTGAAAATATAAGAAGTATAATAGCCTATATTGCATTAAATTGGATTCATGAGGACTTGCTTGCTCATTGCGTTATTGACACCGATTTTGCTGGTGTCTTTTTCTTGTAAAAGGCCTGCTACTTTCACGCCCGAGCAACAAGTAGAAAATGCACTTGAAAATTTTGCGGCATCGCTTGCTTCAAATCCGCCAACGATATCGGATGTCTCGGATAGGGTAAAGCAGTATATGCAGACCATTGCAGTTCCACCCCAATACTTTTATGGGGCCACCGTCACCCTGCTCGATAGTGTCGGTGTTGCCAGATACAGCCCTTATTGGTACAGGGTAGGCGATCGCTTACTGACCACCGATCTTGCAGCTGATACTGCTTATCATATCAATAGTCAGCCTTGGCTTCGACTACCAATCCAAAGTCGTGTGCCAATATGGACTGCTCCTTATTTTGATACAGGCGGAGGAAACATCTGGATGAAAACCAGGTCCGTTCCTGTGATACTGAACGGAAAAATAATTGCTGTGGCTACCACTGATTTGCCTGTGCGGTAATTCTACAAAGTTTTGGCGAAGCTAGTAGTTTAGATAAATTTCATCTATGTCGTTATTTCAGAAAAATAAGTCTTCCTAAAGTGGGGATAAGCTTGCCTTTTAGGATTTCGTTAGTTATGATCTTAACTGATTTGTTTTATTTCTGTTAGTCTGCCACTAGTAACCATCAAGAGCCGACATGCCGCTTACTTTTCATTTAGTTCAATAAATCTGATCTTCACATCTCCAAAGCTCGATGAGGCTGTTACGGACGAAGCTCCAGTGCCATATTGTATTTTTTTTGTCGACTCAATGTCTACGGCTTTCCCCTTGACGCTTAATTTCCCAAACCCGGTGCTTACGCTCAATCGGCAAGACTCTTCTTTACTTAACAATCTACAGTCTACATTCCCATATCCAGAACTTAATCGAATAGATTCGTCTACCTTTATTTCATGAGCCTTGATATCCCCATATTTTGTAGATACATTTATCTTACCATCCGCTTCCTTTAAAGTAATATCGCCGTACCCGGACTGTAAGCTGATATTTCCGATCAGAGACTGCGCCTCAATGTCCCCATATTTTGTGTCTAACTGGATGATCCCACCTAAGAGATGTTTGGCTGTGATATCCCCATAGTTGGAGTTGATGCTTACACTAATGTTTTCGGGTACTGCTATTGACACATTGCTGGTTATTTTTACGTACGAAATGCCCACTGTAAAACCTTTGTTTAGTTCGACCGTGATGGTCAGGGTTGTTCCCGACTTTTTATAGGATACCTTACTGCCTGGATTTTTTCCGGCATATAGGCCTTTTATCAGGTAGTTATATTGGTAGTTGAAAGCTATGTTGTTTCGTTGGCTTCCTTCGATCTTGATTTGAGAGGGATACTTGCTAATTAATACTATTTTGTTTATGCCTGCGAAGATGGTATCAATGGTTAGTTTCTCTGTTTTGGTTGTCCAAAGTCCCGAAGTGTCAGCTGGTGCAATAGTAGAGGCGGATTCTTGATTCTTATTGGTTAAAGCTAAATTTGTGTTGCTTTGGCTTGTCTGGACAACATCAGTTACGGTTTTTATCTCTTCTTGTATCTCAGCCGATACAATTGGAACGGGTATTACCTGATGCATAGCGGGTCCAGGGGTTGGCTTAGACTGGTTGGTATGCTC
>CANGTM010000027.1 GCA_947456825.1 Chitinophagaceae bacterium
AAGGCGCCTTTGCTGCGTTGATTACGATGAAAATTAACACCGAATCGGTGCACTTCGTCTCGAATCCGTCTGATCAGCAGCAGACTATTACTTTGATAGGGCAGTCGAAGGGGCTCACTGTCACCGGTAAAAAAGAGCTCTTCTTGGCTTTTGGCAAGTCCTACCAGAGTCATGCTCCCTTGCAATCCGAGTTCGGTAATGGCTTCCATAGCGGCGCTCAGCTGTCCTTTCCCTCCGTCGATGATTACGAGTTGAGGAAGTGGTTGCTGCTCCTCGTGCTGTCTTTTGTAGCGGCGATAGACGGCCTCTTTCATGGACGCAAAGTCGTTGATACCCTGTACGGTTTCTATATTGAATTTTCTATAATCCTTTTTGCTGGGCTCCGCATTTTTAAAGCAGACCATGGCCGATACAGGGTAGCTGCCCTGAAAATTGGAGTTGTCGAAGCACTCGATATGTACCGGTAGCGTAGCGAGTTGTAGATCTTGTTGTAGCTCTAGCAGAAGCTTTTCGGGCTCGATCACTTTCTTATCGAGTTGAAGTCGCTCGCGTTTCCGTTGTTCCGCGATAGAGTAAGCAGCATTTTTTTGGGAGAGCTCCAATAATTTTTTTCGATCTCCGCTTCGGGGGACGGTAATTTTAATGGCCGGATCGGGATAGGCTAGGACAAAGGGCACTACGATCTCTTTGGCTTGGCTCTCGAATCGATGTCTGAGGCTAGCCACGGCAAACGACAATATCTCTTCGGGACTTTCTTTTAACTTGACCTCGGCTTCAAGAGTATGGCTTTGTACGATGGCCCCATTTCGCAGCATCAGGTAGTTGACAAAGGCTTTTTTATCGTGGCTGATAGAAAAGATGTCAAGGTCGGGCGTACGCGCATTGGCCACCACAGAGCGCGAGCGGTATTGACGCAGGTAGTCGATCCTTTTTTTTAATTGTGCTGCCTGCTCATAGGCTAGTGTTCGGGCCGCTTCTTTCATTTGTTCCTCCAGATGGCGAATGACCGGGTTCAATTCTCCTTTTAAGATGTGAGCCGCTTGTTGCAGGTCGTTATCGTATGCGGCGGCGGTTTGTAATCCTTCGCAGGGACCCTTGCAATTGCCCAAGTGATATTCCAGGCAAACCTTGTACTTGCCCCGAGCTATCTTGGCAGGGCTTAGGTCGAGGCTACAAGTGCGTAGCGGAATGGCCTGTCTGATAAATTCCAGTAACTCTCGTAATTGGTGTACCGAGGTGTAGGGGCCCAGGTAGGTAGAGCCATCCTTACTTTTTTTTCGGGTAAGGAAAATTCGAGCAAAATGCTCTTTTCGGATAACGATAAAAGGGTAGGTTTTATCGTCCTTTAGATTGATGTTGTAGCGAGGCTGGTATTCTTTGATGAGCGAATTTTCTAGCAAGAAGGCGTCCTGCTCCGAGTCTACGATGGTAAATCGAATGCTGGCAATGCGTTTGACCAGTTCGATGGTCTTTTGATTATCGGCTTGTTTAGAAAAATAAGAGCTGACCCTTTTTCGGATCTGTTTGGCCTTGCCTACGTACAACAGCTCTCCGTTGGCATCGTAGTATTGATAGATGCCAGGTTGTAGAGGAAGAGTAGGAGCGATCTGTTGAAATTCGGCAAGTGTCATAATGCAGTTACTCGTTCCAGCTAACTTTGGTGGTGATCAGCACGGCAGGTTGTCCGGGCAATTGTGTAGTGCGCACGATCGTAAAGCTCTTGTCGATTAGCCAAAGCAGCTCTTCTTGTCGGAGGCCATTACGGTCGTTGACTACTTTAGTGGCTAGAATGGCTGTGACTTTATCTCCCTCCGCCACGCTTGGGCTCACCTGTAGCTCTTCTTTTTGTAGTTCCTCATTCCTGGCATCTACGGGCAAATAGCTGATGATGACCCTTTCTAGTAGTTCGTCGTAGCGACTCTCTTCATTAAATCGCTTCGCATAACGAGGCAGCGAGAGATCGGGCAGCGATAAAAAAGTGGCAGCTTCTTCTCTGAATTTTTCTCTGCTGACATAGATCGTATCGAATGGGATAGTGTCTGTGCCCCGATAGTCATAGCGCGTAATGGAGTAGAGTGAAGTGTCGACGTGCGCTACTTGAGACTCGATAAGTGATGGGATCGAAATAAAATTTTTGGAAGAGGTGTCACTGCTTTTGCAGGCTAACAGTACAGCTAGCAGCGACCCTACGACGATCAACCAATTTTTCATACTGTAAAATTAGGAGAAACAATGGGTAGGTACTCCGATACTATTTTCCCAAGCGAATGCCCAGCTTTATACCAAAATCGTAGAGGTGCTCTTGAACGGGATAGCCCTTTTTAAAGCTCGATAAGGCCTGATAGCGAAGTTGTGGGCCTACCTGAAAGTCGGTCTTGCCCAGCTGAAAACGGGCATAGGTCTCGAGCCCGACATTGAGGTTCCATTTATTGATCAGGTAGGGTACTTCGGCATAGTTCTGGTAATCGACGGAGATCACATAAGAACGGTTGCCCACCATATAAGTAGGTTGAACCGTGGCGCTGATGCCCCAGTGTGTTTGTTTTTTGCCCAGTACCCTCCATTGAAGACCAATGGGCAGCGATACAGAGTAGTAGTAATTGCGCAGCCAGCTAGCCGTAGAGCGAAATCCACTGCTGCGAAAACTAGTGAGAGTACTCACCGTGCTAGTACCGCCCCAGGAATTCATAAGTGCGATGGTGGCCACTTCAGAAGGATAGTTGTAAGCGGCAATATCATATTTGCTTACGTTAAACTGAATGCCTGTTACCCAGTCCAACTTTTTACTGATAGGGTAGGTGCCGGTGATACCCAATTGCATGCCAATGTCGGGACGATGTCGGATCACACTGGCCAGATCGGTCGAGTTAGCCATGGCTGCGGTAGATGAGGCCGTGTTCATTCGGGCCTGCGCAATAAATTTCTGATCTTCTTTTAAGGAGCGATAACTGACCGTAGGAGTAAAATGAAGCTGCCACCTAAAGCGGGGTCGATGAAGTTGTCGCTGGTAGCTGTTGACCACGCTTTCTATATCGAGTGGCAAGCCCTCTTCCGATTCGGCTTGTTTACGTGGAGCAAGCAGCGTTGTCTCAGCCGCTGTCCTGTTATCGGCCTTTCCTACATCGCTGGTAGCTTGCGGCGTAATTTCCGATGGGCTGTTATCGGTAGATGTTGACGAAAAATGACTGGTGGGGAAAGCGGCCTGATCAGCAGGATCTTCGCTACCTATTGTATTGACCGTCTTCTTTACTAGTGTTTTAGTTGATGCGGCTACAGCAGTTAGCGGCGATTTTTGACTAATCCTTGGTGCTGGATTTTCTACTATAGCATCATTGCTATTAGTATGGGCAGTAGCGTTGTCTTCAGGCGTTGCAAGGGTAGCTGTTCTATTAGCATCCGTGGCACCAAGAGAATTAGTAGCAGACAATACAGTATCCGGTGGGTTTACACCTGAGGTGCCGTGGCCACCGACCTGCTTGGCCACAAACCACCCTAGGCCGGCGAGTAGGGGAAGCAGTAATAAAAAGGCTACCATGCGCCGGCGCCCGTGGAGCCGCTTGTGAATACGGGCCCATACCCGATCGGAGGGATACAAACGATGTGCATCAGCATTTTGTTTTAAAAAATGCTCGAACTCATTATGGTCAAACTGCCCATCCATTTCTTCTACAGTCCCTTGCCCTGCAAGGTTGATTTAATGTGGAGCCGAAGCGGCCAGCCAGCCCGACTCCTGTTTTGGTTGCAAAATCTTTTTTTGTATCAGCATCTCTTCGAGCATCGCTTTAGCCCTTGTAAACTGGCTGCGGCTAGTGCTCTCCTCAATATCCAACAATTGCGCGATCTCGCGGTGGCTGTACCCTTCGATCGCAAATAAGTTTAAAACGGTCCGATAGCCGGTGGGCAGCAGCCGAATACACTCTACGATCTGCTTTACCTGCACCAGGGCCGGAATATTGTCTTCTCTCAACGCTACGGAATGCGCATGTATCAGATCGACACTCTCGTTGAACTTTTTATTTTTCTTTAGGATGTTGATACACGTGTGCACCATGATCTTTCTGATCCATCCTTCAAATGAGCCGCGATGTTCGAAGCGAGATAATTGGGTAAAAACTTTGATAAATCCCTCTTGCAACATGTCTTCGGCATCTTCACGGTTATGGGCGTACCGATAGCAAACGGCCAGCATCTTGGGGCTGTACTGCAGGTATAATTCACGCTGCGCAGCCGCTTGATTCTTGATACAACCTTTTATGATGGCTTCCTCTGTCATGGAACAGGAGTTACCACTAATTTAAGGCAATTTTACAGGGAGATCGCTGCAGCCGTTGTTAAAAATTTTGACGGATCGTCATAAAAAGGTTGCGTCCGGGAGCCGAAAAACCAGAGGCAAAATAACGGTAGTTCCGGTCCAACAAATTCTCGAGTCCCACCTGAAGGGTAAAGCCTTTGCCAAGGCGGTATTCGGTTCTGATATTGAGTGTGTACCAAGAGGGCATTCCATCGGGAGTGGCATATTGACCGTTATCTTCCCCATCGGGGTTAAAGTCGGCTATACGTTTGGTTCCGTTGAAAAGCACAAAGAATTCACAGGTAAGGTCCTTTTGCTGGTAAAGCAGTCCCGTGCGGCCAAAGGTGGGGGGTATATGATCGAGCGGCTTTAAGGTCTTGTCGGGGTTGATAAACCGTCCGTAGGTAGTAGTGATGGTATTTTCCCAGCGAAGTCCCCTTGCCAGTGCAATATCGATGCGGTAATTAAGACCTCGTACAAAGGCCCTGCGCGTATTTTGATTAGCGATGACCCTTGCCATGATCCCGTTGAATAAGACCGAGTCTTGCCCGTTGAGGCGTAACGGAGCCAGAGAAATGGCATTGCGAAACAGCGTGTAAAATCCACCAAGCTCCATCCTTATTTTTTCAGTGCGGTACTGAAAATTGATATCGCCGGTGTAGGTATGTTCGGGCCTAAGGTCAGGATTAGGTACGATCAGGCGACGGGCCGAACTGCTAGATTCAAAGATGCGGGCAGCATCATCCAAGTTGGGCGACCGAAAGGCAGAGGCCAGGTTGGCAGCAATGCGAATTGTGGTAGAAGGAAGGTGAACCAAGCCCAGATTGCCGGTCAGCGCTTGTTGGCGTTGGTTGATGGTCGTGAAAGGGAAATTAAAAAAACTATTATTGACAAGGTTCGAATGTAGGCCTACGTATTGTAAGCGCAACCCGTCGTTGACGATCCATTTTCCGTTTTTAGTTTTATACAAGTGCTGTCCGTACACGCCAGCGAGAAACATGCGGTTGTTTCCGTCTGGATAACGCGTGTTGATCGGAGTTACTACTCCGGTCTGTAAATTTGTGCTATCGGCTACGGAACGAACGGTGTTTACTTGGCCGTCGGTACCAAGGGTAAGTTCGTGGCGCCCCCATTTTTCTCTGGCATCGAGCGTAAAGCCCACTATGTTAACGGCTTCGCGCCGACTGTCGAATTGTGTGTAGGCTAAATACTCCCGTTGGTAGCGGCTCTCTTTTACGTGCTGGTAATGGAGATTGAATCTAAGCTCATCGATGGTCTTTAGGTCCTTTGCATTCCACTCGTAGGCGGCCAGCCATCGCGTCTGGGGCCCATAGTACCACTCGGCCCAGCGAAGCGTGGTGCCAATGCCTGGAAATGTCTTTTGGTCTTGCAAGCGGTCGTATCGGGGAATATTCGACGAATTGGAATGTTGCAAGTTGAGTAAATGGGTTTGGTCGGGGCGGGGTTTGAAAAGCAGCTTCCCCATCAGGTCCCATTGTTTGTAGCCAGAAAATTTTTGAATGCGGTCGTCCGCATTGGTAACAAGTTGGTCTATTCCATTGATGGTTTCTATATACTGGGTTCGTCGGCCGAAGTCGGGGTATTTTTTGGGATAGCGATCTCCCATCCGCATATCCCCAAAGTCGCTGATAGTGGCCGATTGCAGCCATGCCCATTTTTTTCCGCCGATCTGTTGACTGCTGTGTATGGTGCGCTCTCTATTGGCCGTGCTATAACGTGTTACCAGTTGGGATGTAAAAAGGGGCTTAGCGTTTTGAGATAATTGCGGATTACGGGTGCGCATATGAACCACACCTCCCAACGCATCGCTTCCATAAAGAGTAGAGCCCGCGCCATATAACACCTCAACGCGGTCAAGCATAAACTGATCGATGGTGATCACATTTTGTAAATGTCCCGATCGGTAAATGGCATTGTTGAGTCGAATACCATCTACAACTAGTAGAACCCGGCTGGCCTCGAAACCTCTAATTACGGGACTGCTTCCGCCCTGCTGGCTTTTTTGAACAAATAATTGCCCCGTGTTGATGAGCAGATCACCCATGTTCTGTGCATTCGTGCGTGCGATCGTCTTGGCAGTGATCACGTCGATCGGCTGCGCAAGATTCTTCTTTTTCTCGGCAAATTTTGAGGTGTAGACAACGGCCTCTTCCAGTTCTTTTTGATACGAGCTATCGGATTGCCCAGCTGCGGTCAACCAGAAGATCAATGAACAGCAGGCGAGGTAAATTCTTTTTTGTAGTCGCATGATAAAGTCATCGAAGAGAATCCTATGATTTACGGGGTTTAACGAGGCTGTCCGCGGGATAGCGTTGTTTCATAGTGTCCATTACCGATTGGGCCCATTGCGTAATGGCAATGCGCTCTGCCTTCGTTAATCTTGCCTCCGTATGAGTCCATGTGTAGGAGGGTAATGGCATTTCCTCTGTCTTGACCATCTCTATGGTCTCCTCCATTTTATGAAATTGATAGCGGAGTGAGCGGTGCGTATACTCATCGAAATTCAAATGCTTTTTTCCGTCGCGAATATGCTCATCGAGCCACCAGGCAATGGGCTGGACAGATGCATACCAGGGATAGTGCGAGTTATTGCTATGGCAATCCATACAAGCCTTTTGCAAAATAGTATTGACCGAATCGGGAATCGGATAGCGACTGGTCAATTGTTGATCGGGGTTAACGGTCGATTGATTCTTTTCGGGGCGAATGAACTGTATCAATACCAGTGCGCCCAGCAGAATAAGTCCGATTTTTTTTAAGATGGCCATTTGTATGGATTAATCAATTAAAACAGTACCGGTCATTTCGGCCGGAATGGGTAGGTTCATGACATGTAATATAGTAGGGGCCACATCTCCCAGCTTGCCCGCTCGCACCGCTGTTGGAGCATCGTTGCCAATAATAAAAAAAGGAACGGGGTTGAGCGTATGGGCCGTATTGGGACTGCCGTCTTCGTTGATGAGAAAATCCGCGTTACCATGATCACTGGTCAGAAAAATCGTGTATCCACTTTCGAGGGCGGCAGGAATTAAGCGTGCAACACAGCGATCAACAGTTTCTGCTGCTTCTATGGTCGCTTTCCAAATACCGGTATGGCCAACCATGTCGGTATTAGCGTAATTGAGACAGATAAAGTCGGCCTCTGCTTTTTGGATCTCGGGTAAGATGGCTTCAGTGACCTCATGGGCACTCATGGAGGGCTGCAGATCGTAGGTCGCTACTTTTGGAGAGGGGATCATGATCCTTTTTTCTCCTGTAAAGGGCTGTTCTCTACCTCCACTGAAGAAAAAACTTACATGCGGGTATTTCTCTGTCTCGGCTATTCGAATTTGGGAGAGACCGGCTGCAGCGATCACTTCGCCAAGTGTATTGGATAGGTTATCGGTCTCGAATATCACGTTTACGTTACGGTAGGTTTTGTCGTATTCGGTAAGCGTGGTGTAGTGCAAAGAAAGTTTTGCCATGTCGAACGCGGGCATATCGGTCTGTGTTAGCACTTGCGTGATCTCGCGGCAGCGGTCGGTCCTAAAATTAAAACAGATCACGGCATCTCCTTCTTGTATGGTGGCGACGGGCTGTTGTGCCTCATTGACCATGATGACCGGTGCAATAAATTCATCGGTCACCCCACGGGCATACGAGTCAGCCACCGCTTGTACCGCGTTGGTAGCAGGGTTGCCCTTTGCGTGTACCAATGCATCGTAAGCCAATTTGATACGCTCCCAGCGCTTGTCTCTGTCCATGGCAAAGTAGCGACCACATACGGTGGCAATGGTGCCTACCTGCGTTTGTAAGTATTCTTCCAGTTCTTGCAAAAAGCCGAGCCCACTTTTAGGGTCACAGTCGCGTCCGTCGGTGAGGGCATGCACAAAGACGTTGGTCAACCCTTTTTGAGCGCAGCAGGCCACCAGTGCTTTTAGGTGATCGATATGGGAGTGTACCCCTCCGTTGCTGACAAGCCCTACCAGATGCAGGGCTTTATTGTTAGCACGTGCATAATCGATACTGTTAAGCAGTACTGTATTTGAAAAAATAGAGCGATCTGCAATAGCCCGGTTGATGCGTTGCAATTCTTGATACACCACTCTGCCGGCCCCCAGGTTGAGGTGTCCCACTTCGGAGTTACCCATTTGACCTTCGGGTAGTCCTACCGCCTCACCACAGGTCACTAGCGTTGTATGGGGGTACTGTGCGTAGAGAGAATCGACAAAGGGTGTGTTGGCCGCGGCAATAGCATCGGCAGCAGGCACCTTTCCTAATCCCCACCCATCCATTATGACCAGCATGGTTTTTTTCATGACAATATGCTAATCAACAAAGGTACAGCCAAAAATGCTGTAATTTAGTTATCATGAAAATTCACAAGTACGCGTGGAATATTGTTTTACTTGCTCTTTTTTGCATAGGGGTAGCTGCTTCTCGGCAGGATACACTCGATTCGGTGATCGGCGCTTTGAAAAATGGGAATGCTTCACAGTTGGCGGCCCGATTCGATAAAGTACTGACCCTTACGCTGCCGGATCAGTCCTCGCAACTGGGCAAGTCGCAGGCGCAGGCGGCTATCACCAAGTTTTTTTCTACGTACACCGTTACCGGCTTTGAATTAAAGCACCGTGGTAACGCACCCGGTGGCGCCTTTGCCATGGGAACGCTGCTTACAGAGAAGGGTCAATTTCGCGTCAATGTATTTATGTCACCCGGTGGCCCCAAGGAGGGCGTGCGAGAACTACGCATTCAAACCATGGATTAAGAACTAATTTTACCCAATGGATCCTGATTTGTTTTTACGCTTTGCCCAGCAGGCTTTCGAAGAGGATCTGGGAGATGGCGATCACTCTACACTATCCTGTATTGCCGCTACGGCCAGAGGTAAGGCGGTGTTGAAAGTAAAACAGTCGGCCATAATTGCCGGAATCGACGTAGCTAAAAGGATCTTTTTACTCAAGGATCCTGATGCCCGATTTACCGCTTATGTCAAGGATGGCGACCGGGTGCGGCCCGGTGATATGGCTTTTGAAGTCGAATCTTTTGCGGCGGTGATCTTGCAGTGCGAGCGGATCGTGCTTAATTGCATGCAACGTATGAGTGGAATTGCCACCCTTACACGCGAGTACGTAACTCAACTACAGGGAGCACATACTCGCCTGCTTGATACTCGCAAGACTACGCCCAATTTCAGGCTGCTCGAAAAGGAAGCCGTACGGATAGGCGGAGCTCTCAACCATCGCTTTGGTCTTTACGATATGATCATGCTAAAAGACAATCATATCGATTTTTGTGGCAGTATCGTTACAGCCATAGATAGAGCGTGGCACTATGTGAAAGAGAAAAAGCCTTTGCTAGCAATAGAGGTGGAGACACGCTCCCTACAAGAAGTGGCCGACGTGGTTACGTACGGGCCTCAAAAAGTAAAACGTATAATGCTCGATAATTTTTCTCCGGAGCAGTTAAAAGAGGCACTACTTTATATAAATACCCATGCACCGGCGGGTACCTTTGAGACCGAGGCCAGCGGAGGAATCACCAAAGAGAATATCCTGCAGTATGCCGAGACGGGTGTCGATTTTATTAGTGTAGGTGCGCTCATTCATCAGGCCCAAAGTATCGATCTGAGTTTAAAGGCATCTTTGTTCACTCATCCTATGTAGTATGTCAAAAAAGAATAAAGCCGATACGCGCGGATTTGTCTATAGCACGGACCCTAACTTTTCGTATCAGCCAGAACCAGATGTAACAGCAGAAACGCTGTCGCCCAATAAGCAGCGGCTACGCATTTCACTGGACACCAAACAGCGCGCTGGAAAAGCAGTGACGTTGTTAACGGGGTTCGTTGGAAAAGCAGAGGATCTCGAAGCGCTGGGAAAGCAACTGCGCAATTATTGCGGAACAGGGGGTTCCGTTAAGGACGGGGAGTTGATCGTGCAGGGTGACCAGCGCGTTAAAGTAAAGCAGTATCTGCAAAAGCAGGGATATGGGGTTTACTGACCTTGCGCCAGGCTATAGGCCTTTTGATCGCCCCATTGGTGAAGTAACTCTACAGAACAAACTTTTACCAGTTGGCTGACGCGATCGTACAGCGCAATGATATCAGCTTGTTGCAGCGAACTTCCGTCGATGCTTTCAAAGCGTACGCGGTATTGGTTGACCAGGTTAGTATATACTGAGCCAGTAGGCCACACTTGGGTACCGCGGTTGCTAATGATGATCAGTTTAAATAGATCATCGGTTGCTTTTTCACAAAGCGCAGCTAGTTCGGAGGGTTGTTGGTTGCTCTGTACAAAGAGGTCGGCCCCTACTATGGCTTCGCTCTTTTGAACAGCGGTTTCTAGCATGGGGTGCTGGTCAATGGCAGGGGCGGGCTGATAGGGTTTTCCATTGCCGGTATAATCTACGGCACCATGCTGTGGCTTTTTTCCAAAATTGCCAATGATGGCGTCGGCGAATTCGGTGGTGTTGACAGCCGGCGTGGTTTTATCGCCAAAATCTCCTGTGTGTACACCGCTCTCCAACGTATAGCGTAGTGCGTTTTCGATGGTAGCCGCATTTTCGTAAAGACCCAAATGACGTAACATGGCCAGTCCGCTCAGCAGTAATGCGGTAGGGTTGGCCAGATTTTTTCCGGCTATGTCGGGAGCAGTTCCGTGCACGGCTTCAAAGATCGAAATATGATCGCCGATATTGGCAGAGGGAGCAAAGCCCAGTCCGCCAACAAGTCCGGCGCACAGGTCAGATACAATATCCCCTTGCAGATTTGGTAACACGACCACATCGAAAAGATCGGGGCGGGTGACTAGTTTCATGCAAAGGTCATCCACAATAATATCATCGGCCTTCAGGTGCGGGTACTCTTTGGCCACTTCATAGAAGCATTCCAAGAACAGGCCGTCGGTGATCTTCATGATGTTGGCCTTATGACCGCAGCTGATTCGTTTTGCATTTTTTTTGCTGGCCATATCGAAAGCGTAGCGCATTACCTGCAGGGTACCGGGTCTGGTGATAAAACGACGGCATAGCGCTACATCTTGGGTCAGCATGTGCTCGATACCTCCATAGGTGTCTTCGATGTTTTCGCGAACAATCGTGATGTTGATCGGAATACCGGCCTTGCTAAATACGGTATCTACCCCATGAAGCGAGGTAAAGACACGCTTGTTAGCGTAGGTATTCCAGGTCTTGCGGGCCGTTACATTGATACTTTTTACGCCTTTACCCTTTGGCGTTTCCATGGGACCTTTGAAAAGCAGCCCCATCTGCTCGATGGTTTGTTTAGCTTCCGGGGTCATTCCATTGTTGAAACCTTTATCAAAAACCCATTTTCCCATTTCGACCACCTCGTACTGCAGGGGAACCTGGTTGGCCTCAAAAATGCGCAGGACCGCTTCCATAATCTCGGGTCCTATACCGTCTCCTTTAGCTACTGCTATTTTCATAAGATCTGTTTTTTTACGCGGCAAAGGTAAGCAGCAAAAACTTAATCAGATGCTTGTCGATTTTACTAATTTTATAGCATGGCTTCGATGATATCAGCGGGTGTGCAAGTAAGCGTAGAGACCTTTTATCAAGAGGACTACAGCAATCCGTTGCAATCAGAGTACATGTTCGCTTATAAGATCGTACTCGAGAACTATAATTCATTTCCGGTCAAACTGCACCGGCGGCACTGGTTCATCTTCGACAGCAACGCTTCCCACAGAGAGGTAGAGGGAGAAGGGGTCGTAGGTGTTCAACCAATCCTTCAACCTGGTGAGCGCTATCAGTATGTAAGCGGCTGTAACCTGCGCACCGAGATGGGGCGCATGTACGGCACCTATCAGATGGAAAATCTGGAGACACGGCAATTCTTTACGGTTACGATCCCCAGTTTCGAGATGATTGTACCGTTCAAATTTAATTAACGACTATTTAGGTTTGTATTTGGCCTGCTCCAAGATGGTGGCAGGACTAGTTTTCATGACCGCTTCGGGAGCTAGTTCTGTGCGGCCGGCCACAAATTTTTTTACGATCTGCCAGCCGACCCAAGTGCCCAGGTTTCCTGGCGAGTATTCCTGCGATAATCCTTGCGTAAAGGGCGCTTCGCCCAAGTATGTCTGAATGACCACGGGGTTGAGCGAATTAAGATCCTCGTTCTTTAGCAAATGACTCCAGATCAGTCCCTCGTTCTCTTGACACCACTTCAGTTGTTGCGTCGTATAGCCTGCTATCACTGAATCTGAATGCTCAGGGAGCAACAAAGCGGACAGGTACCAGTATTTTCCCTTTTCCACCATTTGTTCTATCAAGGGGAGCTCGGCAGTGCGTGGGGGGAACAGGTCTTCGGCGATTGCCTTGATGACGCCCGGCACCATATGTTCGGGCGTGAAACGTCTGCTCAGGTAAGTGGGGTATAACGCTTGAAGCTCGGTCGTTTGATAGGCGAAGAAGTCTTTTCCTGCAAATTGCTGAAGGCCCAGGGCAGTTCCGCTACGAACGGTGGCTACGCCGGGTGCATCAAAGGGTCCTGTATAAAGTGTAATGGTTCCGGGAGCATAGGACGGAAAATAGTATTGCAGATAGCGAAAGGCCATTGCTAGTTCTTTTTCCAGTGCACGGGTATCGGAAAAACGGGGTTGTAGCGAATCGTTGAGACTTTTGTAACTACGTAGAAAAAGAAGGGTGGTCCGTAAGGTGGTGGAATCGGCCGGATCTCCGCTAACGCCCAATATGTATTGCATGTACTCTGGGTAGAAATCGGAAAAGTTCTTGGCTAATGCCTGGAGTGATGGGGCCAGCGCTTGGGTATCGAGGGCAAAAAAAGCCTTGTCGAACCGAGATAGGCGCACGGTCGCCTTAATGTGGCTTACATCGGGTGCAGGGTTAGTATTCGTGCAGCTAGATAGCAGCAGGCAGCATAGCCCTATTACTCCAACGATTCTTAGCATGGTTCAAAGGTACGCTACAAAACAATGGCGTACTTTTGTAAGATGAAGATCGCCATTGCGCAACAGAACTATCACATAGGCAATTTTGCAGGCAACACCCGCAAGATCATCGATGCGGTGGTAATGGCCAAGCAGCGTGGGGCCTCGTTGATCGTTTTTTCGGAACTGGCGATCTGCGGATATCCCCCCCGCGATTTTTTGGAATTCGATGATTTCATCGATCAGTGTCAAGACGCGCTTGACCGGATCAAACCCCATACGCAAGGTATTGGCGTATTGATCGGGGCTCCTGACCGCAACCCCTCTTCAAAAGGAAAAAGATTGTTCAACGCCGCTTACTTTTTGCATGATGGAGAGATCAGGGACGTAGTGCATAAGACTTGTCTTCCGACCTATGATGTATTTGACGAATACCGTTATTTTGAACCGGCGCATGAGTGGAAACTGATCGAATGCCAGGGAAAGAAATTGGCCGTGACCCTTTGCGAGGATATTTGGAACTTGGGCGACAATCCGCTTTACACGCATTGCCCTATGGACCAGCTGATCGGGCAGCGGCCCGATATCATTATCAATTTATCGGCATCTCCCTTCGATTATACCCATGTCGAGGATCGCAAGGCCATCATCAAACGAAATGTGCTTCGCTACCATGTTCCGCTTGTTTATTGCAATGCGGTAGGCAGCCAGACCGAGATCGTCTTTGACGGCGGCTCGTTGGTAATGGACAAGGAGGCGAACCTGGTAGCGCAGCTGCCCTTATTTCAAGAGGAGTTGCAACTCGTGACATGGAATGAGGACGGCTCTTTTGCCGAGAGTCCATTGCAGACCGCAGTGCAGCTGCCTGATGCCGAACTCGATCCGCTTCGGTTAGAGCCCGATCTTTGTACCGGCGAGATCAAGGAAGCTATCGTAAGTGGTATTCGTGACTACTTTTTTAAGATGGGATTTACCAAAGCCATCTTGGGTAGCAGTGGCGGTATTGACAGCGCGGTTACACAAGCGTTGGCGGTTGAGGCTCTCGGTAAAGAAAATGTCAAGGCTGTTCTACTGCCATCGGTATACTCGAGCGATCATAGTGTGCGTGATGCCGAACTGCTCAGCCAGCGGTTGCAAAATCCATACGAGATCATATCGATTCAGCCCGTATTTGAAACATTGCTGGAGGTGCTGAAAAAAAGTTTTTCGGACCTGCCGTCGGGGCTGGCCGAAGAAAATTTACAAAGCCGTACCCGTGGAAATATTCTCATGGCACTAGCCAATAAATTTGGATATGTATTGCTCAACACTTCCAATAAAAGCGAATTGGCTACTGGTTATGGCACGCTCTACGGCGATATGGCAGGTGGATTAGGAGTGTTAGGTGATTGCTACAAATTACAGGTCTATGCCTTGGCCAGGTACATCAATCGTGACACCGAATTGATCCCAGATTCCATTATCTCTAAGCCCCCTTCTGCAGAGCTTCGCCCCGATCAGCTCGATACCGACTCGCTACCGGCTTATGAAATATTAGATCATATTTTATACCAGTATATTGAAAAAAGAAGATCACCTTCTGCCATCAAACAACTCGGTTTTGAGTCGGTCCTAGTAGACCGCGTACTCGGAATGGTCAATAAGAATGAGTACAAGCGTAATCAGTTTTGTCCGATCATCCGCATTTCTCCCAAGGCCTTCGGTATGGGTAGACGAATGCCCATTGTCGGAAAATATCTATCATAAATGAAAGGACTGGTCTATAAATCTACAGGCAGTTGGTACATCGTTCGCGATGAAAATGGTCTGTTTTGGAATGCTCGCATGAAGGGAGTTCTCAAGCTCGATGAGATCACGTCGACCAACCCCGTAGCAGTGGGCGATCAGGTTACTTTTGAGATCGAATCCGAGGCCGCTGCCACGGCCGTGATCAGTGAGATCTTGCCGCGCAACAACTATATCAACCGGCAAAGCCCCCGCCATAAGCACCAACATCACATTGTTGCCGCCAACCTGGACCAGACCGTGCTGGTAGCCACACTCAAAGAGCCTAAGACCTCACAAGGATTTATCGATCGTTTTTTAGTGGCTGCTGCCATGTATCATGTAACTCCATTGATAGTCTTTAACAAGGTCGATCTGTATCGGCATAAAGAAATGGATCGATTCGAATCGTTACGCGTTATGTACGAATCGATCGGGTATCGAGTACTGCTGGTTAGCGCCTTTACAGGACAGGGGATGGATGAATTGCTGGAGACGTTGACGAATAAAACGACCTTGCTCTCCGGCCATAGCGGGGTAGGTAAGTCGAGTCTGCTCAATAGGTGGTTTCCGGGCATGAATCGCAAGACGCAAGATGTAAGCGGGTGGAGCGGTAAAGGGCAACACACCACCACTTTTGCTGAGATGTTCGACCTGCCACAAGGGGGTAAGATCATCGATACGCCCGGTATGCGCGAATTTGGACTTGTCGATATCAGTAAACAAGAGCTATCCCATTATTTTTCGGAGATGCAACCGCTGCTGCCCGATTGTCAATTCAATAATTGCATGCATTACAACGAGCCGGGCTGTGCCATAAAAAAAGCGGTAGAGGAAGGTCGTATCCACGAGGATCGATTCATAAGTTATCTTTCTATTTTAGATTCTATCGAGGAAAAGCAATACTGAAAGCGTTCTAGCGGCAATCATAGACTGCCATAGGGGTGTTAGTATTATTTTCTATTAGTATTTGAACTTGGGTTGCTTCTTAAGCTGTTTTTCAGCCTTAGGATCGCCGTTGATGATCTTCTCGGCCCCTATGGGTTGACCATAGGTGAGTTTAGGAGGAAATGCCTTTTGCCAGAGTTTACAAGAACTTAAGCCTATACAGACCAGCGTCAGTAGCAGTATCTTTTTTTTCATAGCGTAGTGGTGTCGGGGTTCGTAAACCAGGCGGAGTAGCGAACATAATTTTCTGCTATTCGGTGAATCTCTCCTTCTATCAGTTCGCCGGATATATCCTTTACTTTTTTGGCCGGCACTCCCGCATAGATGCTGCCCGGTTCACAAATGGTATTTTCGAGTATAACGGCGCCAGCGGCAATAATAGTATTGGAATGCACCACGGCCTTATCCATTACAATGGCCCCCATGCCGATGAGCACATTATCGTGCAGGGTGCAGCCGTGTACAATGGCGTTATGACCGATAGATACATTATTGCCAATGGTGGTACCGCATTTTTCAAAAGTGCCGTGGATACAGGCCCCGTCTTGTACATTGACCTTATGGCCCATACGAATAAGATTTACATCGCCCCGCAGCACCGCATTGAACCAGATACTGCAATCGTCTCCCATCACCACATCGCCTACCACGGTCGCGTTGGGGGCTAAAAAACAATTCGCACCCCACTGTGGATGCTTGCCTCGAACCGGAAGGATCGTTGCCATGGGCCTCATAATTTACTTGCAAAGTACCGTAAATTTTAAAAGGTCGATTTTCTTTGTTTCCTTTGTTGAAACGCGGTACTGACCCGTCTCGATCCACGCATGAATGAACGTGAACTTTTTTTTAGGCATGTTGCCCAAACTTCACCCGCTCCGCTGGCACTGGAGATCGTGCGTGCCGATTGTGCTACGTTGTTCGATGCACAAGGAAAAGAGTACATCGATCTGATCGGGGGCATCAGCGTGGCTAATATCGGTCACCGTCATCCAAAGGTGATCGAGGCGATCCAACGGCAAACGGAGGCCTATTTACATATCATGGTCTATGGCGAGATGATCGAGTCGCCGCAGGTGCGCTATGCAGCGGCGCTGGCGCAGCAGTTGCCCGCCAACTTGCAGTCGGTATACTTTACCAACTCGGGGGCCGAGGCAACCGAGGGCGCCATGAAACTAGCCAAACGGGTAACAAGCCGCACCAAGATGATCGCCTTTAACAAGTCGTACCATGGATCAACACAAGGAGCGCTCAGCCTCTTGGGCGATGAATACTACCGCAATGCCTTCAGGCCTTTACTGCCGGATATCTGGCATTATGAACTTAATGATACAGCTGCCATAGACGCGATCGATTCGCAAACAGCCTGCGTAATGATGGAGACCGTGCAGGCTGAATCGGGTGTCGTAAAGCCAAACCTGGATTTTATAAGGGCAGTGCGAAAAAAATGCACAGAGACCGGCGCCCTGCTCATTTTTGATGAGATTCAGGCAGGCTTTGGAAGAACCGGATCGCTCTGGGCCTTTTCGACAATAGACGTGATACCCGACGTGCTGCTGTTAGGAAAAGCGCTTGGGGGTGGCATGCCGCTCGGCGCTTTTATTACCGATAAAAAATGGATGGACCTACTTACCGATCGCCCGGTGCTGGGTCATATTACCACGTTCGGAGGGCATCCTGTCTGTTGTGCCGCAGGGTTGGCTGCCTTTGAAGCCTTGCTAGATGAAAACTGGATCGAACAGGTACACGAAAAAGAACGACTCTTACTCAAAGCACTAGTTCATTCAAAGATTGTTTCGGTGCGCAGTGCCGGTCTGTGGATGGGAGTAGAATTTGAAAATGCGACCGCTTGCAAAAAAGTGATCGACTATGTGTTGGAAAGAGGA
Organism: Chitinophagaceae bacterium; assembly: GCA_947456825.1. Classification (GTDB taxonomy): domain Bacteria; phylum Bacteroidota; class Bacteroidia; order Chitinophagales; family Chitinophagaceae; genus JJ008. Next base: position 17,805 of record CANGTM010000027.1, read on the forward strand.
GTGCTTACTGATTGGTTCTTATTTGCACCTCATTGCCTTCGCATCTCCCCACCCCTTATTATTCACTCCGAACAGCTTAAGAAAGCAGCGGCCCTTATTGTAGAGGCTTGCGATGTGGTGCTTTAATACTGTCTTAAGAGCAGTTGGTATAGTAGAACGGCCAATGACCCCCCTAAGATCGGTGCAGCGACAGGAAGCCATGCATAATCCCAATGACTGCTTCCTTTTCCTTTAATGGGTAGTACTGCATGTGCAATACGAGGTCCCAAGTCACGGGCAGGGTTGAGCGGATACCCTGTTGTTCCTCCCAGGCTCATGCCTATGGCCATTACAAGTAGTGCTACTGTAAGTGCATCGAGACTCCCCATCGAAGGGGTAGCCGGCTGAATGCAAAGAATAGCAAACACAAAAGCGAAGCTGGCCAACGTTTCACTGATTAAGTTTTGTCTTTCGTTACGAATACCGGGGCCGGTGGCAAAGACACCCAATTGTTCTTCGGCATTGGTATGCTCATTAAAATGATCTCGGTAAGAAAGCCAGACCAATATAGCACCTATAAAGGCACCCCCTAGCTGGGCCACTATATATTGAGCGCATAATGCGGGTGTAATTTTGTTCATCATCAGCATAGCGATACTGACAGCCGGATTAAGATGGCCACTCCCTCCGAGATGAACACTCGCGTAGACGGCTACAAAGACGGCTAAACCCCAGCCAAAGCTGATGAGCAGCCAGCCGCTGTTCTTTCCGTGCGATCGATATAGGGTATTATTGGCATTGACGCCACAGCCTAAAAAAATCAAGAGTGCCGTTCCAATAAATTCGGTTAGGGTAGGGTTCATATTCGCAGAGGTTAGTGGCTAGTGCTGCTGGTTCAATTTATTCGTTTATTGTCAGTTGGGCTGATCCCCTGCCCACGCAATAGTAGCCTTGACGGCGCGCTGCCATCCTTTTACTAATTGCGCTCGATCTTGGTCAGGCAACTGTGGTTCAAAGGTGCGAGCCGTTTTCCAGCATGTAGCTATTGCTTGTTGGTCTTTCCAAATACCTACGCCAAGCCCCGCTAAAAAGGCGGCTCCCATGGCGGTGGTCTCGGTAATGACGGGCCTCACTACGTTGCAATCGAGCAGATCGGACTGAAATTGCATTAGCATGTCGTTGGCAGTGGCGCCACCATCAACTCGCAACTCGCGAATAGGAATATGTGCATCGGCCTGCATGCATTTGAGCAGATCGGCCGATTGATAGGCGATACTGTCGAGCGCTGCGCGGGCAATATGCGCATGATTGGTGCCCCGTGTAATACCGAACACCGCACCTCTGGCGTGGGCATTCCAGTGGGGTGCCCCCAGTCCGGTAAACGCAGGCACTACATAAACGCCGTCGGTACTTTTTACCGAGGCCGCTAATTTTTCGATATCGGGAGCGCTATTGATCACTTTTAGTTCATCGCGTAGCCATTGTACCACGGCCCCTCCGATAAAGACGGATCCTTCGAGTGCATACGTGGTCTTACCATCGATCTGCCAGGCGATGGTCGTTAGCAATTGGTGATGAGATACGATAGCCTGCTGTCCGGTATTCATCAGCATAAAGCATCCGGTACCATAGGTATTTTTGACCATGCCCTCTTCGGTGCAAAGCTGACCGAACAAGGCGGACTGCTGATCGCCGGCTACTCCCGCAATGGGAATGCGCGTACCCGGAATCACCGTGCATTCGCCAATGATCCCCGAACTCGGCTTGACCGAGGGTAATACCGATGCAGGAATATCGAATAGCTCCAGTAATTCCGAATCCCATTGCAGGGTATGGATATTAAAGAGCATGGTGCGGGATGCATTACTTACATCGGTAGCATGCACAGCGCCTTTGGTCAGTTTATAGATCAACCAAGTGTCTATGGTCCCAAAGGCCAGCTCTCCTGCGGCAGCTTGCTGACGGGCACCGGGTGTCATGTCGAGGATCCATTTTAATTTGGTAGCCGAGAAGTAAGCATCCAGTATCAGGCCGGTTTTTTGTTGTAGTAGAGGAGCCTTGCCCTGTTCGCGAAGTTCATCGCAATAAGAAGCGGTACGACGGTCTTGCCAGACAATAGCGGGAGCAATGGGTTCGCCGGTGGTCTTGTTCCATACCACGGTGGTCTCGCGCTGGTTGGTAATGCCAATGGCTGCGATTTGATGCGGATCGATACGTGCTTTGGCAAGTGCCTCGGCCAAGGTAGCAAATTGCGATTCCCATATTTCGTGAGCATCATGTTCTACCCAGCCGGGTTGCGGATAGTATTGTTTGAATTCCTTTTGGGCCATTCCCACTATTGCGCCCTTCTCATCGAAAAGAAGACTGCGGCTACTGGTGGTGCCTTGATCAAGGGCAAGGATAAGGGGCATGCAAAAGTGTTGGTTACCCTAAGATAAGGAATCAAAAGTCAAGCCCCATCGCAAAGTAATAGATGGGTCTTCCTTTAAAGAATCCGTTCATCTGCCAGGCCGCATCGAGTTTTAAGAAATAACCGAGAAGGGTACTGCGCGCACCGAATCCGTAGCCACCGGCGAGCGGACCAACACCACCGGCCTTGACCCGCAAGGTGACGGGTGCCGAGGTGTACGATACATAGGGTCTCTCTAATTTATCGTAGGCACCGTTCCAAGCCGTACCCAGGTCGATGAATTGTACGATTTGAAGGTTGCGTAAGAAAGCATTGTTGATGGGGCGGTTAAAAAAGCTGCTAAAAATGGGTGCCCTTACCTCACTGTTGATGACCAGCGCATTGTTCCCATTGGCTACATTTTGTTTGTAGCCACGCAAATTGACTGCCAGGGATTCAAACGCATATTCTGCATCGCGGTCCGGCACATTGGCAGGGTCAAAATAGCGATAGGTGCCATCTTGTTTTCTATTTTGGCCGAACATTAGCCAGTTATCGACACCGCCCAGATAGTAAATGAATTTTTGTGATCCCCACGAAAAATCGGCCGCTGCCCTCACCGCCCAGGTAATGTTCCGGTAGATAGGCAAGAAGTGACGGGCATCGAATCCAACGTTCATCGTGTAGGGCATCGATTGGAACGTGTTTTTGGCATTGCTGCCGATCTGTGCGTTGTAGTCGAAATAGATTTTGTAGCGCAGTCCGTTCCAGATATTGAGCGCCGGCGATATGGCATCGTCATGTACCAGCTCGATATGCACCAGTCCGTATTGCAGTAAATTGTCTTTTCCTTTCAATGATTGATTGGGATAGACAGGATTGGCGAGTTTTACGTAACGATCACTACGGTAAGCGGCATTGATGCGAAGGCTTCTGACCTTATTGAAGGGGTAGCTGATGGTAGCTTGATAGAGATTGGAATGAAGCTTGGTATCAAAGAAGATCGAGTCGTTGTAAAGTGGTGGATTTTTGAGCGTATTACGGTAATAGGTAAAACCGTAGTCGAATCGTTTTTTTAAATACTGGCCGGTAAAGATATATTCGTTAGCATCTAGGTTGGGGCTAATGCGCAGACCGCCCGCAAACTTCAAATCTTCCATAAGATCTG
>CANGTM010000028.1 GCA_947456825.1 Chitinophagaceae bacterium
CAGAAGGAGAGAACCAGCCCATCGAAGCGGGCCAGGACAAACCCAAGATATTGCCCTGGAAGATTCTGTCGACATTTTCGGGCGCTCAACTAGAGGAATGCAGCTACGAACAGTTATTGCCTTTCGAGGCCAATAGTGCTGCTGTTATAGAGAATATTACCCCCGGCGCCCGCCCGTTCAGAGTACTCACAGACCCATTTGTGACTACCGAAGATGGCACCGGTATCGTGCATACGGCCCCTGCCTTTGGTGCCGATGACTATAAGGTAGGAAAGAAGTACGGCATCGGTATTGTTACATTGGTAGATCGCGAAGGAAAATTTGTTGAGGGAGTCGGAGAGTTCAGTGGTCGCTATGTAAAAGATTACAAAAGCGATCCAAATTATGTAGATGTCAATATCGACATTTCCGTCAAACTCAAAAAAGAGAATAGGGCCTTTAAAGTTGAGAAGTACGAGCACTCGTATCCACATTGCTGGCGAACCGATAAGCCTATCCTTTATTATCCGCTCGATGCATGGTTTATCCGAACCACGGCCTTGCGCGATCGCATGGTAGCGCTCAACAAGACCATCAATTGGAAACCCGCTTCGACCGGCGAAGGTCGCTTCGGCAACTGGCTCGAGAATATGGTCGATTGGAACCTGAGCCGGAGTCGTTATTGGGGAACACCCCTTCCGATCTGGCGCACCGAAGACGGAACAGAGAGTCTCTGCATTGGTTCCATCGCACAATTAAAAGAAGAGATCGCCAAGAGTGTAGCCGCCGGTTTTGAGATGGGAGATTGTAAAAAAGGGGCTGCCGATCTATCGGCCTGCATCGAAAAACTGGTGAGCGACCTGCATAAGCCTTATGTAGATGAGATCATTTTGGTAAGCCCCACGGGTAAACCCATGCGTCGTGTACCTGACCTGATCGATGTGTGGTTCGATTCCGGAGCCATGCCCTATGCTCAATGGGGACTTCCGGATACGTCCTCCGGAAAGTATGGTCCATTGAGTCCTGATAATTTTTTCCGCTATCATGCACTCGATAAAAAGAGCGGGGCCGATGAGCATTCTTTTCCGGCTAGCTTTATTGCCGAGGGCGTAGACCAGACCCGAGGTTGGTTCTATACCTTGCACGCCATAGCCGGTTTACTATTCGACTCGGTAGCTTATCAAACCGTGGTCAGCAACGGATTGGTGCTCGACAAGAATGGCAACAAGATGAGCAAGCGCCTGGGCAATGTGGTCGATCCGTTCGCTACCATCGACAATTTTGGAGCGGATGCCACGCGCTGGTACCTTATTACGAATGCTTCTCCCTGGGATAATCTGCGTTTTGACAGCGAAGGCATTCGCGAAGTACAGCGTAAGTTCTTTGGCACCCTGTATAACACCTATCAATTCTTTGTACTCTATGCCAATGTAGATGGATTTGCTTACCAAGAAGCCCCCATCGCTGTAAAGGACCGTCCCGAGATCGATCGTTGGATACTCTCTTGTCTGCATTCACTTACAAGCCGTGTTACCGAATTGATGAATGACTATGAGCCTACGGCAGCGGGCCGGCTTATTGAGGATTTCGTAGACGAACAACTCAGCAATTGGTATGTAAGACTCTGTCGTCGTCGTTTCTGGAAAGGCGAGTATTCTCAAGATAAAATTGCTGCCTATCAAACGCTGTACGAGTGTATGGAGACGGTGCTTCGATTGATGGCTCCGATCTCTCCTTTCTTTAGTGATGCGATCTTTACAGAACTTAATTCCATAACGGCTCGCCATCCGCAGCATTCTGTTCACCATGTTCTTTATCCGACACCCGATAGTAGTTGTATAGACGCATCGCTCGAGGAACGTATGCAATTGGCACAGGATGCTTCTTCGCTGGTGTTATCGCTTAGAAAAAAAGTAAATATCAAAGTGCGGCAGCCGTTGCAAAAAGTGCTCATTCCCGTACTCGATAAGTCGATGCAAAAACAGCTAGAAGGGGTCGAAGCGCTCATTAAAGCTGAGGTGAACGTAAAAGAGATCTCTTATTTGCAAGCCGACAATACATTTATCAGCAAAAAGATCAAGCCCAACTTTGTGGCCCTTGGTAAAAAGCTGGGTGCTAAAATGAAGGCGGTCAGTGCCGCGTTGAGCAACTTTACGCAAAGCGATATTGCGCGCCTCGAAAAAGAAGGCGAGTACACCCTTGCGCTCGAAGAGGGTCCGGTAACACTGCAACTCTCCGATACAGAGATCATTAGCGAGGATATTCCCGGCTGGACGGTAGCCTCGAAAGGAAAACTAACCGTTGCACTCGACATTACCATCACTCCCGAGCTGGCGGCCGAGGGTATTGCGCGCGAGTTCGTTAACCGGGTACAAAAGATCAGAAAGGATTCAGGCTTTGAATTGACCGATCGCATTCTTGTTCAGGTTATGGGCCCCACTTCTTTAACAGATGCGCTGGCTAATTTTAAAACTTATATTTGCGCCGAAATTCTAGCAGACCGGTTAGAGTTTCTGTCTTCGCTGTCACAAGCCACAGCGATCGACATCAACGACGAAATCATCAATGTGCTTGTAACCAAAAACGGCTAATCATGGCAGTGAAAAAGAAACCGGCTGTAAAAAAAGCAGCTCCTAAGAAGCCCGCCAAGCCTGTTGCTAAAAAGGCAACGGCTAAACCCGCTAACAAAAAAGCAGCCCCTAAGAGTGCGGCTAAACCGGCTGTAAAAAAGGCAGCTGCAAAAGCTCCTGCCAAGCCGGCTGCCAAAAAAGCGATAGCCAAACCTGTGGCTAAAAAGCCAGTAAGCAAGCCTGCGGCTAAACCCGCCGCTAAGCATCCTGCTCCCAAGGCTGCCGTCAAAAATTCTTCGAAGCCGGTCGCTAAACCGTCTGCAAAGACAGTGTCGAAGCCTGCCGCAAAACCTGCTGCCAAGCCCGCCACTAAAGTGCCTGCTCCGGTAGCCAAAACGGCCGCTGCATCCAAGGGCAAGGCCACTGCCTCGCAAGCTAAGCCCGCTGCTCCAGCGCCAAAAGCCGCCGCATCACCAGCTAAGCCTGCTGCTGCCCCTCAAACAAAAGCGGTAGCACCGGCACCCCCTGCCAAAAAGGGGGGTGTTGATCCCAGTTCACTGGTATCCATCAAACCCAAAGTAAAGGCCGTCGTTAAAAAAGAACCTCCCCGTGCTGCCAAGCTGGTCATTCCCAAGACCACGACCAAGAGTGCCGTCAAATATGAGCCTGAGTTTACCAAATCGGTACTGGATACGCGCATTCAACCTGTGGTTACCGGTCCTACGCAGCGCTACTCCGATACAGATCTGGTGGAATTTAGAGAGATCATCATGCGCAAACTGGATGCTGCCAAAAAGGAGTTGAACTATCTGCAAGGATTGATCACCCGTAAAGACGAGGGTGGCGATATGGATGATGCTCGTTACATGACCATGGAAGATGGCAGTGTAAGTATGGAAAGAGAGCAACTCTCTCAAATGGCCAGCCGCCAGATTACGTTTATCGATCACCTCGAAAAGGCCCTGATGAGGATCGAGAGCAAAACCTACGGTATCTGCCGTGTTACCGGTAAGCTGATCGATAAAGCTCGTCTTCGTGCTGTACCCCATGCTACCTTAAGCATCGAGGCTAAGCAGATGATGAATAAATAATCAAAAGGTCATAAAAAACTTTGCGGCCGCTTATTTTTCACAGATAACTTTGTGAAAAATATTCCGTGATGCGATCTATTTCCTCTCTGTTTGTCTGCCTTTTTCTCTCTACACTCTTATTGGCACAACCCCCTGTTGTGTCCGGTCCTATGCTGGGGCCGGTTGAGTTGCGCGATGCAAAGGTCTGGGTCGAGGTTTCTCCTGCGGTTAAGTCGGCTGCCCTTCGGGTCGCAATAAAAGGAGAGAAGACTTTCTTTGACGTTCCCTACCGGGGCGAGCTGGGAGCAAACTTTAATCCCATTCAGTTTACCGTCGGCGGATTGGAACCAAACACGACGTACGGATACACCTTGCTGATCAATGGAAAGCCCACTGAGTACGGTGGAGAATTTACTACGAAATTGCTTTGGCAATGGCGCAAGCCTGCGCCCGACTTTAGTTTTCTGGCAGGTTCTTGTTCTTACATCAACGACCCTGCTTATGATCGTCCTGGTACGCCCTATGGCAGCAATGACTCTATCTTTTTGGCCATGGCCCGCGAAAAAGCCTCGTTCATGTTTTGGCTAGGCGATGCCTGGTATACCCGCGAGGCCGATTATTTCAGCGAGTGGGGGCTTTGGAACCGCGCCAGTCACGACCGCGCTACGCCCACCTTGCAACCGCTGCTCAAGGCCATGTCTCATATAGGTATTTGGGACGATCATGATTATGGTCCCAACAACATGGGTGCTTCTTATCATCTTAAAGAAACCAGCCGCAAGGTGTATAGCAGTTACTTCTGTAATCCTTCTGTCGGAATGAATGGTCAAGGTATCTATACCCAATTCAGTTATGGGGATGCCGATTTTTTCTTGTTGGATGATCGTTGGTGGCGCAGTGCCGACAATGAGCGTGATTCGGTCAATGGTAAGCCTAATCCCAATAAGGTGATGATCGGTCGCGAGCAGCTTGATTGGTTAAAAAATGCCCTGCTTAGCAGCAACGCACCCTTTAAGATCATTGCAGTGGGTAGCCAGGTGCTGAATCCTGTTTCTCCCTTCGATCGCTGGCTTGATTTTCCGGCCGAGTACTACGAGTTCATGAATTTCCTGGCGTCTCATGCCATAAACGGAGTGGTGTTTCTTACAGGTGACCGTCATCACAGCGAGGTTATCAAGGTCGATCGTCCGGGTACGTATCCGCTTTATGATATTACCGTTTCTCCGCTTACATCTGCTACCCATGTGTTTGGGGGCGTCGAAAAGAACAATCCCTACCGGGTGCTGGGGGTCGACCAGAAACACAATTACGGCAGGCTCTCGGTAAGCGGATCCAAGGGGTCGCGCGTTCTCAAGGTTGAGTACATGGGCACCAAAGGAGATAAACTGGCCGAGTGGAGTGTAAGCGAAAAGGAGTTGAAGCCCCCTCGACTGTAAGCTACGAATCCATACGAGTTACTAGATTCAATACATGATCGCGGGTCATGTAAACAGGGAGTAAACCGATCGGTTGGTAAAGTAGTGCCCTCAGAGGAGTTTTTTTTCCATGACCAGATGCGGAATGGTGATCTCGCTAAACTCTCCGCCTGATACCTTGTATCCCATTTTTTCGTAGAACCCTTGGGCGTCTTTGCGGGCATGCATGGTGATCGTCTTGTAGCCGCTGTCTCTGGCCAGGGTTTCGGCAAAGTTCATCAGTGCCCGCCCGATCCCTTTGCCCTGTTTTTCGTTGTACACGGCCATCTGGCGCAACCGAACGGTTTGAGGGTCTTCCTCAATCAGCATGCAGCAGCCCAACATCAGCTCCTCTTCAAAGGCTCCGATCAGTAGGTGCTGCGCCTCTCCATCCAGCTCTGCCTGATCGAAGTGCAACCCGAGGGGTTTTCGGAGGATGTCGTGGCGCAGTGCTACCATTTGCCGGTATTCCTCGCTGCCGTGCTCAATAATTTTTAGGGCCATTGTCTTGGAAAATACGCTTTTTTTTGGTGTCGACCAATGCCCTTTGGCAAGGGTTTTTGGCTTTTTAGGCTCACCTATGAATAGCCGACTAATTATCAATAGATTAGCAGGGGTTTTGAAAATAGCTTCTTTCTTGCGTCGAATTGACTAAAAAGTATATTTTTGCTGGCTGAAACCAAAATCAAAAATCATGTCAGACATTGCATCAAGAGTTAAGAAGATCATCGTTGACAAACTGGGTGTAGAAGAGGCCGAGGTAAATAACGACGCTTCCTTTACCAACGATCTGGGTGCCGACTCTCTCGACACTGTTGAGTTGATCATGGAATTCGAAAAAGAATTCAACATCTCGATCCCCGACGAACAAGCTGAGACCATCACCACGGTGGGTCAGGCCATCACTTATTTGGAAGAACACGCCAAGTAAGCCGGCTGCCTCCGCAGTATATCTTTCCCTAAACGGAAAAACATTCGTACCGCCTTCCTGCATCTTTAACCAGATCTCCGGAAGGCGGTTTTTTTAAAAAACAAAGTTTATCTTCCCTGTATGCAATTAAAGCGCGTCGTGGTAACAGGCATGGGTGCCATCACCCCCATTGGTAACACGCTCAATGAGTATTGGGATAATTTGCTGGCCGGTGTATCTGGCGCAGATCTTATTACCCAGTTCGATGCCTCTAAGTTCCGTACCAAATTTGCCTGTGAGATAAAAGGATTCGATCCTACGCAGCACATGGATCGCAAAGAAGCTCGTAAGCTAGATCGATTTACCCAGCTGGCATTGGTGGTGAGCGATCAGGCCATGCAACATGCGGGGCTCAGCAAAGAAAATATCAATCCCGATAGAGTGGGCGTGGTATTTGCCAGTGGTATCGGAGGGCTCACCACGTTTCAGCACGAGGTTACCGATTTTGCAAAAGGAGATGGCACGCCTCGGTTCAATCCGTTCTTTATTCCCAAGATGATCCTTGATATTGCCGCAGGGCAGATCAGCATGCGCCATAATTTACGCGGCCCCAATTTTGCCGTGGTCAGTGCTTGCGCCAGCAGCACCAACGCCATTATGGACGCATTCAATTTGATCCGCTTGGGCAAAGCCGATATTATCTTGACCGGCGGCAGCGAAGCGGTGATCAGCGAGGCCGGGGTCGGTGGTTTCAATGCCATGAAGGCCATGAGTGAGCGCAATGACGATCCTAAGACCGCCAGTCGTCCTTACGATAAGGATCGCGATGGATTTGTGATGGGAGAGGCCACCGGTATGCTGGTATTGGAAGATCTCGATCATGCCATTGCCCGCGGCGCAACGATCTACTGCGAAGTGGCAGGTTGCGGAGCCACGGCCGATGCGTATCACATTACCGCGCCTCATCCGGAAGGGCTCGGTGCGCGTAACGTAATGTTGGCCGCTCTTGAAGATGCCGGTATGCGACCCGATGAGATCGATTATATCAATACGCATGGTACCTCTACTCCCATTGGGGACGGTGCCGAAGTAAAGGCTATCACTGCTGTATTTGGTGCACATGCCTATCAGCTCAATATTAGTGCGACCAAATCGATGACCGGACATTGTCTCGGTGCGGCCGGTGTGATCGAAGCCATCGCGAGCATCAAAGCCGTAATGCACGATATAGTGCCTCCCACCATCAATCATTTTACCGACGACCCCGAAATAGATCCTCAACTTAATTTCACCTTCAACAAGGCACAGGCCCGACCCGTGCGTGCGGCACTCAGCAACACGTTTGGTTTTGGAGGGCATAATGCTTGTGTGATCGTACGCAAATACAACGGGTAACGTGTTGTTGTCTGTCTTAAAACGGTTACTGGGTTTTTCTTCAACTGGGTTTGCGCAAGAGCTATACTTGTTATTGGGCTACCGGCCCCGCACCCTTCATCTTTATCAAACGGCTCTTACCCATCGTTCGATGAGCGAGTCGGCCGATGCCAATAATGAGCGGCTTGAGTATTTGGGCGATGCGATACTCAGTGCACTGGTGGCCGATTATTTGTTCAAACGTTACCCGTACAGGGGCGAGGGCTATTTGACCGAGATGCGCAGCAAGATGGTCAACCGCCAACAGCTTAACGAGATCGCGCTGCGGATGGGGCTCAAAAAAATTACTCGCTACAACCGAGCAGATTCATCACTTCGCATCAGTCACATTTTTGGCAACACGCTCGAAGCGCTGATTGGGGCGGTCTACCTGGATATTGGGTATAGCCGCACCGAAAAATGGGTGATGAAAAAGATCATCTTGCCCCACATGTTCGTGGACGATCTCGAAACCCTCGAGATCAATCAAAAGAATAAGTTATTCGGATGGGCTAATCGCAACGGATCGGTATTGGAGTTCGAGACCATCGAAGAAAAAATAGAGAATGGTCGCCGATTGTTTACCGTGGCGGCACTGCTCAATGGAGAAAGTCTTGCAACCGGTAAGGCCTTTAATAAAAAAGATGCCTCGCAACTGGCTGCCCAAGCAGCGGTAGAGAAACTGGGCAATCAACTTACTGACCCGACCTGATCTCCTGGCAGATCTCTATGAGCACACCTTGGGTAGATTGCGGGTGTAGAAAGCAGATCAATTTATTGTCGGCCCCTTTTTTAGGCTCTTGGTGTAATAAAACGAATCCCTGACTCTCCAAACGTTTCATTTCGGCTCGAATATCGTCGACCTCAAAAGCAATATGATGTAGGCCCTGACCCTTTTTGGCAATGAATTTGGCGATAACCCCATCGGGATCGGTACTCTCCAGCAGCTCTACCTTGTTGGGTCCGGTCATAAAAAAAGCGGTGTTGACCTTCTCATTTTCAACGGCTTCGGTCTTATAACAAGCGGTGTTGAGCAGTTTTTCGTACAAGGGTATGGCCTCGGCCAGCGAGTTAACGGCGATCCCTATATGTTCAATCTTATTCATGCTTTTGTTAATAAGTGTCAAACATTGGTAATAGAATGAAATTAGCACATTCAGATAGAACCTTTTGCGATAATTTCGCGTTTTATCAATATAAAATAAGAATCACCATATGTTGCAGTTTCCCATCTACTTAGACCACAATGCCACTACCCCTTGTGACCCCCGCGTGGTAGAGGCCATGATCCCCTATTTTACCAATAATTTCGGCAATGCGGCCAGCCGTAATCACTCTTTTGGCTGGCAGGCCGAAGAAGCCGTGGATTATGCCCGCGAGCAGGTGGCCAAACTGATCGGAGCCGATCCAAAAGAGATCATCTTTACCTCGGGTGCGACCGAGGGAGATAACCTGGCCATCAAAGGGGTTTACGAGATGTATGCCAGCAAAGGCAATCACATTATTACGTGCAATATCGAGCACAAGGCCGTACTCGATACCTGTCGTCACCTCGAAAAAGAGGGAGCCGAGGTAACTTATTTGAATGTAAAGCCGAACGGTCTGATCGATCTGGCCGAACTCGAAGCGGCCATCAAGCCTACCACCATTTTGATCGCCATCATGTATGCCAACAACGAAATTGGTACGGTGATGCCGATGCGCGAGATCAGTGCCATTGCTCGTAAACACGGTGTATTGGTCTTTACCGATGGCGTGCAGGCGGTGGGAAAGATCCCGGTCGATGTAAACAAAGATGGTATTGACCTTATGGCCTTTACGGCACATAAGATGTATGGTCCCAAAGGTGTGGGCGCATTGTATGTTCGTCGCAAAAATCCCCGCGTTAAAGTAACGGCACAAATTGACGGTGGCGGTCATGAAAGAGGAATGCGTAGCGGAACCCTCAACGTACCCGGTATCGTAGGATTCGGCAAAGCGTGCGAGATCTGTATGAACGAGATGGAATCCGACACGGCTCGCATCGTTAAACTGCGCGATAAATTAGAGCAATCGCTCTTAAAAGTAGAAGAGTCCTACCTGAATGGAGACAAAGAGTACCGCTTGCCTCACGTATCGAATATATCCTTTAAATACGTAGAAGGAGAAGGATTGATGATGGGCTTTAACAAGAACATCGCACTTTCTTCCGGATCTGCCTGTACCTCTGCCTCGCTGGAGCCCTCTTATGTATTAAAGGCCCTCGGTCTTGGTGATGACCTGGCGCATAGTTCGCTTCGCTTTGGTCTGGGTCGTTATACCACCGAAGAGCAGATCGATTACACGATTGAGCAAGTAACTAACACCGTCAATAAACTACGTGACATGAGTCCGCTGTGGGAGATGTTCAAAGAGGGGATTGACCTTGACACCATCGAGTGGGCACATCATTGATTTTTTTTAACTTTACATCGAAATAATTAATTTCTTATGGCTTATTCAGAAAAAGTAATCGATCACTATCAGCATCCTAAGAACGTAGGAACGCTCGACAAGAGTAAAAACAGCGTGGGCACCGGATTGGTCGGAGCCCCTGAGTGCGGCGACGTAATGCGTTTGCAAATTGAGGTGGATGACGCAACGGGCATCATCAAAGATGCCAAGTTCAAGACCTTTGGTTGTGGCTCTGCCATCGCTTCTTCTTCACTGGCCACCGAGTGGTTAAAGGGAAAGACCGTCGATGAGGCCGTTAAGATCGATAATATGACCATTGTAGAGGAGCTGAATCTGCCTCCGGTAAAAATTCACTGCTCTGTACTGGCCGAAGATGCTGTAAAGGCTGCCATCAATGATTATCGCAAGAAGAACGGACTCGAGGAGTTGCAGTTCGAAGAAAAAGGAGTACACTAAGATCGTATGTCTGTAGAGACCGCCACCGTTGCTGCCCCTGCTCAAATGGCCAATGTCATTTACGTAAGCGACAAGGCCAAAGAGAAGGTATTGCAGCTGTTCAATGATGCCGGCATTGCCGGAGACGACACCTACTTTTTGCGCGTGAGTGTTGTGGGAGGGGGTTGTTCGGGGCTTAGTTACAAGCTTGATTTCGATAACGAAAAAAGACCCATGGACCAGGAATTCGAGGATAACGGGATCAAAGTGGTCACCGACCTCAAAAGTTTTCTATACCTGGTCAACACGACGCTCGATTTTTCTGATGGACTCAACGGCAAGGGGTTTTTCTTTAGTAATCCCAATGCTAGTCGCACCTGCGGATGTGGTGAAAGCTTTGCCGTATAAACTATAAACTCTTGTAAAAAGGCTGCTCTCTAGTGGGGGGCAGCCTTTTTTGTTGCCCTTAACTTAGTACTTTAGCACTATGTGGCCCCTTTGTAAAAAGGAACTTAGACAATTCTTTGGCAGCCTTACTGGCTATTTGGCCGTAGCCGTTTTTTTAATCGCGGCCGGTTTGGTCTTATTTGTGTTCGAAGACAATCTGCTTGATTTTGGATATGCTACGCTCGATCGATTCTTTCAGTTGGCGCCCTGGTTGTTGTTGTTATTGATCCCAGCCATTACCATGCGAAGTTTTGCCGAAGAGTTTCGAACCGGCACTTACGAGCTGTTGGCCACTCAACCACTTACCAAAGGGCAGTTGGTGGCGGGGAAATATCTGGGGGCCTTACTGGTGGTTATTGTAGCCCTGCTCCCCACACTCATCTATGGGGTTGCCATGGAGTCGTTAGCAACCGGCGAGGGACTCGACAAGGGCGCTACGCTGGGTTCTTATCTGGGATTACTGTTATTGGCCGCAGTCTTTACCATGATCGGCGTGTATTGCAGTAGTCTAACGGCTAACACGGTAGTTGCTTTTTTATTGGCGTTGGTCGGTTGCGCGTTATTGTATTATGGGTTTACGGCCATCAGTCGCTTACCGGGTTTTACGGGTGGAATCGATTATTGGATCGAATGGTTGGGCATCGATCAGCATTATCAAAGTATAAGTCGTGGATTGATCGATAGTCGGGATATAGTTTATTTTATAAGCATGGTCTTGCTATTCTTTGGGCTGACCATTCGTAATCTGATACGACGCTAAGATGAAAGGACTCTTTTATATTATTGGTAAGCATCGCTATGGAGTACCTTTTGCGTTACTACTTTTTGTGATGATCAATGCAGTGGCTGGTTTTGTGCCCTTGCGATTGGATCTGACCAGCGAGAAACGCTATACTGTTAGCCCTGCTACAGCGTTGCTCTTAGACGAGCTTTCTTCGCCACTCGAGGTGCAGGTCTTTTTAACGGGCGAGTTTCCATCCGGATTCAGAAAGCTGCAGGCTTCTACGCAACAATTATTGACGCTCTTTAAACAATTACAACCCGCACAGTTCAAGTTTCAATTTGTATCTCCCTCTTCGAGCACGCCCGCCGGAACGTCGTGGGGCGATTCGCTACTGGCGCGGGGAGCCCTCAACATCAATCTAACGGTTCAAAAGGAGGCGGGGCAATCGAGCAATATTATTTTTCCGGTAGCATTGGTCAGTTATCAGGGACGATCGCAATTGGTGAGTTTGTTTCCCGGTGCCAGTCGCTCTATTTCGCAAGCAGAGTTAAATACGGCCGAAGCCTTACTCGAATATCAATTCGTAAGTGCGATCGAGAAATTAGTTCATACCCATAAACCGGGCATCGCCTACGAGACCGGGCATGGAGAGCCCGTTGATGAGCGAACCTATCAACTT
Source organism: Chitinophagaceae bacterium (assembly GCA_947456825.1). Classification (GTDB taxonomy): domain Bacteria; phylum Bacteroidota; class Bacteroidia; order Chitinophagales; family Chitinophagaceae; genus JJ008. The sequence goes on from CANGTM010000028.1 coordinate 12,115, forward strand.
CGCATGGCGCTGCAAGATGATTATGAGCTGCGAACCCTCGACCTATCCCGTCAGCCTGCCGTTCCTCAAGGGGTCGATCTGCTATTGATCGTTAAGCCGACCATGACTTTTTCGGAAGCCGAAAAGTTCAAGCTCGATCAGTTCGTTATGCGGGGGGGCAAGCTCCTTTGCTTTATTGATAATCTCTATGCAGAGATGGACAGTTTTGCCCGTAAGCCCGATCTCGTCGCCTTTGACCGCGGGTTGAATCTCGAAGATCTGTTCTTTCGATATGGTGCCCGTATCAATACCGATCTGCTGATGGATCTGCGCTGTGAGTTTACCTATGTGCAGGTCGGAGGCACTACGGAGCAGCCGCAAAATGAATTTCTCCCTTGGAATTATTTTCCGTTGCTTTCGGCAGCCGATAGCAAGTTGCGTACGCCCGGCTATATCGGCACGCGCTTTGCACATTCCATCGATACGATCGCAGTGCCGGGGGTAAAAAAATATCCATTGCTGGTCAGTAGCGAAAGAGCTCGTACCATCAGTACGCCGGCAATGGTATCGTTGAATGAGAATAGCACGCTGCCCGATAATACTAAATTTAACCGGGCTGCCATTCCTGCTGCTGTGTTGCTCGAGGGGGACTTTACTTCTCTGTTCAAGAATCGTGCTTCGCTTGCGCAGCTGGATGCCTGGAAGGCCAGTGGACAAACCTTTCGTACGACTTCGGCATCTACTGCCATCATTCTTGCAGCTGATGGCGATCTTCCGTTGAACGAATACATTCCGGTGCTTGACGCATCGGGTCAGATCGATCCGCGCGGCGGAATGGAGCCCGTAGAGATGGGGTGGAATAAATACACCCGCTTTGAGGCACTTACCCAGGGCCCGGCCGGTAAATATTTTATACCGGTGGCCAACCGCGAATTTGTGTTGAACGCAGTGGAATACTTGGTCAGCGACCCGGCCTTGGCGCAGATCAGAAGCAAGGAACTCGTTTTGCGCTTACTGGACGGACCGCAGGTAAAAGCGCAAAAATTGCAATGGCAGTTGCTCTGTATCGGCCTGCCGTTGGGCCTGTTGGTACTTGGGGGCTTCCTGTATCAAGAGTGGCGAAAAAAGTCTTACGCGCGCTAGGGGGTCGTATCTTTGTGCTTTATCGCTTATTATGAATGTAGATCAGATCACCTACCTGGTATTTGGATTAGTATTGGTCTTAGCTCTGGCCTTTGATCTGGGATTGATGAGTAAAAAGGATCGCTCCGTTACCATTCGCCAAGCCCTGCACCAGACATTTTTTTGGGTAACGCTGGCCCTTGCCTTTTTTGTGTTCGTTTGGATCGAAAAGGGGCAACAATTAGCCCTCGAATACCTGAGTGCCTACCTGATGGAGTGGAGCCTGAGTATTGACAACATCTTCGTTTTTATCTTGATCTTCTCGGCCTTTTCGGTCAAAGAAAAAAATTATGGAAGGGTGCTGCTGATCGGCATCTTGATGGCCATTGTATTCCGTATTGTTTTTATTACAGTTGGAGTTGCGCTGGTCGATCGTTTTCATTGGATACTTTATTTGTTCGGTGTCTTTTTGGTCTATACCGGCTATTCGATGTTCACCGCCAACGAAGAAGAGGAATTCGATCCTCAGCAAAGCAAGGTTTATCTTTTCTTAAAGAAATTCCTGCCCCTGGTTCCGCACGATGGCGGTGGACGCTTTATGATCAAGGAGAATGGAAAACCGGCGTACACTACCTTGTTCGTTGTAGTGATCATGTTGGCTGCCATCGATATTGTATTTGCGCTCGATTCTATACCGGCAGTGATGGGAATTTCTCGCGATCGGCTTGTTATCTACACCTCTAATATTTTTGCAGTGCTCGGCCTGCGGTCGCTTTTCTTTTTGCTGCGCGGGGCGGTCAGCCGCTTCGATTATCTGCAACAGGGAATCGCCATTGTACTGGTCTTCATTGGCATCAAAATGCTGGGCGAGCATTGGATCAATATGTACATCAGTAAGCAAGTGCAAGTAATGATCTCGCTCGGAGTCATCGCACTCTGTCTTTCGGGATCTATCTTCTATTCGATCTTTATGCAAAAGCAGGGATTACCGCCCGATCAATCTGATTCATCCGTTCTATAGAACCCTTGGTCTATACAGTAACCGATATTGTTTCGATACTTAAAGCCGATACGGTCGTGATCAACGATCATGTGGTGGAACATTTGTTGCTAGACAGCCGAAAAGCCTTTTTGCCGACCACTTCTTTATTTTTCGCTTTGCAGTCTTCGCGCCGTAACGGACACGAATTCATCGGGGAGCTTTATCAAAAAGGTGTCAGAAGCTTCGTGGTGAGCCAGTCGGTCGATACCAGCGTATTTACCGATGCTAATTTTATTCGGGTGTCCGATACGTTAGAGGCCCTGCAGCAGTTGGCGGCCTACCATCGAAGCCGTTTTTCGATACCGGTGATCGGAATAACCGGCAGCAACGGAAAAACTATTGTCAAAGAATGGCTTTTTCAATTATTGCAACCCGATTATATCATTGCGCGAAGCCCTAAGAGCTATAATTCGCAGATCGGTGTGCCGCTCAGTGTTTGGCAGCTTCGTTCGCAGCATACACTGGCCATTTTTGAAGCCGGCATATCGCTACCCGGCGAAATGGAAAAACTGGCTGCCATCATCAAGCCTACGATCGGTCTCTTTACCAATATTGGCGATGCCCATAGCGAGGGTTTTACATCGCAGACTGAAAAGGAAAAAGAAAAAAGAAAGCTTTTTTCGTGTGCCGTGGTTCCACAGGCGCTGGAGGTAGTAGCTACTAAAGCGACCGCTTTTGGAACGCAGATCATGGCACGCTTGCCGATACATAAACCCGCCATGACTGCCGGGCGTCTGGCAGTTGAAGGCGCGGCCGATGCAACTGTCGGTGCAACTGCCGATGTACATACAGATACGAATGCCCACACGATCGACGTTGTGCAGCAGATCGAGATCCCTTTTTCAGATCAGGCTTCTATTCAAAACGCGATACGGTGTTGGGAGTTATTATTGCATCTGCAATATCATCCATCTATCATTGCGGAGCGTATGCGTAATTTGGTCGCCGTAGATATGCGGCTGACCCTCAAAAAAGGGATCAACCAGTGCTTGCTGGTCAATGATAGCTACAGCACCGATATCAGTTCTTTACAAATTGCCCTCGACTTTTTAATGCAGCAGGCGGGGGCACTTAAAAAGACCGTTATTCTATCGGATTTTTTACAGCAATCTGATAACGATGCGCAGCTGTACGGTCAAGTGCTGGGGGCTTTACAAAAAAGGGAGGTTGGCCGGCTGATCGCTATAGGCCCACGTATCGCTGCAGCCATTGCAACTTTACAAAATGTCCCAAGCTGTGCTGTTACAACTTTTTCCAGTACCGAAGATTTCTTGCGCTCGAATGTCCGACAACAATTCAATAAAGAGGCTATTTTAATAAAGGGTGCACGCGCGTTTGCCTTTGAACGAATAGTTCAGGTGCTCGAACAACAGCTGCACGAAACGCGCCTCGAAATAGACTTGGCGGCGCTACTGCACAACTTGCATCAATACCAGCATCAACTGGGTACCGGTACGCGCATTATGGCCATGGTAAAGGCCTTTGCCTACGGAAGTGGTGCCACCGAAGTGGCTTCACTATTGCAATTTCATAAAGTTGATTACCTGGGTGTGGCCTATGCCGACGAAGGAGTGGCCCTGCGAAAGGCCGGTATTACCATTCCGATCATGGTGATGAATCCGGAAGAGGCTGCCTTTGAAGTCTTAGTGGCCTACCGCTTAGAGCCCGTGATCTATTCGGTAGAATTACTCGAGCAGTTAGGGTTCTGGTTACAAAAGGAGGCCATAGACGGCTATCCCGTTCATCTGGAAATTGATACCGGCTTGCACCGCTTGGGGCTTGATAGTGGGCAAGTAGATGCCTGGGAACATCAATTTTTACAAGCAGGTTGTTTTACAATTCAAAGCATCTTCTCGCATCTGGCGGCCAGCGAAGATCCGGATCAAGATGCTTTTACCCTCTTGCAATACGATCGCTTTATACAAACCGCCACATCGCTTGAAAAAAAGCTAGGCTATCGCACCATTAAGCATATTGCCAACTCAGCGGCTGCCATTCGTCATCCTGCCTTGCGACTCGATATGGTTCGGTTGGGTATTGGACTCTATGGTATTGAGATCGCCCCCGGTCTTTCGTTGTTGCCGGTGGCTACGCTTCGCTCCTCGATCGCGCAGCTGCATACACTTTCGGCAGGTGAAACTATCGGCTACAACAGACGCACCACACTTACCCGACCTTCGGTCATTGCCACTGTACGACTAGGCTATGCCGATGGCTATCCGCGTACATTGGGTAATGGGGTCGGGCACGTTGTGGTACATGGGCAACAGGTTCCCACCGTGGGCACCATCTGTATGGATATGTTCATGATCGATGTAACCGATATAAAGGAAGTTGGCGTGGGAAGCGAAGTGATCTTATTTGGTGCGTTGCTACCGGTGCAGCAAGTAGCCGCTTGGGCCGGTACGATCCCTTACGAAATACTCACGGGTATCTCTAGCCGCGTTAAGCGCATTTATTTTGAGTAGAAAAGGGCTTCTTGTTGGTCAGCGGGTCTAACTTGCGACCGATGCTTCGCTGTCCGCGAAACTGTGTTGGGAGTAGCGTTGGCCAGACCAACGATTACATGGTTTCGGTAGTATCTGATACGGTTCGGTCCGTAACACCGGTGGCGCTTGCGGATTCCTCGGGTTTTTCGAGAAACCTTTTCTGAAACAGTAGTAGTGTAATGACTCCTACCGAAATAGATGCATCGGCAATATTAAAGATAGGGCTGAAGAACTCAAAGGGTTGCCCACCGAACACCGGGATCCATTCGGGTAGTATGCCATTGACAATAGGAAAGTAGAGCATGTCTACCACACTGCCGTGTAGGAAAGAGCCGTAGCCCTTGCCAGATAATTCGGCTATGCCCATATACCCGACATAGTCATTGAGAGCCGGACTAAAATGAAGTCCCTTATCGAATATCATTCCATAGAACATACTGTCTATAAGATTACCGGCCGCGCCGGCATAGATAAGTCCCGCACAGATCAAAAACCCTTTGCTATATTTTTCTCTGATCAATTTTAGCAAGTACCAAGTTCCTCCTACGACGGCCGCCAACCTAAAAAGAGTAAGGATCACTTTACCTGTCTCGTTACCGAATTGCCATCCCCAGGCCATGCCTGAGTTTTCTATAAAATGAATTCGAAACCAATCCAGCCCAAACACGCGTAGCACCTCTCCGGTAGGGTAGGTGGTCTTGATCCAAAGTTTAAGGGCTTGGTCGGCTACCAAGATCAGTAAGATGAGTAAAAAGAGTTGTGATTTTTTCATAGGGGTCAAATCTTTCCTACCATATTTTCGGGGCGTACCCACTGATCGAATTGCTCAGCGGTTACATAGCCCAATTTTATGGCCATTTCTTTTAGCGTGGTACCTTGCTTGTGCGCTTTTTGCGCGATCTCGGCTGCTTTGTAATAACCGATCTTGGTATTAAGGGCGGTCACCAGCATCAGTGAATTGTCCACGTGTTTTTTTATGTTGGCTTCGATGGGTTCGATTCCTACGGCACATTTGTCGTTGAACGAAATACAACCATCACCGATCAGTCTGGCGCTATGCAAGAAATTATAGATCATCACCGGTTTAAATACATTTAACTCAAAATGACCGGAGGCTCCGCCTATGTTGATGGCGACATCGTTGCCGAGTACTTGCGCGGCGATCATGGTGAGTGCTTCGCATTGCGTAGGATTCACCTTACCCGGCATGATCGAAGAGCCCGGTTCGTTATCGGGAATAAAGATTTCGCCGATTCCACTGCGTGGACCCGAGGACAGCATTCGAACATCATTGGCGATCTTCATCAAACTAACGGCTACGGTCTTGAGCGCTCCGTGCGCTTCTACGATCGCATCGTGTGCAGCCAGTGCTTCGAATTTATTCGGAGCCGTTACAAAGGGCAACCCGGTAAGACGTGCAATGTGCTTGGCCACATTTTTATCGTAGCCTGCAGGTGTATTGATGCCAGTTCCTACGGCGGTTCCGCCAAGGGCCAATTCTTTTAAATGAGCTAATGAGTTTTTAATGGCTCTTATGCCATGGTCTAACTGTGCCACATAACCACTGAATTCCTGTCCCAGCGTGAGGGGAGTGGCATCCATAAAATGCGTTCTGCCGATCTTGACCACTTTTTTAAAGGCCTTACTTTTTTTGGCCAGTGTATTGCGAAGCGTGGTAATGCCGGGTAGCGTGGTCTCTACCAAAATAGTGTAGGCCGCAATATGCATGGCCGTAGGAAAGGTATCGTTCGACGATTGCGATTTATTGACATCATCGTTGGGGTGCAAAAACTTTTCTTTGTCGGTCAGCTTTCCTCCTTTTAACACATGACCCCTGTATGCGATCACCTCGTTTACATTCATGTTGCTTTGGGTACCGCTACCGGTTTGCCATACTACCAATGGAAAACTATCGTCGAGTTGGCCCTTTAGGATCTCATCACAGACGCGTCCTATCAAACTAGCCTTAGCGGCCGTAAGTACGCCGGCTTCTTTGTTGGTGAGCGCAGCGGCTTTTTTCAAATAGGCGAAGGCCCTGATTATTTCTTTGGGCATTCGGTTGATGTCTTGCGCAATCTTGAAGTTATCGATGCTGCGCTGGGTTTGAGCCCCGTAATACGCACCAATGGGAACTTTTACTTCACCCATCGTGTCTTTCTCTATTCTGTATTCCATATTCGATCGTTAAGCGCTTGCTGTAGCGATTATTGAAAATTTGGTTTTCTTTTTTCTAAAAAGGCTGTAACGCCCTCTTTCATTTCGGGAGTGCCGAAACATTCTCCAAAAAGGCGTACTTCTTCGAGATAACCATCGGCTCCTTTTTCGTAGAGGGCATTGACCGCGGTAATGACCCTTGCCACGGCACCAGGTCCTTTGCTGATAATGGTAGCGAGCAGTTGCCTTGTTTTATCTACTAACTCTTCGCCAGTACAAACATGGTTGACTAAACCCCATTGCAGCGCCTCAGTGGCATTGAGCATATTACCGCTCATCATCAACTCTAGCGCTTTTCCTTTGCCGACCAGTTGCGTAAGTCGTTGTGTACCTCCGTATCCGGGAATCAGTCCCAGGTTTACTTCGGGTTGCCCAAACTTTGCGGTCTCGGCTGCCAAGCGCATATGGCAGGCCATGGCTAGCTCGCATCCGCCTCCGAGCGCAAATCCATTGACAGCGGCTATGATGGGTTTGGCATTTTTTTCGATGCGCTCAAAAACCAATTGACCGCGACGGGCCAACTGCGTTGCCTCTTTGGAGTCAAGCGCGGTAAACTCACTAATGTCAGCTCCGGCCACGAATGCTTTGGTGCCGGCACCGGTAATGATCACAGCTTTGATCTGCGGGTCGGTATCTATTTGATCGAGTACTATTGAGAGCTCATCGAAAACAGCGCGATTAAGCGCATTCATTTTATCGGGGCGGTTAATAGTGACCGTCAGAATGCCTTCTTGCTGTGAAGTGAGTAAGGTGGTGAGCGAAGAAAAATTAGTGGAGTTCATAGGGGAGTGGCTTATCGTCGGTGGGTAGCTACCCATTCTTTAATGTAGTCGGCAATGGTGGTGGTGGGAGTACCGGGATGAAAGATCTGTCCTACGCCCATTGCCTGCAATCCGGCAATATCGGCTTCCGGAATAATGCCACCGCCGGTCAGCAGTACATCATCAATTCCTTTTTCTTTCATCAGTTGGATGAGCTTAGGAAAAATAGTATTGTGGGCGCCCGATAAAATAGAAATACCAATGGCATCTACGTCTTCTTGCAAGGCGGTATTGACCACCATCTCAGGGGTTTGTCTAAGTCCGGTGTAAATGACCTCCATGCCGGCATCGCGAAGGGCGGTTGCGATCACTTTTGCGCCTCTGTCGTGGCCATCGAGCCCTACTTTGGCAACCAGTATGCGTACGGGTCTTGGGGTGGCTTGCATCTTGGGTGCAAAATTAAGCCATTTCAGGGCAACAGGGTCAGCGCCCGTGCAATGCGTTGAGCTGTTACCATGGGCCCCAGCACCGAGGCGATGTCAAATACGCCCGGGCCGAACTTTCCGCCTACCAGCATGATACGAAACGGGAGTAGCAGTTCACCAGCCTTTAGTTGTAAGGAGGTGGCTTTTTCTTTGAATAGCTGCTCCTGTGTGGTGGCATCACCCATGGCGGTAGTTAGATATTGATCGGAAAGCCATTCAAAAAAAGCTCTTTTTTCAGCAGACCATTTACCACTAATGGCCGCTGTATCTATCTGTGTAGGGTCGGTAAAGAAGAAACCGGCTTGCTCGTTGCAATCGGTCAGTAACGTGCACCGGTCTTTTACCAGGGTTATGACTTGTATGAGTTTTTCGCGCTCGGCCCCGCTGGTGGTTTTCGTAAATAGACGTTGCTCAAATTCGGGCAGTAAACGTTCGATGCTGCTTTTTTTGATCCATTCGTGGTTGAACCATTTTGCCTTCTCGTAATCGAAGCGGGCCCCGGCGCTGTGAATGCGTTCAATAGAGAACGACGCAATGAGCTCTTGCAGCGTAAAGATCTCTTTTTCGGTGCCATCGTTCCAACCCAGCAGCGCCAGCAAATTCAGGAAGGCTTCGGGCAAGAATCCTTTTTCTTTAAATCCTTCGGTGATCTCTCCGCTGACTGGATCGGTCCAGTTCATGGCAAAGACCGGAAATCCGTACTTGGCACCATCCCTTTTGCTTAGTTTTCCCTGAGGACCCAGAATAAGAGG
>CANGTM010000029.1 GCA_947456825.1 Chitinophagaceae bacterium
GCTTCATCGCAGCCTGCTTCAAGCTCATTTTTTTTATAGTAAGCCGCCAACATACCCTGCAATATGCAAAATTATGCTCAACAAAATCGAGTTCCCGCAATGGCAGGCTTTACCTTTGCACTATGAAAATCGAAGCTACATCGCGCCCGGTGGCAATTTGGTTGCTTACCGGTGTGGCCATGGTCGTTATTCAGATCGCCATAGGTGGTATAACACGACTGACCGGTTCGGGGCTCTCCATTACCGAATGGAATGTAGTAACGGGTGCGCTGCCTCCGCTTACGGCTGCCGATTGGGCGGTGGAGTTCGCTAAATACCAGCAGACCCCTCAGTTTCGCTTACTCAACTTTGATTTTACCTTACAGGAGTTCAAGTATATTTTCTTTTGGGAATGGTTTCATCGCTTTTGGGCTCGATTGATCGGTGTTGTATTTATTATTCCTTTTATCTATTTTTTGTGGACCCGTCAGTTTAAGGATACCATGGTAAGGCCCTTGTTGATCTTATTCTTGCTGGGCGCCTTGCAAGGTGCCGTAGGTTGGATCATGGTGGCCAGTGGTCTTACCGGTGATGCTATTTATGTAAAACCTACACGCCTTGTTCTTCACTTTGTACTGGCGCTTGGGTTACTGTCGTATACATTTTGGTTCGCGCTACAGTTGCTAGTGCCCGGTGATCAACGCGTCGCACTTCCCACCACTCGCAAGTCGGTGATCTTTATATTGTCGCTGCTCGTGTTGCAATTAGCCTATGGCGCCTTTATGGCCGGTCATAAGGCAGCTACTGCAGCTCCAACCTGGCCCGATATCAATGGGCAGATAGTACCTGATTTGCTCAGCAATGCCAGTGGTGTTTTGTTTTGGGTCGAGAATAAGATCGCCATTCATTTTGTGCATCGCGGGTTGGCTTATGTATTATTGATCGCGGTGGTGCTGATGACCTTACGGCTGCATCGCCCCCATGGCAGCCGTCTTTTGCAAAAAGCATCATGGTTCCCGATCACATTGGTACTGCTGCAGATCTTACTCGGTATTCTCTCGGTGCTGTACAGTACGTCTATCATTCCCGGACAGTGGGGAATCTTTGAATGGATGGCGCAGTTGCATCAATTAGTAGCGATGCTTTTATTATTATCGCTCGTTATGCTCCTTTATCTGACAGGGAAGCGAGTCTAAGTCTATTTTAGAAAACTAAGCCTAATTCTTAGTCCATACATCGTAATCTTACTTGGCTGTTAATCCAGTCATTGCTGCGACCGTATTTTCCGAAGCCAAAAAATTTAGGGTTTTTACTCTTTTCTTGTGTCTTTTTCCTGTCGAGATTGTGATGTAAAGCTGAGGTAATAATTACCTATTCTTCCAAATCTATCGTCACCAAAAGAAAATTTTATGAAACAGGTATTAATCATTTTTGTTGCATCACTAGTCCTTGCTATACTAGGATGTCAAAAAAATTTTACTGAAAAAACTAGATTTCAGTCCAAAACGATTGAACTAACGCCTTCTACTTTTGATTTTATAGGAAAATCACATAATGATGGACTTGATTTCGTTTTTGAAAACACATTTCAAAAGAATAGGTTTTCAACTTTTGAAGATATTAAGATGTCAAGTGTAAATTATGTTTTTAACGTTAATACTAGTACTAAGTTTTCAAAAGACGATAAGTCATGTTTTTCATCACCAGTGTTTGATGAATTATTAAGAAAGATGGCACGAGCTACTTCTATCGATTTGGACGAAAATGGCATAGAGAACACGCTGACAGACAAACAAAAAAAATTTATAAAGAGTATCGGACTTCAGTTGACTAATACCAGTCTTACTTTTGATGTTATTGTCAAGAATATTGAGATAATAGAACTGGATGCGATAAAGGAACTGGATGAAAATGAAATTGTTTATGCGTTGTGTGTTTCAAGCGTTGCAAAACATTCTATTCAATATTGGAATACTGAAAGTGGCAGAAAGTGGTATACCTTTTTTGGTAAGCCATTTCAGCCAATAGGAACTTTCAATCTCGAAAATTCTGCTAGAGCTATTGACTGGCATAATATTGCTATCGCTGATATAGTTGGATTTGGCCAGGGATTCCCTGCAGGTGTGACAATGGGTATGCTTGCGGGTGGCTTATCGTTGGGAGTTCCTACTTTCGGGGGAGCATCTCACATTGGAGCCGTATTAGGAGGTTTTGTCGGAGGAACTGCTACTGGTTTAACTAAGGCAGTTGCTACCTCAGCTCTTGCCTTGGCCGCAGAGTTGATTGTAAGTTATCTTAGTAAATAAATAAAAATGAGGAAGCAGGTTTTTAATAAAATAGCAATATTTATTTCAGCCGTTTTAACTACTATATTATTTAAATTATTTTGTGAGCCATTAATGTTTCTCCCTTCTCTAATTGGTGCGCATTATCTTACTCGGGAGTTGAATACGGTTGAAAATATCCTTCGGCTTATTGAGTGGCTCAACGGAAAACGACAGGGGTAATTAACCGAAAGCCATTGGCAACTACCTCAATGCTTACGCTTCTAGCACTTGGAGTGGGCTCTCCATCCACATGGATCATCGCACCGCCTAGGTTTTCAATTTCAATGGATGATACTTGCCAATAGTAAATTTCTTTTTGCTGTTCAGCGCTCGCTAAAGACGATATGATCTCTTCTCCTCGTAGTGGGCGATTGTGTCCACTGAGTTGGCGATAGGCCCTCCATAGCAGCGGGATCTTATTTTGTTTTTTAACGATGATCACATCGAGCAGCCCATCGGATAGCGAAGCGTGCGGTGCAATGGTCACCTTATTGCCAAATTGATCGGCATTGGCTACGGTGATCATGTAAGCATCGAGTGCGATCTCTTGCCCTAGTACGCGCACGTTAAATTTATAGAGTGGGGCCGATGCAAATTGTTTTATCGCATGTCTTATGTAAGTATTGAGCCCTCGAGTTCCGCTTGAAGCATACGCGTGCGCCACGGCTCCGTCGAAACCTAGTCCGGTCAGCTCACAGGCGAATGCTCCGTTAACTGTATATCCATCGATAGGTCGTGGAGTGCCGTTCAATAGTGTAGCGATGGCTTTATACGGATCGGTGGATAGCTTGGCTGCTCTGGCTAGCCCATTGCCCGATCCGCAGGGAATTACGCCAAAGGGAAGATTGAGGTGTCTGAATGCGCTCACCACTTGATTGATGGTGCCGTCTCCACCTGCAATAACAATATCCGTAAACCCTGCTGCCGCTACATAAGAAACCAGATCTTGATATGCCCCACCGATCGCAGAATCGTGACATTCAAATTCAAATCCGGCCTTACGGGTTTGCTCCTCGATCAGTTTTCGAAGCAAGCCTCCAGAGCCGTTGCCCGCAATGGGATTGATGATATAGAGTAGTTTTCTTTTCAAGCCAATCATTTGATACGATCATTTGGGATAGCCCTTACCACCGCAGCAACGCACTGGCCCAGGTAAAGCCACTACCAAAGGCAGCGAGACACACGAGCTCATGTTCTTTGACCAATCCCTTTTCCCATGCTTCGCATAGGGCAATGGGTACCGAAGCTGCGGTAGTATTTCCGTAGTATTGAATATTATTATATACCTGATCGTCTCGCAGTCCTAATTTTTGCTGTACGAATTGGGCAATGCGAAGATTGGCCTGATGCGGAATCAGCAGGTTGAGGTCTTGAGCTGTAAGACCATTTTTCGTAAGCGCCTCCATGATTACCTCCGGAAACTTTACGACGGCTTTCTTGAATACGGCCGGCCCATCCATATACGGAAACAATTGCGCGTTGTCGATCATTTCATGGCTCATGAACATTTGACCAATAGGAGCCTCGTTAAAATCGGCATAGCGTTCTTCTTTCCAGAAGTTGGCATGCGTGCCCGGGTTATACATGGCCAGTATCTCGGCGCTTTCTCCATCACTGTGCAGGTGGGTAGAGAGAATACCTGCCTGCTCATCGGTGGTCGGTTGTAATACGACAGCACCGGCACCATCTCCGAAAATAACCGATACATTGCGGCCGCGCGTAGTAAAGTCAAGTCCAAACGAGTGCTTTTCTGATCCGACGACTAAAATATTTTTATAGGTGCCCGTACGAATAAATTGATCGGCTACACTCAATGCGTAAACGAAGCCACTGCATTGATTGCGCACATCGAGTGCTCCGATCTCTTTCATTTTCATGGCGCGTTGCAATAGAACACCACAGCCAGGAAAATAGTAATCGGGCGACAAGGTGGCAAAGATGATAAAGTCAATATCCTGCGGGGTTATTCCGGCACGTTCAATGGCAATGCGTGCCGCTTCTACTCCCATGGTGGTGGTAGTTTCGTTGGTGCGATGAGCAAAGCGGCGCTCTTTGATGCCGGTTCGTTCCTGAATCCACTCATCACTGGTATCCATATATTGTAACAGATCGTTGTTGGTCACGACCTGCTCGGGCAGGTATTTGCCGATACCGGCAATGCGGGAGCGAATCATAATAGCAAGGTTGAGGTTACAAAGTAAAGTAAAGCCGCTAACAATCCGTTTGACCTTTTACCCAGAAAAATAAAGGTGGCGTGCTGTCCGCATCACTGCCCAGCAACGGGCGAAAGGCGTAACACTTGTGCCCCCCACTCGATACAGGCTTTTTCTACGCTGGCCACATCTTTCGATTTGATGGGCGATGCGAGCACATGGTCGCCGGTATTGGGCAAGGCCAGTTCTCTTTTTAAAGAGTCGGGGGTGCCCAGTGCGCCATACATTCTTTTCATGGCCGATACTTTTACCACGGGGTCTTGTTCCCTCTCGTTTTTGTAGTAATAGAGCATCAGCACCGGTGTTGTAATTCTTTCAAAGACCGAACGCTTCATGGTCGTCTCGAGCAACTGTTCCAACTCGACCGGCGCTGTCATCAAATAGCGATTGTTCCAATAGCGCGCATAAATGGCGGTGGTATCGCTCACTATCCGATAAGTACCGGCTACGGCCTGTGCAATTTGTAATCCCCAGGGATCATTGAGTAACCATGCTTTATTGTCGTTGATCTCGATGTTAGGAGAAAGTAAGATCTGGCCTGCGATCTCCGGAAACTCCGCTGCCAATTTTAGAGAGAGCGTTCCTCCCGTTGAGGTCGACATCAATATTACTTTTTTACCCAGCTTTTTTCCTATTGCGAGTGCTTGTACTGCTGATTCCCATAAACCTTGCGCGGTCATTCCACCCAGCGGCACGGTGGTATCAATACCGTGATCTTGCAGTCGACTCAGATAAAGATTCATCCCAAAATGCGCGGCCAGGTTACGGTGTACGGGATCACCCTCCATTTGTGAGGCTGAAAATCCATGCAAGTAGACCAGGGCATATTCGGTGGGAGTGCGCAGGCTGTCGTTAGCCCATACAATACGCGCCTCATTATTGGGTTTGATTGCATGCTGCGACTCTTGATCGCGGATGTACTGCTCTAAGGCGAGCGCTTCGGACGGCACTTCGGGCAGCACCGTACTATACTCCGGCTTGGCAGGTCGAGGACCGGCCAAATAGAGCATCAAAAAAGCTAATAGCATGATGGCCAGGCCTTTTAGGTACTTCATGGTCATAATTTCCTCTAAATTAACCCATTATTGGCAAGAATTGAACTACCTTTGCGCGTCTTAGAAAACACCCTTCATGCAAATACGTAACATCGCCATCATTGCCCACGTTGACCACGGAAAGACCACCTTGGTAGACAAGATTCTTCATGCCACCAAGGTATTCCGTGATAACCAGGAGACTGGCGAGCTGATCATGGATAGCAACGACCTCGAAAGAGAGCGCGGTATCACCATTTTTAGCAAGAATGCGGCGGTCACATATAAGGATGTCAAGATCAACGTGATCGATACCCCCGGGCACGCCGACTTTGGCGGTGAGGTGGAGCGCGTGCTCAAGATGGCCGACGGGGTTATTTTGCTGGTGGATGCCTTCGAGGGCCCCATGCCCCAAACTCGTTTTGTATTGCAAAAGGCCTTGCAGTTGAATTTGCACCCGATAGTGGTGATCAATAAAGTCGATAAGCCTAATTGCCGCCCAGATGAAGTACATGATGCGGTATTCGAATTATTCTTTAATCTCGACGCAACCGAAGAGCAATTGCATTTTCCAACGTACTATGGCAGCGGTAAAAATGGCTGGTTCAACGATTCGCTCCAACAGATAGATAATATCAATCCTCTGCTGGATGGTATTTTGCAACATGTGCCGCCGCCAAAAGTAAACGAGGGCCCCTTGCAAATGCAGATCACTTCACTGGATTACTCTTCTTTTTTGGGTCGTATCGCGGTCGGTAAGGTGGCCCGTGGCTCCATCAAGGAAAATCAACCTATCGCGTTATTGCAGACCGATGGCTCTGTAAAGAAATCGAGAGTCAAGGAACTATATGTCTTCGAGGGAATGGGAAAGAAGAAGGTCACTGAGGTAATTGCGGGTGATCTTTGTGCCGTGGTCGGTATCGAAGATTTTAACATCGGTGATACGATCGCCGATGCTGAAAACCCCGAGGCATTACCGGTGATCAGTGTGGATGAGCCCACGATGAACATGTTATTCTCTATCAACAATTCGCCTTTCTTTGGTAAGGATGGAAAGTTCGTAACCTCACGTCACTTACGCGATCGATTAATGAAAGAGACCGAGAAGAACCTTGCCCTTCGTGTGGTGGATACCGAAGAAGGGGATAGTTTCTTGGTGTATGGAAGAGGTATCTTGCACTTGGGCATTTTGATCGAAACCATGCGTCGCGAAGGATATGAATTGACAGTAGGTCAACCCCAGGTCATCGTTAAGGAGATCGATGGTAAAAAGTGTGAGCCCTATGAGAATCTCGTCGTGGACGTACCACAAGAGTTTGCCTCTAAGGTAATTGACTTGGTCAGTCGTAGAAAAGGCGAAATGCTGGTCATGGAGACAAAAGGTGAAATGCAACACCTCGAGTTTGATATTCCTTCGCGCGGACTCATCGGGCTGCGTACACAAATGCTTACGGCTACCACCGGAGAAGCGGTAATGGCACATCGGTTTACCGAGTACAAGTCTTGGAAAGGTCCCATTCCCGGACGTAACAACGGCGTGTTGGTGTCTAAGTTTCAGGAACGCTCTACGGGTTATTCCATCGATAAGTTACAAGACCGTGGCACCTTCTTTATAGAGCCCGGAGAAGAGGTATATGCCGGACAGATCGTGGCTGAGAACATCAAGCCCGGCGATCTCGTGGTGAATGTCACCGAAGCCAAGAAGCTCACCAATCACCGCGCCAGTGGCAGTGATGACGCTACCCGTATTGCTCCCCGCACGCTGATGACGCTCGAGGAGTGTATGGAATACATTCAGCAGGATGAGTGCATAGAGGTAACGCCCAATTTTATCCGTATGCGCAAAGTAGTGCTCAATGAGGATGAGCGTAAGAAAGTACAGAAGAAAATGGAGGCCGAGGCTTCATGATGTTGATGGTATAACTATGAAGTTGTCTGTTATGAAAAAGCAACTACTTCTTTCAATTTTATTGAGTTCGCTTCTTTGGCTGCTCTGTAGCTCCGTTGCAGTAGCACAGTGTTCCATTTGTACCAAGACCGCGCAACAGTTAGGGGAAGGTCCCGCTGAGGGAATGAATACCGGTATTTTATACCTGGCCTTTGCTCCCTTTGCCATCATTGGTTATATCGGATATCGCTGGTACAAGGCCAATCGGGATTAAGCTCGTACACGAAAAATTAATCTTCTTTCAGTGCTCTTTTAGCAGCTACTGAGAAAAAAAGGCGATTTTTGGGATCGTGCAAAGCGTTCCTGGCACCTCTAGTAGTGTTCCTTTACAAAACGATATAGATTAAAATCCTTTTGCTGTGTGGCCATTTTGATCTGTTCTTGCAAGGAAGTTCTTGACAGATCGCTCATTCGTTTACGTTCGATCAATCGGTAAGCCTTTTCGGTAAGCAGCCAGCTTTTCTTTTCTCTTGAGTCAGAACTTTGTTGCAGTGCCTCTAGCGTGGCCACCAACTCGGGTATACCCTCTGCGCCCGTAGCAATGGTTTGTAAGATCGGTATAGGGGTATTTTTTCTGCTAAAGGCAGGAGCCAGCATAGCTTGTAAATTTTTTACAAAGGCGGCGGCATCGGGTCTGTCCGATTTATTCACTACGAATAGATCAGCCACCTCCATCAATCCCGATTTCATGGTTTGCACTTCGTCGCCGGCCTCCGGTACGAGTATCACGGCCGTTACATCGGCAAGACCTGCGATCTCGACCTCGCTTTGTCCTACTCCTACGGTTTCGATCAGTATCTGGTCAAAACCGGCACAACGAAGCAGATCGGTCAGCTCGATGATCTTGGGATGAAGGCCTCCCATCGATCCCCGAGTGGCCAGTGATCGGATATAGACATCGGGATGATTGTACCAGCGCGTCATTCGTATGCGGTCTCCCAGCAATGCTCCTTGATGAAAGGGAGAAGAGGGATCTACGCATAGCACCGCTACTTTTTTTCCTTGCCCTGTCCAGGCGCTGATTAGCGCATCTACCAGTGTGCTTTTGCCTGCTCCGGGAGGCCCCGTAATACCAATGACAGGGGTGGCGGCGGACGGCAGTGATGCCAATAGCTCTTCATAACCTGGTTGTTCATTCTCGACGAACGATAATAACCGGGCCAATGCTTTGTGATCCCCTTTCTTTACTTCCTCCAGTTTTTCTTGCCACATGGTCGAAGAGATACGATGCTTCGTTTCAAAGGTAAGCGGGATAGCGTTAATTTTATCGCATGCAGCAGACAGATGGCATATCGGTGGTGATCCCTAATTATAACGGGTGTACCCTTTTGCCGTTGATCTTGCCACCAGCCTTTACGGCCCTGCAACAAACGGGATTGGCATTTGAGGTCATCGTTGCCGACGATGCTTCTTTGGATGACTCGGTAAATTGGCTGACAATAACCTATCCAACCGTAAAAGTAGTTACCGCTGCACAGAACGCCGGCTTTTCGGTAACTGCCAATAATGGGATACGCGCAGCCCGGTTCAATTGGGTCTTGTTGCTGAATAGTGACGTAATTCTTACCGCTGATTATTTTGCGCATTTGCTTCCCTACCGGACTATTCCTCATCTGCTTGGCGTTTCCGGACAAATTATCGGCTGGGATGATGATAAGCTACAAGAAGGAGGAAAATATCCCGTTTTGCAAGGAGCCAAAATAAAGACGGCCTATGATTTTATTCCACTTGATCCTGCTACGCAAGACCGCTGGCCTTGCTCTTATCTTTCAGGCTCCAATGCCTTTATCAATAAAGCGATCTTTACTGCTATCGGCCAGTTCAATGAGCTATTTTCCCCTTTTTATGCAGAGGATGCCGAGCTTTCACTAAGGGCCTGGCGATTGGGCTACGCATCTTATTATGAGCATAGGGCTATTTGCCGCCATCGGCATGCGGCCACAATTTCATCGTCCCAAAAAAAGAGAGCGGTTGACCGTATCTACAACCGTAACAAATTTTTTTTACATGCCATTCATTTGCAGGGGGCGACCCTGTTCAGCTGGGGGCTACAGTTGATACTGGAGTTAGTGTTCAGGATACTGACCTTACGACCGGGGCTGCTATTATCTTGCCTCGATCTTTTAAAAAAGATCCCGCAGGTGCGCGAAAGCCGCCATGCTTTGCGCAACTTGCAGCCAGACAGAAAACTGTTGTCGGTCACGACTGTTTTTTTAACTATCGCCCGCCAACTTCCGGCAACCCGTATTACTATCTTTAAACGATAACATGCGACCGTACGACGTATTAATTGTGGGATCAGGGCTCTACGGGAGTGTATGTGCCCACGCGTTACGCCAGATCGGCAAGCGCTGCTTGGTCATTGATCGACGCTCACATGTCGGGGGTAACGTCTATTGCGCTCAACGCGAGGGGATCGATATTCATACTTACGGGGCTCATATTTTTCATACCAGCGATAAGGGCACCTGGGATTTTGTCAATTCATTCGTGCCATTCAATCACTATATCAATTCTCCGTTGGCTGTTTTTAAGGACAAGGTCTACAACCTTCCCTTTAATATGAATACATTTTATCAGTTATGGGGCCTCCGCGACCCCGAGCAGGTAAAAGAAAAGATCGCCTCTCAAGTAAAAGAGTCGGGCATTGAGAAGCCCCGCAATCTCGAAGAGCAAGCGATCAGCTTGGTGGGTACCGATATTTACGAGACATTGATAAAAGGATATACCGAAAAGCAATGGGGAAGATCTTGTAAGGAATTACCGGCGTTTATCATCAAGCGCCTGCCCGTACGCTTTACATTTGACAACAATTACTTTGATGATTGCTATCAGGGTATTCCCATTGGCGGGTATAATCGGCTTACAGAGGGATTGCTCAGCGGTGTTGAGGTACAAGTTGGGCGTGATTACTTACAAGAGCGCGATCATTTCGATGCCTTGGCCGACCATATTATTTATACGGGGGCGATCGATGCATATTATAACTATCGATTTGGGGCACTTGCCTATCGGAGTCTTCGCTTCGAAGAAGAAGTGCTGCCAATCGAGAACTACCAAGGAAATGCGGTAATAAATTACACGGAAAAAGAAGTTCCCTATACTCGCATCCTGGAACACAAGCATTTCGCGTTCGGCAAGCAACCGCATACGGTCATTACGCGGGAGTATCCACAAGCTTGGCAGCCGGGCATGGAGCCTTATTATCCTGTCAACGACGAGCACAATAATAAACTCTATGCGCAGTACCGCGAGCTAGCGGATCAAGAAACTCGTACGCTATTTGGCGGAAGGCTTGCCGATTATAAATATTATGATATGCATCAAGTGGTCGCATCAGCTCGGGTAAGGGTGCGTCAATTCATACAAACTACGTATGCCGTATGATGATCATCGCCGTAATCGTAACGCATAATCGTTTAGCGCTCTTGCAAGAGGCGGTGACGGCTATCTCTAAGCAGGCGTATGCCCCATCGCAACTTATTGTGGTCAACAATGGGTCTACGGATGGTACGAAAGACTGGTTATCTGCCCAGCCATCACTTCAGGTTATCACACAAGAGAACCAGGGTGCTTCCGGTGGATTCTACACAGGCATTAAAGCGGCGTATGAACAAGGGGCTGATTGGGTTTGGGTAATGGATGATGATACGATCGCGCAGTCTGATACGCTGGCTTCGCTGGTGCGATCGATCCATGAGATGCAACGGGTTCATCCCAATGATGCCCTCGGGTTTTTGGTCAGCAAGGCCGTTTTTACCGATGGTCATCCTCATTGGATGAATCTGCCGGAGGTCCATCGTGTGCAGGGCGCTATCCCATTCAATCGTTTTGACCAACAAGGGATTTTAGTGGCTCGGTCGGCCAGTTTTGTCTCGTTATTAGTTTCACGACAGGCGATAGCAGCCTGTGGTTATCCTATCAGGGAGTTTTTTATATGGGCCGACGATATCGAGTATACCACTCGTATCACACGCGCCGGTTTTTTAGGTGGTTACGTACCTGATAGCTTGGTGGTGCATAAAACGAAGACCAATTACAGTGCCGATATTTTTAGTGCCCAACCCGGCGAGGCGCAAAAGCATTTTTATGGTATTCGCAACAATTTATATTGTCGTCGGCTATGGAAGGGTGAGATGTCTTTTTGGAGCGCCTTGCTAAAGCAGATCGTGGTTATCCCATTTCGTATCGTTAAAAAAAGAAAAGATCATCGCTGGTTATTTCTACTCATCAATTGGAGGGCGACGTTGAGCGCAATGACATTTCGTCCCGCCAAGCCTTTGTAAGTATGCAACTTTTACGTATCAATATAATTTTACCTTTTCCGGTCACTAAGCCTGTAGGGGGTGCTAAGGTGATGTATGAATTTGCCAATCGGCTGCAAGCCCTGGGACATAGGGTAACGGTGTTGCATAGCTTGAAAAGACCCTTTAAAGAGATGCGATCGCCACTCTGGTTCAAGCGATTTTTATTTTGGATCAGACGCGCGCAGCGTCCGCATTGGTTTCCGTTGCGACCGGAATGTCGTTCCCTGATCGTCGATGAGATCAGCGACGAATTTGTTCCTGACGGAGACTTGCTTTTGTCTACCTGGTGGCAGATGAGCTATGCAGTGGCAGGACTCTCACCACAGAAAGGTATTCGTATCAACTTGGTACAAGATTTTGAGCATTGGAGTGGACAGGTGCCTCTCGTGAAGGATTCATATCGCTTACCGCTTAATCATGCGGCTATTTCTCGTTGGTTGCAACAGTTGATTCAGACAGAAAGTCGGCAGCCTGTGCAGCTACTTCCCCTGGCCATCGATACCGATCGTTTTTATTTACAAACCGCTCTGACCGATCGTTTTCCTTTTTCGGTGATCTCCTTGTATTCAGAAGAAAAAAGAAAAGGATCGCAGTATACGGTGCAGGCCCTTGAACTGTTAAAGCAGTCATACCCGCAACTACAGGCCACCTTATTTGGAGTATATCCACGCCCTAAGCAATTACCAACGTGGATCCAGTATCATCAGCGTCCTGCAGATCTTGCTAAGATCTATAATGACCATGCCGTATTTATGTCGGCCAGTTTAGGCGAAGGTTGGGCGCTGCCACCTGCCGAGGCCATGGCATGCGGCTGTGCGGTGGTATGCACCGACATTGGAGGGCATGCCGATTATGCCATTAACGAGCAGACGGCTTTACTGGTGCCTCCGGAGAATGCAATAGCGCTTGCCAATGCGGTACAACGACTTTTTGAGCAAGCCGCGCTTCGCATAGCGCTGTCGGCGCAGGCAGAGCAATTTATCAAGACTCATTTTAATTGGGAGCGTTCGGTAGAGGCCCTGCTGCAGTATTATGCAGCGTGTCAAAAGCAATACCTTTGAACCATGACGAATTTTACACCCATCTTTCCGCTGGGCATTGTGGTGTATCCCGGAGAGGCCCTTAATCTACACATCTTTGAACCTCGCTACAAGCAGTTGATAAACGAATGTTTTGCTCAAAAAAAGCCATTTGGCATTCCAGTTGTACTTGATAAGCAGATGCAGGAGTACGGTACCCTGGTAGAGATAGAAAGTATCGCCAAGCAATACGAGGGTGGTGAGATGGATATTCACACTCGTGGAATAAGGGTGTTTCGGTTGCTCGAACTGGTCCGCGAGATACCAGACAAGCTCTATAGTGGGGCAATTGTTACCTATCCGGAAAATGATACCACCGGAGATAGGACGTTCATGAAGCGCCTGATGGGTAAAGTGCGTGAGCTTCACCGACTGCTCCAGGTCGATAAGAATTTCGGGAAACCCGATGAGGACCTTGACAGTTATGCGATCGCCCATCACATTGGTCTGACCCTTGAGCAAGAGTTCGATTTGCTAACACTTTTTTCCGAGAAGCAGCGAAAGGAATTTATTAAGCGACATTTGCATAAGGCCATTCCGCTGCTGTCGGGTGTAGAGCAACTCAAACAACGAATACAGTTGAACGGGCACTTTAAAAACCTGAGCGGCTTTAATCTATAATCATCGATCATGGCTGTAACACTTTGTTTTGATTTTGGCAATACGCGTAAAAAAGTAGCCGTGTTCGATGGCGCTATTCTCCGAGAGGCGATACAGCTGGCAGACGACACAGCGAACACCGTCACCGAGCTGCTTCGACACTATGGTCCGCAGAAATCCATTCTCTCCTCTGTGATCGCCCATGATCCTGCGCTCGAAATGCTGCTGGCCTCTACCACACGGTTTCATAAACTGGATCACACCACCAAACTTTCCTTTACTACGCCGGTGGGTAAACCCGCTACGATCGGAGCCGATCGGTTGGCTATGTGTGCGGCTGCGGTTCACTATTATCCCGGCAAGAACAACCTGATCATTGCTCTCGGCTCTTGCATCACCTATAATTTTATTAGCGCTCGACACGAATTTCTAGGCGGAGGTATTTCGCCGGGTCTCGAGATGAGGCTTCGTTCGTTACACCAGCATACTGCCTTGCTTCCGCTGGTGGCTCCGGCCGTGGATGTGCCCCTTATTGGTTACGATACAAGCACTAATATCTTGTCGGGCGTGATGCTGGGGATGGCAATGGAGATGGATGGTTTTATCGATGCCTATAGCGATCGCTACGACAACTTTAACGTGGTCTTAACCGGGGGGGATATACCCTATTTGGCGGCCCACCTTAAAAACAAGATATTTGCAGACCCCGATCTAATCTATAAGGGCCTGTATGCGATCAGTGAAGTCAATAATGTATAAGAAAATCAACGAGTTACGTATTAAACTGCCATTGGCTTCGGGGCTCATTTTCTGGGCAGTCGGCTCCCTGTTTGCCCAGGATAACTCGCCTTATTCCCGATATGGCATTGGAGATCTGGTTCCATCCACCAATATCAGTACGAGAAGTATGGGAGGAATTTCTGCTGGGTATACCGATGCCCTGTCGGTCAATTTCAATAACCCTGCCTCGTTCTCCGCTTTTCAGGCCTGGAAAGAAAAGAAATCCAACAAGCTCAGTTCAGGACGTGTGGTGCTTGACATGGCTGTCAATATCGATAACCGTACGTTGCGCGATCCCCAAAAAGAACAGCGCTTTACTGCCAGTAATGCCCTTTTCTCTTATGTGCAGGTCGGTGTTCCGCTGCGCAAGAACTGGGGGATGAGTTTTGGCATTCGTCCTATCTCCAGGATCAGCTACAAGATCGATCGCTACGAAAGACTGCTCGATCCTGTAACCGGGGCCAGTATCGATACCTCGGTAACCCAGTTCGAAGGAGATGGAGGATCGTACATGGGTTCGATGGGCACTGGTATTGCTCTTTTTAGCAAAGACCGAAAGGGGATAGAAGAAAAGCTAAGTATTGGCGTGAATGCCGGGTACTTATTCGGAAGAAAAAATTACATGACCCGTCGCAGTTTTTTGAACGATACGATCTCTTATTACCAAGCTAAATTTCAGAATACGACCAACTTTGGTAATCTGAGTTTGCAGGCCGGGTTACAATACCAGCTCCCCCTAAATAAAAAAATTGTATTGACAGTGGGCGCGTTTGGTCAGCTGGGTCAAACACTCCGAGCTCGTCAGGATCAAATACGAGAGACCTTCTTTTTCGATCAAAGCCAGGGACAGCTTCGTCTCGACAGCGTTTCCGATCTAAAGGATATTGTCGGGCAGTTACAATTACCCGCTTCGTATACGGTTGGTTTTACCTTGCAAAAATTTGCTGTTCCCAATAAAGAGGGAGGCTGGCTATTGGGAATAGATTACAGTGCTCAGCCCTGGAGCGACTATCGTTTTTATGGTAAGGCCGATTCGTTACGCAACAAATGGGAGTTACGCGTAGGAGCGCAGCTTAGCCCTGTTCCGCAGCGCAGCTATTTTACCAACGTGTCGTACCGCTTTGGTTTTTTTGTAGGTCCCGACTACATCAACATTGGCAGAACACTTCCGCAATTAGGTGCCAGCATGGGGTTCGGTTTGCCTGTTGGTATCAGCCGTCAGGCTCCCAACCAAGTAACTTTTGTAAACCTTTCGCTCGAATATGTTCGTAGAGGCAATAACAATAATGTTTTACAAGATAATTTATTTCGCATCTCATTGGGCTTCTCGCTAAGCGACATCTGGTTTATCAAGCGCCAATATGACTAATCGGTCGTTATCTGTTTTTTTTATTTCTCTGTTCGGGTTGCTGGCCTGTGAAAACGATGATCGTACGCTCAGCGACTGGACCCGTTCAGTCAATCTTACCGAAGAGGCCACCGACATGGAGACCTATATCAGTCAAAGTGGTCGACGCAAGGCTCGCATCGTAGCCCCCTTCATGGTCAAGCAAAATCGCGATACGATCTCCATGACCTTTCCCAAGACCGTCCATTGTGATTTTTATGACGACAGTCTTCGGGTGGATTCCCGACTGGATGCTCGCTATGGCGTTTATTTCGAAAATCTAAATAAGGTCTTTTTGCGCGACAGCGTGGTGGTTATTACACAAAAAGGTGACACGCTGATCTCACCTGAACTCTGGTGGGACCAGGGAACACAGTTATTCACGACCGATAAGTATGCCATCTATCGCGGGCCCGATCAACAGATCGTGGGCGGACAGGGCCTGGAGGCTACTCAAGACCTTAAGCGCATTACATTTCGCGCAACGACGGGCACGGTCAAGGCTCCGGCAGCCCAATAGCACCGAGGGCTATTTACTGCTACCTTTGTCATTCTAAATTCTTCAGGTATGGAATATCGTTACATGGGCAAAACCGGCTTGCAGCTGAGTGTGCTCTCTTTTGGAAGTTGGGTGAGTTTTCATAAGCAGATCAATGATCAGGTCGCCGATGAATTGATGGGGATAGCTTACGACCAAGGGGTCAATTTTTTTGATAATGCGGAGGTATACGCGCTGGGCGAGAGTGAAAAGATGATGGGGCGGGTATTGCGCAAAAAAGGATGGGATCGCACCTCTTATGTGGTCTCCTCCAAAGTTTTTTGGGGATGGAGAGGCAAGGAGAATAAACCTAATCAACATGGGCTGAGCAGAAAACATATTACAGAGGCTTGTCACGAGGCACTGCAACGATTGCAAACTGATTACCTTGATCTGTACTTCTGTCATCGTCCCGATAAGAATGTGCCGATCGAAGAAGTAGTGTGGGCCATGCATCATCTCATTGCACAGGGTAAAATTCTCTATTGGGGAACCAGTGAGTGGAGTGGCGTAGAAATTATGGAAGCACACCGCGTAGCACAACACTATGGATTGATCGGTCCTAGCGTGGAGCAACCGCAGTACAATCTTTTTGAACGTAACAAGATCGAAAATGAGTATTTGATGGTGTATAAAACCGTGGGCTTGGGTACTACCATTTGGAGTCCGCTGGCGTCGGGATTGCTCTCCGGAAAATACAATAAAGGAATTCCTGCCGATAGTCGTTTCGCCATCCCCGGATTTGAATGGCTGCGCGATCGCTTACTGCAAGAGCAGTTAGTAGCTAAGGCCGTCAAGATCGCCGAGCTGGCTGGTGAATTATCTATTACGCCCTCGCAGTTGAGTATTGCCTGGTGTGTCAAGAACCCCCATGTGACCACAACTATCTTGGGGGCTACCAAAAAAGAGCAATTGATCGAAAATCTCGATGCCTTATCAGCCGTAGAAAAGTTGACGCCCGAAGTGCTGCAGCGAATCGAGACCATCGTGCAGACTAAACCGATATTACCTGAGTACTGATCAATGCTCAATGCATAGCTTATCCCATCATTTTATCAGACCTTGATCTACTAATTTACTACGCCATGTCTTTTGCCAACAAAACCGTTCTGATTACCGGTGCCACAAGAGGCATCGGAAAGGCCATAGGGCTTCGGCTAGCCCGAGAAGGCGCCAACATTGTAATTGCCGCCAAGAGCGTAGAAGAAAATCCGAAGTTGGGGGGTACCATATTTTCGGCGGCGGCCGAAATGGAAGCGGCCGGTGGTAAGGCACTGGCCGTGGCCTGTGATATTCGATTCGAAGAACAGATTCAACAAGTAGTCGCCAAGGCCGTGGAAAAATTCGGCGGAATCGATATTCTCATTAACAACGCATCGGCCATCTCGCTTACCGATACCGAAAAGACCGAAGTCAAGCGCTTCGATCTGATGCATGATATAAATGTGCGCGGTACTTTTTTGATGACCAAGGCTTGCCTTCCTTTTTTGCGCAAAGGCACCAACCCACATATCTTGACTCTTTCTCCCCCCATTGATCTACAACCCAAGTGGCTGAAGGGACATGTGGCGTATACCATGAGCAAGTACAACATGAGTATGATGACACTTGGGTGGGCCGCTGAATTTAAGGAAGCAGGTATAGCCGCTAACTCACTTTGGCCCCGCACCACCATCGATACAGCTGCCGTTCGTAATCTGCTGGGCGGACAAGCGTTGGCCAACATGAGTCGTACACCCGAGATACTGGCCGATGCAGCTTATTTTATATTGCGACAGCCCGCTGCCCACTGTACCGGCAATTTATTAATTGACGAGGCCGTACTGGCTAAAGAAGGCATCATCGATCTATCAGGCTATTCGGTAGTGCCCGGCGCGCAGTTATTCAATGATCTTTTTGTGGAATAAGTAGTTCGGCCAATAGTCCTTGGTCACGTTACAGATCAACGTTTGGTAAAGTGATCAAAGCAGCTCAATTCGGAGATTTCGCTTACGCTTTATCTTCTTCTTGCTGTTCCATTTGTGGTCTCTCAGGTCTCATTTGAGGAAACAGTAATACGTCTTGTATAGAGGGGCTATTGGTGAGCAGCATGCAGAGTCGGTCAATGCCAAACCCAATACCGGCGGTAGGGGGCATTCCATATTCCAGTGCACGTAAAAAATCCTGATCGATGAACATGGCTTCGTCATCGCCACGGGCTGCTAATTGTGCTTGCTCTTCGAAGCGTTCGCGCTGATCGAGAGGGTCGTTCAACTCACTGTATGCATTTGCTACCTCTTTGCCGTTTATCATTAGCTCGAAACGTTCTACAAGCCCCAATTTGTCGCGGTGTTTTTTGGTAAGTGGGCTCATCTCTACCGGGTAGTCAACGATAAAGGTGGGTTGAATATAATTTTTCTCACATTTCTCACCGAAGATCGTGTCGATCAGTTTAGCCTTTCCCATAGTGGGATCAACACCAATATGCAACTGCTTGCAGACCGAGCGTAGTTGCTCTTCGTTCATACGGCTAACATCGATACCCGTATGCTCTTGAATGGCCTCAAAGATGCTAATTCGCTTAAAGGGCGCTTTGAACGAGATGGTCTTGTCTCCTACCGGCACATCGGTATCGCCACATACATCAAGGGCGGCACGCTCGAGTAGTTGCTCGGTGGTCTCCATCATCCAGAAATAATCTTTGTACGCCGTATAGAATTCCAGGATGGTGAATTCGGGGTTATGCGTACGGTCCATACCCTCGTTACGAAAGTTGCGACTAAACTCGTATACCCAATCGAATCCACCTACGATAAGACGTTTCAAATACAGCTCGTTGGCAATGCGCAGATACAGCGGAATATCGAGTGCATTATGGTGCGTGATAAACGGACGGGCAGCAGCACCGCCCGGGATGGATTGCAACACCGGTGTATCGACCTCCAGTGCACCTCTTTCGTTTAAAAAAGCGCGGATCGAATTGACCAGCTTGGTTCTTTTTATAAATGTTTCCCGTACTGTTGGGTTGATGATCAGGTCAGCATATCGTTGACGGTATTTGAATTCCGGATCGGTAACGGCATCAAAGGTCTGGCCTTCGGCCTCTTTGACGATCGGCAGCGGGCGCAACGCTTTGCTTAGTAATGTGAATTCCTTTACATGAAGGGTGATCTCTCCGGTCTTGGTGCGAAATGCATATCCCTTAACACCGATGATGTCGCCGATATCGAGTAATTTCTTCCATACGATATCGTAAAGTGTTTTGTCTTCACCCGGGCAGATCTCTTCGCGTTTTATATAGAGTTGTATACGGCCCTTGGTGTCTTGTATCACCGCAAAGTTGGCCTTTCCCATGTCGCGAACGCTCATGATGCGACCGGCCACGCAGCAATCGGCGAACGCAGCTGCGTTCTCGTCGCTAAAAGCATCTTTGATGTCGGTCGAATAGTTATTGACCGGAAACAATGCGGCTGGATAGGGTTCGATTCCCATCATAATGAGTTCGGCCAATTTTTCGCGGCGAAGTTGTTCTTGTTCGGAGAGGATCTGGGCGCTCATGATTACCACATTTTTCGTGCGCAAAGTTATTGTTTAGTCAGGTGCCTACAAAGCGAAAGCCTCCCGTAACAGGAGGCTTTCTTATACCCGCTATTGCGGGGAGTATCATTTATTCTTTACCAGATATCCGATACGCAATCCCATGAAGTGATTACGCAATCCATCGGTTCCGGTGGCGTTGGGGTTGATGTTGCGAACACCAATGGTGTAGTTGTATCCAACGGACCAACCATTCGCTAAACGATAGCCGAGCATGAGATTGACACCCCAGTCCGGCCCAACAAAATCGGAGTTAGAGAGTGTGCCAAAGTTGACAGAACGCTTTCCACTTTTTACGAAATCGTTACTCAACAATGGGTCACCATTCAACAAGCGTGTTTCGGCAAAAGAAGGAAGGTCGACCGCAAAAGCGGGACCGCCACCGACGTAGAAGGTGTTTGTCTTCTTATGTGTCATATTGTAAAGGAAGTTCGCTTGTAACTCCGCATAGCGAAGACTCCAGTAGGTTTTCTCTTTAAAACTTACATTTTCGATACGACCCTTTTGAGAATAGAAAATACCAGGATGAAAACTAAACTTGCCTTTGCACATGGGGGCGTCCATTTCGAGTCCTACGGTGTAACCGATCTTCTGATCGTCGGTTATGAGTTTTCCGCCATTCTTTCCGTATTGATTGGCCATGGTCACGCCACCGCTAAAGCCAACACTGGCTTTTTGGGCAAATGAGGGAGAAGAAAGCAGGGCCGTAGCAGAGGCCAGCAGTAAACACAGTTTTTTCATATCAGTCTGTTTGGTTCGTTTGATAACGATAACCTAAGTTAAGAATTTATCCCTTAGGCCGTTGCGCGCAAAGATATTTAGGTTTTGCTAATCTGCAATCGATGGACTGAAAACACCCAAAGACTTTAACTAATTGAAAACCATTGTTTTGTAGTAATTCGGTTTCTAGTATACATCAATTAGGCCTACTTCGAGCCACTATCCGGCCAATAAGATCTGCCAAGCTGCCGCAGCCTCACCCTTTTGCAACCTCTCTTTTGCATATAGATGAAGCTCCTTCTCCATCTCTTCGGGGTTGATCGAGAAGTATTGGATGATCTGTTTAAGGTGGGCATCGTCAAAGGCCGGATCTACATCGGGTATTCTGGTAAAATTGGCGAGCTGACCAAGGTCATTGCCTGAAAAAAAC
>CANGTM010000030.1 GCA_947456825.1 Chitinophagaceae bacterium
CAAAGTAATCGACCTGATCGAACCCTATGCAAAGGGTGGTAAGATCGGTCTCTTCGGAGGTGCCGGGGTAGGTAAGACGGTACTCATTCAAGAATTGATCAACAATATCGCCAAGGCCTATTCGGGTTTGTCCGTGTTTGCCGGTGTGGGTGAGCGTACCCGCGAAGGAAACGATCTGATGCGTGAAATGATCGAAGCCGGCATTATGAAATACGGTGACGATTTCAAGCATAGCATGGAAGAAGGCGGATGGGACCTGAGTAAAGTAAATATGAACGAGCTGGCCGATTCGAAAGCTACTTTCGTGTTTGGACAGATGAACGAACCCCCCGGGGCACGTGCTCGTGTGGCTTTGTCGGGTCTGACTATTGCAGAATACTATCGTGATGGAGACGGACAAGGAAAAGGAAAAGACATTTTGTTCTTCGTTGATAATATCTTCCGATTCACGCAGGCCGGATCTGAGGTGTCAGCCCTGTTGGGTCGTATGCCTTCTGCGGTGGGATATCAGCCAACCCTGGCTACTGAAATGGGTATCATGCAAGAGCGTATCACCTCTACCAAGAATGGATCGATCACGTCGGTACAGGCCGTTTACGTGCCTGCCGATGACTTGACCGACCCTGCTCCCGCCACCACCTTCGCTCACCTAGATGCCACCACGGTATTGTCTCGTAAGATCGCCGACTTGGGTATCTACCCTGCGGTGGATCCGCTCGATTCTACTTCAAGAATTCTGACGCCACAGGTGGTCGGAGAGGCCCATTACCAGTGTGCTAATCGTGTCAAGTCGATGTTGCAGCGCTACAAAGAATTGCAAGACATCATTGCCATCTTGGGTATGGATGAATTGAGCGATGAGGATAAACTGGTCGTATCTCGTGCCCGTCGTGTACAGCGCTTCCTTTCTCAGCCCTTCCATGTGGCCGAGGCCTTTACCGGTCTTAAAGGAGTACTGGTGCCCATCGAAGAGACCATCCGCGGTTTCAACATGATCATGGATGGCGAAGTAGATGAGTATCCTGAGGCTGCCTTTAACCTAGTAGGATCCATTGATGATGCGATCGAAAAAGGCAAGAAATTGCTGGCACAGGCCAATGCCTAATGCGCAAAGCACAACACTATGAAGATCGAGATACTCACTCCCGAAAAGAAGCTGTACAGCGGTGATGCCTACGGCGTTCAAATGCCTGGTCTGACCGGGTCGTTCGAAGTCTTAGAGAAACACGCTCCCCTGATCAGCGCGCTTAAAGCGGGAATCGTCAAGGTGGTGGGAAACAAGCAGCAAGATCTCGCCAAGTTCTCTATTCAAGGCGGCTTCGTAGAAGTTCTCAACAACCAGGTAACTGTATTGGTAGAAGGGGGCGTAGCCCTTTAATTGAGCTGTGGATCGATGGGAAAGTTGACCATCATGGCATATTTCTCTCCCATGCTCTTTATGGTTTCGTTCCAAATCTCCTGTGGCTTATTGTAAAATACCAATGAAGCTCTTGCATCAGTAGTAAGCCAGGTGTTTTGTTGTAATTCCTCGATTAGTTGGCCTTGTTCCCAGCCCGAATAGCCCAAAAAGAATCGCAGTCTAGCCGGTTCCAGTGAATCCTCCTTTAGCAGATCGATCACGGTACTAAAATCGCCACCCCACCAGATCCCTTTTTTTATTTCGCGGCTTCCGGGAATCAATCGGGGGTATTGATGAATAAAATGAAGAGAGTCGGTCTGCACCGGTCCTCCATAGAACAGCGGCCAGTTTTTGGCCCGCAGTTCCGGAACCAGATCGCTCAGTTGTTGTTTGTATCCTTTATTCAATACAAAACCGACAGAACCCTCGTTGCCGTGCTCACACAATAAAACCACACTGCGCGAGAAATGGGGGTCTTTTAAAAACGGTTCAGCGACCAATAAGGTACCCGGTGATGTAGACGGCATTATTGAATATACCCTTTTTTTCTGAAATTGCCAACTAGTTAAAAAAATGTGAAGGCCTTTGTTGAAGTTCTTGAACTGAGACGTAGGTAGTACTTTTATCGGCTGTGAAAAAAGTTTTCTCCCTTATTACGCTGCTGATCAGCTTGTCGTTGATCGGTATCATTTTCTTACAGGTCTCCTGGATACGGAATATGGTATTGGTCAGACAAGAGCAGGTTAAGTACCAGGTTATTGAGGTAGTCAAGGAAGTGACCGATGATATCATGGAATACAAGGGAGGCTTTCAGCCCGGTAGCCCTCGGCGCAACTGGCTAGATGGGTTGGGTTGGGAATCATTTAGCCCAAGCTCTGTGGCCAGTCGGTATTCGGTCGAGGATCTTGATCGAAAGTTCAGACTTGCTTTTAAAAAAAGTAAGCTGCCCGATTTGACCTATGAATTTGCGCTGGCTTCCTTCGATCGAATGGGGTACAATGTGTATGAAAAAGTAACGCCCGGTTTTTTTACCGCCAGGGAGGATACGGTCCATAATTTTAGCGTAAACAGAGGGTTTACTCCCTTCAGTGGAACCGTTGGCGAGAGTTTGATGGCCAGCGAGGTGTTGTTCGTGGTAGTGCCCGACTTGCAGCAGGTAGTGTTGCGCTCGTTGCGCTGGAATATTGTGGCCTCTGTATTGTTCACACTCATCATTGTGCTGGCCTTTTATGTAACCGTGAGAACGCTGTTGCAGCAAAAGAAACTAAGCGAGATAAAAAATGATTTCATCAATAACATGACGCATGAGTTCAAGACGCCATTGGCCACCATCTCGTTGGCCGTCGATGCTATGCGTAACGAAAAGGTACTTCAAGATCGAGAGCGACTCGCTTATTTTAACGGAATCATCAAAGAAGAGAACCTGCGTATGAACAGGCAGGTAGAGACCATATTGAAGGCTTCTCAATTGGAGCGTAACGAGATACAGCTGACCATGAGGCCCGTGTCTCTGCATGCCATCGTAGAACAGGTAGTCTCTAACTTTAGTTTGCAACTCGACAATGCACAAGGGCAGATCGGTCTGCAACTTACGGCCACGTCCGATCGGATCGTAGCCGACGAAATTCATTTGTCTAATCTTATTAATAATCTTATCGATAACGCCATCAAGTATGCAAAAGAGGGCGTGCCCCCTCGTATTCGGATCGGCTCTGCTCAACAAGGAAAGCAAGTTGTTCTTTCTATCGAAGACAACGGCATGGGCATGAGCCGCGATACGTTAAAGCGCATCTTCGAAAAATTCTACCGAGCCCATACCGGTAATCGTCATAATGTAAAAGGATTCGGACTTGGACTGAGCTACGTAAAAACAGTCACAGAAGCAATGGGCGGGCAGGTAAAGGCCGATAGCACGTTAGGCAAAGGCAGTCAGTTTACGATCTCTTTTCCGTTGGCTGTTTATTGATGGTTTCTCCAAAGCAGGCTGCCATCTCCATAACTCAAGAATCGGTACTCATTATCGAGGGCGTGCCGATAGATCTTTCGCCAGTCATCTCCCACCAATGCCGCAATTAGCAATAACAGGGTAGAGCGGGGTTGGTGAAAGTTGGTCAAGAGTCCGTCCACTACCCGGCAAGTGTAGCCTGGTGCTACCAGTAACGAGGTTTGCGTTACAAAATTCTCGTACTTATTACGTTTCATCCAGGCGATCAATGTCTCTATTACTTCTGACAACGGCGCGATCTCTTGTTGCAGTGCATAACATTCCCATTGGGAGAGGGTCGGGGGATGCGTATGTTCTTCTTTCATCAATTTAATGCCCAGCCAATACAGACTCTCGAGGGTACGTAGCGATGTGGTACCCACGGCAATCAATGGTTTTCCAAGTTGCGCTTGCCATCTCTCCAAAAAAGAAAGTGTCACATCGATCCATTCTGCATGCATATCATGCTCCTGCATGGTGGCAGCCTTTACCGGCTTGAAGGTTCCGGCCCCTACATGGAGGGTCAAAAAATCGTAATGAATGGAGTTGGCACGCATGCGTTGTAACAGCTCATCAGTAAAATGAAGTCCCGCTGTGGGAGCCGCTACGGATCCGTTGTTACGAGCATAAACCGTCTGGTAAGCGCTGCGGTCGAGCGTGTCCGCGGGTCTTTTTATGTAAGGAGGAAGGGGTGTGGCGCCCGCCAACTCGAGTACACTGGCCAACGTAAGTTCTTTTGGAGTCCAGCTTAATTCAATTAGAAAGTGGTCTTTCTCTTTTTGTTGTATGCGGGCCTGTAATTGCAAGGAGTCAACTTCTTTGGTAAGTACGATACCCGGCTTCCACTTCGAGGCGCCACCTACCAGACATTGCAGCACAACTTTTTCGTGGGCCTGTAACGCAACACTCATTTCTCCGTAGGCGGCATCGGGTTGCAAACAAAATATCTCGATCTGCCCCCCCGTACTTTTTTCAAAAACCAAACGAGCGGGTATCACCTTGGTCTCATTGAAGACAACAAAACTTTCGGCCGGCAACAATTCGGAAAGCGATAGATAGCGGTGATCGCTGATCGCTCCACTATGGTAGCAAAGCAATTTTGATTCGTGGCGAATGGCCAATGGAGCAGCTGCGATTCTCTCGGCGGGCAACGTGTAGTCAAAGTCGTCTATCGACAATAGACGGGGGTCATTTTTCATACAACCAACTGTTGATGGGATGCAAATATCGGAAAAACCCCTTCTTTTTTGGGATGTACACAGGTTTTCCACACTAATCCACATGCTATCCACCGGAATAAACTAAAACAATTGCTCCCACAAGCTGAAACCTAAGCCAGCAAAGGGTTTTATCGATTTAATCGGTGGGGATAAATTAAGAAGGCCAAAATTTGGTATCGTGGTGGGAAAAAGTGTTATTTTGTGGTAATTCGAAAAAAAATTACTCAAATCACTGATAATGACTGGCTTTCTAGGTGAATTCGAGGCTACGTTAGACGCAAAGGGGCGATTTCTGCTCCCTGCCGGGTTTAAGCGGCAGGTGAAGGAGGAGGAGTTAGGCCGT
Source organism: Chitinophagaceae bacterium (assembly GCA_947456825.1). Taxonomy (GTDB): domain Bacteria; phylum Bacteroidota; class Bacteroidia; order Chitinophagales; family Chitinophagaceae; genus JJ008. Next base: position 4,947 of record CANGTM010000030.1, read on the forward strand.
TTTGTGATCAACCGGGGATTTGAGCAGTGCCTGGCGCTTTATACCCTCAAAGAGTGGGAGCCTTTGTTCGAGAAGATCAAAGGGTTGAACGAATTCGATCCTCGCCAGCGAGAATTCCGCCGGGCTTTTTTGAATGGGGCCACTTATGTGGAACCCGATACCGCAGGACGTATTCTGTTGCCGCCAAACCTAAAGGCGTATGCAGAGCTAGAAAAAGACATCGTGATAGCGTCGTCGGGTAATAAGATGGAAATCTGGGATAGTAATAAGTACAAAAAGTTCTTTGACTCCTTTTCTTCGGATGCTTTCAGCAAGCTGGGCAATGAAGTGATGGGAGGAGGATCCGTCAATTGATCAACAACCTTGCAGCCTTCGTATCACATACCCGTACTGCTGGCTGAGGTGATCGAGGGTCTTTCCATCAAGCCCGATGGCATCTATGTGGACTGTACGTTTGGGGGTGGTGGCCATGCGCGTGCCATCCTCGACAAGCTGGGACCACAAGGTCGCCTGGTGGCTTTCGATCAGGATAGTGATGCCAGAGCCAACCTTCCGGCCGATGACCGGATCGTTTTTGTGCCAGAGAACTTCAGATACCTGCACCGCTTTCTTCGTTTGCACGGGTTGCTGCCGGTAGATGGGCTGCTGGCCGATCTCGGTGTTAGCAGTCATCAGTTCGATGAGGCATCAAGAGGGTTTTCGACCCGATTTGATGCTGCGCTCGACATGCGAATGGATCAGCGGCATTCCAAAACGGCTTTTTGGGTGGTGGATACCTACGAAGAGTCCAGACTGCATAAGATTTTTGAGCAGTATGGAGAGGTGACCAATGCCAAGACCCTTGCCAAGACCATCGTATTGGCCCGTGCCACGCAATCCCTTCGCACGATAGATGGATTCAAGCAAGCGATCCGAGATGCCGTAAAAGGAAATCCTAACAAATACTTTGCCCAGGTATTTCAAGCCTTGCGAATGGAAGTTAATGAGGAGCTGAACGCCCTCAGCGAACTGCTTTCGCAATTATCACAGGTCATCAAGCCCGGTGGCAGGGTGGCTATCATCAGTTTTCATTCACTCGAAGACAGAATGGTCAAGCAGTTCTTTAAAGAAGGCACCCTTGAGCAAAGACAAGATCATCCGTTTCTCTCTATCCAGTCGACCTCTCCCTGGAAGCCACTGACCAAAAAGCCTGTTGTGGCGGGCAGTGAGGAGCTGAAAAAAAATCCGCGATCACGCAGTGCAAAACTGAGGGTGGCGCAAAAAATAGCATAGCAAGCTGACATGCAAAACGCAACAAACGAAAAGAAAATGAATTGGAGTCGCTGGTTTCATTACCAGTCGCTGGTACAGCAAGTGCCTTTCTTTTTGTTTCTGGCGCTGTTGGCCGTGCTGTATATCTACAACGGTCATTATGCTAACAAGACGATCCGCGACATCAACAGAACGGGAAAGGAAGTAAAGGAACTCAAATACGAATACAAAATGATCAAGGGAGAATTATTATCGAGAACCAAGCAAAGCGAACTGATCAATGCCGTAGCCCCATTGGGTCTGCAGGAATTGACCGTTTCTCCGGTGGTATTGGTAGATAGTCTTCCCGAACCCATGCATCAATAAGACCTATGCAAGTTAAACGCGACATATTGTGGAGGGTATACATCAGTTTTATCGGCCTGGCCTTGCTCGGTGCCGGTGTGGTGGGTCGTGCTTTTTATATTCAGCGATTCCAGGGGGCGTATTGGAAGCGGCTTAGCGATAGTTTGCACCAACGGTATGTAACTCTCGATGCCCAGCGCGGAACGATCTACTCCGAGGATGGACAATTTTTGAGCACCTCCATTCCCACCTTCGATATTTATCTTGATCTCTGTGCCGATGGATTGCGCGAAAAGAAAGGACGTCGTTTCAAAGAGAATATAGATTCGTTCTCTGTGGCTTTGTCGGGTCTGTTCAATGACCAGACGCCAGCCCAATACAAAGCAGCCATTACAGCCGCCTACGAGAAGAAGTCTCGTTATTATCCGCTGAAAAAGAAATTAAGCTTTGCGCAGTACAAGGCCTTTCGCGAATTGCCATTGGTACGATTAGGCCCCAACCGGAGCGGTGTGATCGTAGAGACCAATAGCAAGCGATTGCTTCCCTACGGAATTCTGGCCGGTCGCACCATTGGGCTCTCTCGGGAGCATCTGGCCAGCGACGGTAAGGTTAGAAAGCAGAACGTAGGATTAGAGAGAAGCTATGACTCGCTACTCAGTGGAAAAGAAGGAGTGCGACTGGTCCGCTTTATCGCCGGGGGAGCGGCCATTCCCATTGCGGGTTCGGAGACCGAGCCTGAGAACGGAAAAGATCTGTACACCACCATCGATCTGCCCATGCAGGATATTACCGAGACGGCACTGATGCGGATGATGGTGCAAAGTGAGGCACTCTACGGTACGGCCATTGTTATGGAGACGGCTACCGGAAAGATCAAGGCAATGGCCAATTTGGGACGCAGACCCGACGGTCACTATTGGGAGGATGATAATTATGCGCTGCGTGCTACCGAACCCGGCTCGACCATCAAGTTAGCCACGCTGTTGGCCGTGCTGGAAAAAGGAACCAGCCGCATTGATGATCCGGTAGAGATAGGCAGTGCGGGCCGTGCCATGGTAGGTCCTAAAATGGTGATCGATGCCGAACGATCTCCTAAGCCTTTCTTGACAGTAAAAGAGTGTTATGCACATAGTTCGAACGTGGGCATGAGCAAACTAGCCTTAAAGGCATTCGGAAAAGATCCACAGGAGATCAAAACATATTTCACCAAATTTCATCTCGACAAACGTGCCCCTATCGATCTAAGCAATGTGCCAAGACCCAGTATGGCTCCGCTCAACGAAAAAGGAAGTTCATTGGGCAATATGCTGTGGATGAGTTTTGGATACGCTATTCAGGTAAGTCCGTTACACACGCTAACTCTTTATAATGCCGTGGCAAACGGCGGTAAGATGATGAAGCCTTACCTGGTAAGTCGTATTCAGCAAGGCGGAACCTTGTATCGAGAAGTGGAGCCCATTGTCTTAGAAGAGAGAGTCTGCAAGCCCGAGGTCATTACAGCGGCACGTAGTGCCATGGAGGCGGTGGTTACCGAAGGTACCGCACGACGCGCTTTCGAAGGTGTTCCTTTTGCCGTAGCCGGAAAGACGGGCACGGCACTTGTCTCGGATGGTCCCATCAAATATGGAGATAGGGTATACCAGGCTTCGTTCGTTGGCTACTTTCCGGCCGATCGTCCCCAATACACTTGTATCGTAGTGGTGCGTACCAAGCCTTATGCCGCTTCTCACTATGGAGGCACGGTGGCGGCTCCTGTTTTTCGCGAGATCGCGACCAAGGTCTATGCGATGTATGTCGATCGTAAAGATCCCTCACAGTTCGTAAAAAAGGCCGACAGTACGCTTTTCTTCTATGCAGGAAATGGCAACGATCTGCGCCAGGTATTTAGAACACTTCAATTACCCTATACCGATTCGATGCAGCAACAGGTGTGGGTCAAAGCCTATAATCCGCAGGGCAAGACCGTATTAAAGGCCCAACCCCTGCGAAGCAAGGTGATGCCAAACGTAAAAGGAATGGGGTTAAAGGATGCTTTGTACCTGTTGGAGAACATGGGTGTAAGGGTACAGGTAAAAGGAAGAGGAAGAATCGTGTCGCAATCGGTGGCTCCGGGAACGGCACTGGATCGTCCCTTGCAAATTATTCTTGAACTGAGTTAAAAAATAAACAGCGTTAGTGAAGCTGAGTGAATTGTTATACGGGGTATCGGTTGTTTCGGTGAGTGGTTCTACCGCAGTGGAGCCGCTCAGCATCACCACCGACTCTCGTGAGGTAAGGCCGGGCGCTCTGTTTATTGCGGTTCGCGGTACTCGGGTAGATGGCCGGCAATTTATCGATAAAGCACTGCAGCAAGGTGCCGTGGCCATCGTTACCGAAACAATGCCGGCATCTTGCGCAGCCGATAAGACCTTTGTTCAAGTTTCGGATGCGGCATTGGCATCGGCCTTGATCTCCGCACAGTTCTACGGCAATGCAGCGGCCCGATTGAAAGTGGTGGGCGTGACCGGCACCAATGGTAAAACCACCATTGCGACCTTGCTGTATAAACTTTTTTCAGGCTTGGGCCATACTTGCGGACTTATCAGCACAGTAGAGAATCGTATTGGCGAACGTTCGGTCGCTGCAACGCATACTACACCCGATCCTGTTCAACTGCAACACTTGTTACAACAGATGGAACAAGCCGGTTGTACGCATGTGTTCATGGAGGTCAGCTCACACGCCATTCATCAACATCGTATTGCGGGTATTTCGTTTGCCGGAGGCATCTTTAGTAATATCACGCACGATCATCTCGATTATCACAAAACCTTCGATGAGTATATCCGCGTTAAGAAATCATTTTTTGATGCACTGCCATCCACGGCCTTCGCAATAAGCAATGCCGATGATAAGCGGGGGAGTGTCATGCTTCAAAATTGTAAAGCCCGTAAACTTTTCTATGCGCTTCGTACGCTGGCCGATTACAAGGGACGCCTTTTGGATAACGGGCTCGAGGGGTTACAACTTACCATTGATGAGGTAGAAGTGCATTTTCGATTGATCGGCACGTTCAACGCCTATAACCTGCTGGCCGTGTACGGTGCGGCTTGTGCGCTTGGCCTCGACAAGATGGAGGTGTTGACCCAGCTCAGCCAGTTACAGGGGGCACCCGGTCGCTTCGAATGCATTGTATCGCATAAAGACCAGGTAATGGCCGTTGTCGATTATGCACATACGCCCGATGCATTACTGAATGTACTTACCACTTTAAAGCAGTTACGCAAGCCCGATCAAAAACTCACTACCGTTACAGGTTGCGGGGGTGATCGCGACCGCACTAAGCGGCCTTTGATGGCAGCAGCGGTAGCGGCACACAGCGATAGGTTCATTTTTACCAGCGACAACCCCCGTTCCGAAGATCCGGCCGCCATTATCAAGGATATGGAAGAGGGATTGGCAGCTGCTGATCATAAAAAATACATTCCGATAGTCGATCGAGATGCCGCTATCAAAACGGCGATCTCCTTGTCGGCGCCCCACGATATCATACTAGTGGCAGGAAAGGGGCACGAGACCTATCAGGATGTAAAGGGCAGTAAAGAATATTTTGACGATCGCGAGACCGTTCGCAAATGGTTTGCGGCACTCGATAAATAAACAGGAACTATGTTATATCATTTTTTTGACTGGCTGGCCGAAGAAGGAATTCGCTTTCCGGGCAGTCGTGTCTTTGATTATATCACGTTCCGAACATTGGTAGCTATCTTATTGTCGCTTTTTATTACGCTCGTATACGGAAAGAAGCTCATTGCCTTTTTGCAAAAAAGACAGATCGGAGAAAGTATTCGTGAAGAGGGATTGGCTGGCGAGGCTAGCAAGAAAGGAACGCCGACAATGGGCGGTATCATCATCATTTTAGCGATCCTGATTCCCACCTTACTATTGGCCGATCTGACCAAGGTATACGTACAGTTGATGTTGGTGAGCACGGTTTGGCTGGGTATCATCGGATTCATCGATGATTATCTTAAACTCCGCAGCAAGCGAATGGCCCAACAACAAGGAAAGGAGTATAAGAAATCGAATGCCGACGGTCTTGCCGGTTGGTTCAAGATACTAGGGCAGGTCGGTCTGGGCATAACCGTAGGAGCTACCTTGTATTTTAATTCCGAGGTGGTCATCTGGCGGGAGTATACCGGTAAGCATCCACAGGCAGACAGTACGGTCTTTGCAAAGACCTTCAATGGAAAAACACATTATTATGTGTCTACCAAAACGCCTGTTACCACCATTCCCTTCGTCAAAAATCACGAATTCAATTACGCTAAGTTACTTCCGGCCAACTGGCGTGAGTACACCTGGTTATTGTATATCGCGATCGTCATCTTCATAATCACCGCGGTTTCGAATGGAGCTAATCTCACGGATGGATTGGATGGACTCGCTACCGGTACGGCTGCCTTGATCGGTGTATTGCTTGGGATTTTCGCGTATGCCAGCGGTAATCTGGTCTTTGCGGATTATCTCAACATCATGTACATCCCCGATCTCGGCGAGCTTTCTATCTACATCGCAGCACTGATCGGTGCCTGCATTGGCTTTCTTTGGTACAACTCGTACCCTGCCCAATTATTTATGGGCGATACCGGCAGTCTGACGTTGGGAGGCATCATTGCAGCCCTATCCATTATCGTTCACAAGGAGTTATTGATACCGATCTTTTGCGGGGTATTTCTGGTCGAGTCGTTGAGCGTTATCATCCAGGTCGGATACTTTAAGTACACGAAGAAAAAATTCGGAGAGGGAAAGCGAATTTTTCTCAAGGCACCTATTCATCATCATTATCAGGTCAAAGGATATCATGAGGTCAAGATCGTGAATCGATTTTGGATAGTAACGGTGCTCTTGGTGGTGTTCAGTATCGTGACCCTCAAACTTCGGTAAGTCGAAGACTTGTATGGGAAAACGAGTTGTCATATTGGGCGGAGGCGAAAGCGGGGTCGGAGCCGCTTTGCTGGCCAAGCGAAAAGGATACGAGGTGTTTCTCTCCGACGGAAGTTCTTTGAAAGAAAACTATCGTAATGAACTGTTGAGTGAGGGTATTCCTTTCGAAGAGGGAATGCATACGCTGGAGCGCGTCCTGCATGCCGATGAAGTGATCAAAAGCCCGGGTATTCCCGAATCATCGCCGGTCATGAGGGCGATCAGGGAAAAGGGTATTCGTGTGATCAGTGAAGTGGAGCTGGCCTACCGTTTCAAGGGTAATAGCCGGATCGTCGCCATCACCGGGAGCAATGGCAAGACCACGACAACCTCACTGGTCTACCAACTATGTCGACGTGCGGGATTAAATGTGGCACTGGTCGGCAACATCGGCTACTCATTTGCTCGGCAAGTGGCGATGGAGCCGCACGAACTCTATGTAGTCGAGATCAGCAGTTTTCAACTCGATGATATCGATCAGTTCTGTCCTCATGTGGCGATCCTGACCAATATCACCGAGGACCACCTCGATCGTTACGATTACGTTTTCTTGAATTATATCAATAGCAAGTTCAGGATCGCCATGAATCAAGGACCAGCCGATTATTTCATCTACTGTGCCGACGATACAGTGACCCTGACCCACCTTAAAAATTTTAGTATACAATCTAACCAACTACCCATTAGCATGAAAAGAGAAGTATCACCTGGTGCATTTATCAAAGACGGAGACATGTACGTGCGGACCGGCAACGAAGTGATGACGATGAGCGTCTTCGACTTTGCGCTAAAGGGAAAGCATAATCAGTACAATACCATGGCGGCCTGTGTAGCTGCGGCGACCCTTGATATCCGCAAAGACAAGATCCGCGATGCGGTACAGCATTTTGAGCAATTGGAGCACCGCATGGAGTATGTGGCCACGGTACGCGGCGTTGAGTTTATCAACGACAGCAAGGCTACCAATGTGAATTCTACCTGGTACGCACTTGAAAGCATGACACGTCCTACTATCCTTATTTTGGGTGGTGTCGACAAAGGAAATGATTACTCGCTGCTGGCCGAGGGTATTCGCGATAAGGTAAAAGCCATTATCTGTCTTGGCAAGGACACCAAAAAGATACATGAGGCTTTCGGCAAGCTTGTTAACGTGTTGGTCGATACACATAGTGCCGAAGAGGCCGTTCAAACTGCTTTTCATTTGGCCGCCAAGGGCGATACCGTCTTGCTGAGTCCTGCTTGCGCCAGCTTTGATCTTTTCAAGAATTACGAAGACCGTGGTCAACAATTTAAAAAAGCCGTAAAAGATCTCTGATTCATGGAAGCCCCTCGCGACATACGACTGGCCGACCTGCGCAGCAGCTTTACCACCGATAATCTGCTGAAGAAAACCCGTGGCGATAAAGTGATCTGGGCCCTGGTGGTGGTGCTTACCCTGGTATCGCTGCTGGCGGTCTACAGTGCTACCGGCTCGCTGGCGTATAAGAACTATAAGGGGAATACCGAAGTGTATCTGTTCAAGCAAGTCGTCTTTATTCTAGGTGGATTGCTGGTCATCTACTTTGCACATCTGGTTAATTATACCTTCTACTCCAAGGCTGCTCGTATTGTTTTTCTGATCTCGCTTCCGTTGCTCTTTTATACATTATTCTTCGGGGTCAAGATGAACGAGGGAAGTCGTTGGATCAAATTGCCCATCATCAATATGACCATGCAGACCTCCGACCTTGCCAAGCTGGCCCTTTTCATGTATCTGGCAAGACTATTGAGCAAGAAGCAGGATATGATCAAGGACTTTAAAAAAGGATATCTGATGGTCATCTGGCCCGTGCTCTTGACCTGTATGCTGATCGCGCCGGCCAATCTTTCCACGGCCTTGCTACTCGGGGCCAGTTGCCTGTTGTTGCTGTTTATAGGAAGAGCCAGTGCCAAGCATCTGATGTTGACCATTGGATTGGCCATGATTCCGATCGTATTGTTGATCGCTACGGCAGTGGTGCGACATCATAGCGAAAGCAGCGAGGAGCCGACGGTAGGCAAGGCCTCTAGTTCGGCACTTACGGCAAGGGTGGATACTTGGATCAACCGGGTCGAGACCTTCATTTACGGTGGTCAAGACAGTGATACCGATGCTTACCAGGTCAATCAGGCTAAAGTGGCTATTTCGAAAGGGGGATTGTTGGGAGTTGGCCCGGGTAATAGCACAACGCGCGACTTTTTGCCACAGGCTTACAATGATTTTATCTACGCCATCATCATCGAGGAATACGGGATACTGGGCGGAGGTTTCATAGTGTTCATCTATTTGGTCTTTTTATTCCGTTGTATCAGAATATTCAAGCGGTGTCCGTTTGCCTTTGGAGCGTTTCTGGCACTCGGACTCAGTTTTACGCTGGTCATTCAGGCGCTAGCCAATATGGCGGTAACGGTCAACCTGTTTCCGGTAACCGGGGTGACGCTGCCACTCGTGAGCATGGGAGGAAGTAGTTTCATTTTTACTTGTTTGGCCATCGGTATCATTTTGAGTGTTGCGCGAAATGTGGAAGAACTCGAAGGAAGTGCAGCGGAGAAAGTAGTTAAACAGGCTGCCGCATGAGTCACAGGATCTTGATAGCGGGTGGAGGAACAGGAGGACATATTTTTCCTGCGCTGGCCGTAGCAGGAGCGATCAAGAAGCTGGAACCTTCGGCAGCGATCTTGTTCGTAGGGGCCAAGGGAAAAATGGAAATGGAGAAAGTACCTCAGGCCGGTTTTTCGATAGAGGGGTTAGATATAGCAGGGTTTGATAGAAGTTCTTTGATAAAAAATGTTTCACTGCCCTTTAAGTTGCTCAAAAGTTTTTGGCAGGTCAGAAATATCTTACGCCACTTTCGTCCGGGTGCTGTACTGGGTGTGGGAGGCTACTCCAGCTTTCCGGTGTTGCGTTATGCGCAGGCAAAGGGTATTCCGACTTTTTTGCATGAGGCCAATGCCTATGCAGGAAAATCCAATCAACTGCTGGCCAAGCGTGCTAAGACCATTTTTGCGGGCGTGTCCGGTCTGGAGCGCTTCTTTCTAAAAGAAAAGATCTTTTTTACAGGCAATCCGGTCAGGGCCTCTATTTGTAATCCGTTGCCCGATAGAGAAAAGGCGAGAGCTTTCTTTGGTCTGTCTGCTCATGGACCCGTGTTACTAGTAATGGGAGGCAGCCTTGGAGCAAGATCCATCAATCAATCCATCGATGAGGGGTTCGAGCAATTACAGCGCAGTGGTATTCAACTGATCTGGCAAACCGGTAAGCCCTATGCAGCCAAAGCAGCGATGCGTATTAAAGGACATGTCAGTTGTTACACGGCTGATTTTATTCAGCAAATGGAGATGGCATATGCCGCTGCCGACGTTGTGATCGCAAGGGCAGGTGCCATGACCGTGGCCGAGTTGGCGGTGGTGGCAAAGCCGGTATTGTTCGTGCCGTTTCCATTGGCAGCCGAAGATCATCAGCGCGTCAACGCCGAGCAGTTGGTGAGTAAGCAAGCGGCCTTACTGGTTGCGGATGCCGAAGCTCACGTTTCGTTAGTGCCTGCCGCCATTGCACTTTGTCTTGACGCGGAAAGGCAACGGTCGCTCAGTATCGCCATAGCGTCGTTTGGTATACGGGATGCTGCTGAGAAGGTGGCTACAGAACTGATCAGGCAATTGAAAAAGTAAAATGAGGACAATCATCGATACAACGCTTTTGCAACAGCCCTTTCGAATAAGGAAAGAGCTGCGTGAACTCTGTTTTATCGGCATAGGTGGAATTGGAATGAGCGCACTGGCCCGTTTCTTTCATGAGCAAGGTGTAAAAGTGAGCGGTTATGATAAAACGCCTAGCGAGCTGACGCGTTCGCTCGAAGCTTCGGGAATAGCGGTTCATTATAGCGAGGACCTCCATGCGCTGGTTCGTTCGGCGGATGCAGTGGTGTATACACCGGCCATTCCGGCTACGCATCTCGAACTGAGTTGGTATAAGGAGAACGGATATACACTATGGAAAAGAAGCGATCTGCTACAGCAGATCACTACGAGTTCTTTGAATGTTTGCATTGCTGGTACGCACGGAAAGACTACGACCTCTACGATGGTGGCCCATTTGTTGCGACACAGCGGTTTTGGAGGCAATGCTTTCTTAGGCGGTATCGCTGCCAATTATGGGACCAACCAGTGGAGCAGTACGGTAAACTGTTGCGTGGTGGAGGCTGATGAGTATGATCGGAGTTTTTTAAAGTTGCTGCCTCATGTCGCACTTATCACTGCCATGGACCCTGATCATCTAGATATCTATGGCGATGTTGCTTCGATGGAGCAGGCCTTTGTTGATTTTAGTGCGTTGATCCCGAATGGAGGATTGCTGGTGCACAAATGGGGATTGCCCCGGGCTAGTGATCTCAAGGGGCCGCAACGACTTAGCTATCATGCTCGCAACGATGGCGCCGATTGTTATGCGGTAGACATCGTGGTGTCCGACGGGGGCTATCGCTTTGATGCCATTATCGATGGGGAACGAATCGGGGATCTCTACTTGCCTATGGGGGGATGGCACAATGTAGAAAATGCCATTGGCGCCATTACAGTAGCCAGGGCACTCGGTCTTGGTCCGGAGGCTATTCGCGATGCACTGGCCTGTTTCAAGGGGGTACAACGTCGGTTCGAAAAGCTCATTGATAACGATCGATTGGTTTTGATCGATGACTATGCACATCACCCCGTGGAATTGCGGGTGTTGATAGAGGGTGTTCGCTCCCAATATCCAGCTGCTAGTTGCACGATCTTATTTCAGCCGCATCTATACTCCCGTACACGCGATCTGGCCAAGGAGTTTGCGCAGGCGTTATCTACGGCTGATCGGGTTGCGCTACTGCCACTTTACCCCGCACGTGAATTGCCGATGGAGGGAGTTGACAGTGCGTTGATCGGATCGTCGCTACGTGATGTACCGCTGGTTTATCTAGAAAGCGATACGGTGGTCGATTGGGTAGAAGAGCAATATCACCGGTGTCGATCGACCGGTCAACAGGTATTTGTGGTTGCAGGCGCCGGTGATATCGACCGGTTACCCGCAGCAATAAAGAAAAGAATGCAAAACATATAAACAGAGAAGAGAGAATTGAATATTAAAAGAACCATACAACGTATTTTGTTTATCACCTTTTGGATAGGGGTAGGCACTGGTATGACCTTATTGCTGGCTGCCGCTATTCGGGGTCGTAATAAGGAGAAGCTACGCGCCTATACCATCGAGATCAAGGCCGGACCAGGGGGTGCCTTTCTGAGCGAAAGCGATGTCGAGGAATTATTGCAGCACTCCACCGCCGGTGTTCGCGGAGAACGATTGGATCTCTTTAATCTTCGCAAGGTAGAACAGAAGATCAAGTCGCATGTTTGGGTCAGGGATGCTCAACTTTATTTTGATAATCAAGACGTGTTGCACCTAAAGGTGCAAGAGAAAGTTCCGCTGGCTCGCTTGTTTACCGTAAGCGGAGGCTCTACCTACATGGATGAGCAAGGAAGATTGATGCCATTGTCTTTGCTCAAGACCATCAAGGTGCCGGTTTTTACCGGGCTTTCTGATTCGGTGCTTTCAAAAAAACCAGATACCCTGTTATTGCAGCAGATCTTTACGATGGCACAATTATTGGCACGTGATTCGTTTTGGGCTTCTCAAGTAGCACAGGTCGACTTATCACCTGCTCAACAGTGGGAATTGATACCGGTCGTGGGCGATCATGTAGTAAAGCTGGGCAGCCTTACCGATATCGAGGCCAAGCTGCGCAGACTTCTCATCTTTTACCAGCAGGTACTGAGCAAGACTGGGCTGGGTCACTACCGTATGATCGATGTACGCTTCAGTGGACAAGTGCTGGCGGGTAGCATGGGCAGTGCGCGCGTAGACTCCTTGCAGTTAAGACGAAGTGTAGAAAAGTTATTGCGCGATGCGACGGAAGCGGAAAATGATACCATCGTACGCGTTCTTCCCAAGCCTTTACAACCATTGTTACCAGACGAGCCGAATCCTACGCTCCTCGAGTTAAAGACGGTATTGCCTGGCGCTACTAAAACTGATACTACTCCATCGAGCATATCCACACAAAAAAAATCAAACAACAACTAAACCACTTATCATGAACAACGAAAACCCCATCATTGTCGGACTGGACATCGGCACCACCAAGATCGCCGTGATCGCCGGCAGAAAAAATGAGTTTGGCAAACTCGAGATCCTCGGCTTTGGTAAGGCCAACTCCAATGGTGTCAAGCACGGCCAAGTACTTAACATCGATGAGACGATCAAGGCCATTCGAACGGCCCTTGATAATTGTTTTGCATCTAACCCTACTCTCGACATCAGTGAGGTGTACGTGGGTATTGCGGGCCATCATATCAAGAGTCTGCAAACACGAGGCGATATGGTGCGTCAGCGTACCGACGAAGAAGTGGCCCAGCATGAGATCGACAAACTGGTCGATGACCAGCGTAAGACCTACATTCCTGCGGGCGATCAGATCATCGATGTAATTCCACAGGAATTTACGGTCGATAATATTCCCAATATTGCCAATCCTATCGGTTATGGAGGGGTCAAGATCGGCGCTAACTTTCATATAATAACCGGAGACAAGAATGCCATCCGCAATATCAACAGGAGCGTAGAAAAAGCCGGATTGATCACGAAAGATCTGGTGTTGCAGCCACTGGCCTCCTCTGCCGCCGTTATGGGACAGGAGGATCTTGAAGCGGGTGTGGCCATTGTGGATATCGGTGGAGGTACGACCGACCTGGCTGTGTTCAACGAAGGTATTTTGAAGCATACGGCCGTTATCCCTTTTGCCGGCGAGAACATCACCAATGATATCAAATCAGGATTAGGGGTGTTGAAGACACAAGCAGAGCAGATGAAGGTGCAATTCGGAAGTGCTCTTGCCAATGAGGCCAAGGCCAACGCCTACATCACCATTCCCGGTTTGCGGGGGATGCCTGCCAAAGAGATCAGCGTAAAAAACTTGGCCAATATCATTCAAGCTCGCATGAGCGAGATCATGGATTTCGTAACCTATCACCTAAAGCAAGTCGGACTAGATAATAAAGCGCTCAATGGCGGTATCATCCTGACCGGGGGTGGCTCTCAATTGAAGCACTTGATACAGCTAACAGAATATGTAACCGGACTCAATGCCCGTATCGGATTTCCGAATGAGCACTTGGCGGCCGGACATATCGAGGAGCTGTCCAAGCCTACGTACTCTACTTGTATCGGTCTTATCCTTAAGGGGTATGATGATTATGAGCACAACCGAAAGGATTTTGAAAAAGGATATCGTCAGGTGCAAGTACCCGATGGCCTGCGTCGTGGTCAGAACGCTGTAACCCCCGAAATTCTAGAAGCCGAGGGCGTAAGCGAAGACCAGATGAAAAAACGTCGTAATCTCACCGGTTTCTGGAGCAAATTCAAAGACCGCATCATCGACCTGTTCAAGGAAGAAGAAGATAAGCACCTAGGATAAAACGCAACCCTACTAACTCATTCACATATTCCAAAACCTAACGCTCATGATTCATTTTGATCTGCCCACGGAAAAGTCCTCTATCCTCAAAGTAATTGGTGTAGGAGGAGGCGGAAGTAACGCAGTCAACTACATGTTCAATCAGCAAATTGAAGGCGTCAATTTTGTGATCTGTAATACCGATGCACAGGCTCTTGCTGCCAGTGGTATCCCCAATCGTGTACAGCTCGGGCCCTACCTTACGCAGGGTCTTGGTGCAGGGGCTAACCCGGAGATCGGCCGACAGGCCACAGAGGAGTCGCTCGAAGAGATCAGAAAGATCCTGGAGGTCAATACCAAGATGGCCTTTATTACGGCCGGTATGGGTGGGGGTACCGGAACGGGTGGTGCGCCTATCATCGCCAAGATTTGTAAAGACCTGGGTATTCTTACCGTTGGTATCGTCACTACTCCGTTCGCTTACGAAGGAAAGAAAAGATTACAACAGGCAGAAGAGGGCATTCGCCAGCTGCGCCAGCAAGTAGATACATTGCTCGTTATCAGTAACGACAAACTTCGCCATCAGTTCGGCAATTTAAAAATGCGGGAGGCCTTCGAAAAAGCCGATAACGTGCTGGCCACGGCAGCGCGCTGTATTACTGATGTCATCAACACCACCGGACAGATCAACGTCGACTTTGCCGATGTGTGTACGGTAATGCGCAATGGCGGTCGTGCTATTTTGGGACACGCAGAAGTAGCCGGAACACATCGGGCTCAGTTAGCCATCGAAGAAGCCTTGAACTCGCCATTGTTAGACGACAATGAGATCAAAGGGGCGAAGTGGATCCTGATAAATATTAATTCCGCTCGTGGTGAATATGAGTTTACCATGGATGAAGTAGAGATCATTCAGCAATACCTGTTGACCAAGGCCGGCGAAAATACCGATGTGATACTGGGTATGGGATATGACGATCTGTTAGGCGATAAGCTGGGTATTACGCTGATCGCTACCGGATTTGAGCATAAGGATACTCTTGGTACAACGCCTCTCAAAAAAGTGGCTCCACAAGAAGAGAAGATCATTATGGTGCTTGGTCAGCCATCTGAACCTTCCACACCTTCGACAGCGCAAGGATCGGCTAACGGGCAAATAAACGCTATCGCATTGGCCATGCCCGTGCATGACACTACTCCTGTTACATCCACTACACCGGTAGGCTCCGATGCTGCTACCATCATGGCAACGGCAGAAGTAGCAGAAAATAGTTCTGTACCTGATGCGCTTATGCCTCGTTTGATCGAGGAAGTACCTCCGGTAATAGCTACCGATGCTGCTGTTGTGCCCCAGCAAGAGACCATCATTCATTTCGAACTTTCTTCTGATACAGTTGCCAGTGAAGTGGTTGAAGTCACTACTTCTTCGGTTCGCCCAGCGGCCATTCTCGAAACTGATGCCAGCTATTTGGCAGCGGCCACTCCTGCAACGACAGGACCCGCAGCAGGAGGATATCTCACTCGCCCCGCGAATATCTATGCCGAGCCTCCTATGCCTGTGGCACAAGCTACTTCGGTTTCGGTAGCCGCCTTCGTAGAGGCACCGGCTCCTGCACAGACTGCGAATGCTGAAATACGTGAGCAGCTGTCTGCTCCCGCTACTACAGTACGCGAGGACATTCTGCAGCCAGCTCTGTCTCCGGAGATAGTAGCGGATGAAAATTCGGTGGTTGTTCCTGTCATGGCCACTTCTTCATTGGAGGAATCCGAAGAAATGCAAATGCAACTGATCGAGAAAGAAGAGTTGTCCGATATGCCTAC
>CANGTM010000031.1 GCA_947456825.1 Chitinophagaceae bacterium
CTCTGGTGTTCCAGTTGTCTCGCTAGAGGCATTGCTGGGTAGCTAAATACGGCACGGATAAACGCTGAAAGCATCTAAGCGTGAAACCTTCCTCAAGATGAGTTTACTTTTAAGGGCCGTCAAAGACTATGACGTTGATAGGCTACAGGTGTAAAGGTGGTGACATCAAAGCCGAGTAGTACTAATTGCCCGTACGCTTTAATTTTTTTTCTTTTTTAAGAAAAAACAAGGTACTCGCTAACATTTTCCAATATGTTAATCTTATTGCTGCAGCAATGCAGTGAAGATCTTATGGTGGTTTTTCCAAGGGTGTTCACCTCTTCCCATTCCGAACAGAGAAGTTAAGTCCCTTATGGCCGATGGTACTGCACAACAATGCGGGAGAGTAGGTAGCTGCCATATTCATTTAGCCCGGTTGGTTTTCCAACTGGGCTTTTTTATGCCCGGTACTTTGCTATTTCGGGTGCTCGTATACTTTCTCTAATAAAGGGCAAATGGTGGGGAGCATATTCGTCAGACCCTACCGCCACGGCTCTGCCTTTTTCTCTTTCCAGCTTATTGCTGCCGTGCCGCTAGAAGGTCTTCCTCATACACTCCTCCGCCATTTGCTATTGGTCATTATCGTACAAAACGATCATCACCTAGTATCGCAACAAACCGCGGCAATTTTAAAGCCGATAGCTGTTCAATGGAGATAAAAGCCTTCTTTTAAAATGGCAGATGCCGGGGGTGAGTGTGTGAGGATGGCCTTCTGCCGATATTTATATCGGCAGGGTCAGACGAACATACTCCCCACGGCATTACTTTATTAGGAGAATCAGATTGCTACCACGGAGCTATATCGGCAGGGTCAGACGAACATACTCCCCCCGGTATCTCTATTGCATTACTCTGAACACCGGATAGCGATTGTGATCGGGTTCGTACCAAGGAGAATTCTTGTAAATAAAATCGAGTTGTGCTCTGCCGCTCTTGGCAAAGCTGCTGTCAGTGGCAACGCGTTGTTCGAGTTGCTTTTTTAGATCAGGTTGCGTTTGCAGATAAGCGGCGGCTTTGTCTTCGAATACGTAAGCAGAATACCCCTCTTTTTGTCCGAGGATGGCATCAAAGAAATTCCAGGCAAAATAAGAGTCCTCAGCCTGTGGCTCGAGGGTCTCCATTAAAAAACGATTGCCGGGTTGATCAAGTGGAATATACCAGTCCCCTTTCAAAAAAGTAAGGCTTTGCTTTTGCCAGCTGACCTTTACGTTGCTATTGGCATGATGTCCTTCGTAAGGACGTGCTGCTGTGCTATAGTCTTCGATTCGGTACGTTTCTACTTCGAAGGTGCTGTCTTGCGATAGTCTTCGCATGCGAATGCCGTTGATCTGCAACCGTTCGATCACCTTCCACCAGCCTTGGGGAATTACATAGGCTCTAGGAGTGCTAATGATGCGCTCGGGTGTGTAATATCCATAAACAGGGACCGTGGCCGTAAAGGGTTTTGATCTATCGTAAAAAAGACGAGGCTGCCCACTGATGGCGCTGGGTTTGGTGCCTGACTCATAACCCTTGAACGTATAGTTGGTATGGCGCGATTTATCTAATCGCCAGCTAATGGGCAACGAAGTGGCGTTGCTGATCCTTTTTTTGGTCTCTTCACGTAAACTGCGAATGGTGGCTGCATTGGCACCGGCAAAGGAGATAAAGCACTCCATAAGTGCTTTGGTAGAGGCTACCCGTTGCGGGTAAGGCTTTAGCATGTGCGTTTCAGGAACAAATGCAAAGCTGTTCCACAGTGTCGCATACCCGCTGGTATAGCGAGGGCTATCCCAAAATTCATTCCACCCTTTCTCGGGTTTGTCTCCGCCAATATTAACATAGGGTATCAGGTCGTATCCTTTTGTCTTCATGGCAGCATAGAGCGCAGGCTCAAAGGTTTCATGTAAGTAGGTTCCCATCGATCCCCCCAGCTTACTGTATTGGGAGGTTAGTAGTGTCATCACATGTTGGTAGTCGGCGCCATTGCTCACGTGATTATCTACGAAAATCGCAGGATCGCATTCTTGGTATATGGCGCAGAAAGAAAACGCTTCTTTTGAATCGAGTTTGATAAAGTCGCGGTTCAGATCGAGGTTTTGCGAATTACCTCTGGAGCCAAATTCATCGGGGCCCTCTTGGTCTACCCGGTAGTGTGCACTGCGACGCAAGCAGCCTCCGATATTGTAAACGGGTATGATGGCCAGCACTACGCTTGCAGGTAAACTGATCTTTCCGGAAACAATCTCTTTTGCCAGTAGCATACTGGCATCGATGCCATCGGGCTCTCCGGGATGAATGCCGTTGTTGATCAGGATAATGAGCTTACCGTCTTTTTGGGCTTGACCTACCGTAGTATATCCCTGATCGCTGATAAGGGCCAGGTGCAGCGGAAATCCTGCATCAGTGGGTCCCTTTTGCATCACGGATATTTTTTTGCTGGCGCGGTCAGCTGCATTCCACCAATCCATGATCTGGGCATAGGTGGGTGTTTGCCTGCCGCCGGAGTTTTCGTAAACGGTAGGCGGCAGCGCAGGTTGTGCCCAAATAAGAAAGGGGGCTGCCATCAAAAGAAGTATACAAAGCGATCGGATCATTGGAGAGTTGTTTACACTAAAAATAAGCAAAAGAAAAAGGCACCGCGTGGGTGCCTTTTCAAAATATCATGCAACGTAAACGTAGCGGATCGAAGATTACTTCGTTGCGTTCGCCTTACGGGCTAATTTGCTCTTTAAGTTAGCGGCTTTGTTCTTGTGAATGATACCGCGCTTAGCTAATTTATCGATCATGGAAGCTACCGTGGGGAATTTTTCTTTCATTCCGCTGGCATCGGCTGCTTTGAGATCACGGATGGCATTACGGGTGGTTTTGCCGTAATACTTATTCCGGTCGCGGCGCTTGGCGGCTTGGCGGGCATCTTTTTTGGTAGCACTGTGATTAGCCATCTGATATACTGTTTTAAGGAGGGCAAAGGTAGGGAGAACCCCTCTTTTAGCCAAATTTATCGTTTTTTTAATTTGGGGGAATCCCTTGCAAAACCTTACTAATTAGTCATTTTGCGCGATATTTGTACCCTGAAATCCCCCCTTTTTGTAACACCTTGACATTCATGAAGGATTTTTCTTACATCACCCAGTCGCATCCGGCCTTTATCGAGAACCTGTACCGTGATTTTGTAAAGGATCCCGGATCGGTCGATCCTGATC
This sequence comes from Chitinophagaceae bacterium, assembly GCA_947456825.1. Lineage (GTDB taxonomy): Bacteria > Bacteroidota > Bacteroidia > Chitinophagales > Chitinophagaceae > JJ008. The sequence goes on from CANGTM010000031.1 coordinate 3,225, forward strand.
TCAGAAAGTTTTTCGAAGGCTTTGATTTCGCGATCCGCTATGGGGCAACGGCAACAGGGGCTAAAGATAGTGCCGCTGCTGATGTTGTTGCTAAGGCATCGGGTAGTGCAACGGCTGCGCCTATTGCTGTTGATGCCTCCACCACGGGAATAGACTGGCAAAAGGAGCTCAATGTATACCGTCTCATATTGGCCTATCGGAATAAAGGACACTTGGTATCAAAGACCAATCCGATCAGACCTCGTAAAGACAGAGGCGCGCGATTGGACTTGGGTCATTTCGGATTAGCTGAACAAGATCTCTCGCTTACGTTTTCCGCAGGACAGGCATTGGGAATGTCAAATGCTACGCTCGGTCAAATTGTTACGCATCTCGAAAAATGCTATACCGCATCGGTAGGCGTGGAGTATACGTACATCAACGATCCCGAAAAAGTAGAGTGGCTTACCAATGCAGTGGAGACACGCATGCATCAACCCTTGCCTCTCGATACCAAGCGACGAGTGCTCGAAAAACTCAATCAGGGTGTTATTCTCGAAAAATTTCTTCACACCAAATACGTCGGGCAAAAACGTTTTTCGCTCGAAGGAGGGGAGACTACCATTGCGGCACTTGATGCCATCATCAATACAGCGGCCGATCTAGCTGCCAAAGAAGTGGTGATCGGTATGGCCCACCGCGGACGTCTCAATGTACTGGCCAATGTGTTGGGAAAAACGTACGAGCAAATTTTTAGCGAGTTCGAAGGAACGGCCAAGGTCGATCAGACCATGGGCAGCGGCGATGTCAAATACCATATGGGCTACGGCAGTGAAGTGCAAACAGTAGGTGGCAAGACCATCAGCCTGAAACTGATGCCTAACCCTTCTCACCTTGAAGCTGTCAATCCGGTAGTGGCCGGTTTTGCAAGGGCAAAGGCCGATGTGCTTTACCAATCTGATACGGACAAGATCGTCCCTATTTTAATTCATGGGGATGCTTCTATTGCCGGACAGGGTATTGTCTACGAACTTTTGCAAATGAGCGGCCTGGCTGGCTATACGACCGGTGGTACGCTTCATTTCGTGATCAATAACCAGATCGGATTTACGACAGATTTTATTGAGGCACGCAGTGCGGATTATTGTACCTCCCTGGCGGCTTCTATACAAGCTCCCGTTTTTCATGTCAATGGGGATGATCCCGAGGCGGTGGTCAAATGCGCACAGCTAGCCACGGCTTATCGGCAGCAATTCAACAGCGATGTTTTCATCGACATGGTTTGCTATCGCCGACACGGACATAATGAGGGAGATGACCCTAAGTTTACACAGCCTCGTCTCTATCAACTGATCGAGAAGCATGCTAATCCCCGCGAGGTCTATGTGGCGCAGTTATTGGCAGACGGTGACACCGAGGTGCAGGCACTGGCCAAGGACATGGAAAAGAAATTCTGGCAAGACCTGCAAGAGCGACTCGATGAGGTAAAGCAACATCCGCTTCCGTATCAATACCAGCCGCCCGAGCTGGAGTGGAAAAAATTGCGTCGCGCCACTCCCGAAGATTTCTTGCATTCTCCGGTAACATCGATCGATGCGGCCCAGTTAAAGCAACTCATGAACGCGCTGCTTTCTTGGCCGGCAGAATTTAAGCCATTACGAAAAGTAGAAAAGATATTACAAGATAAGATCAAGCTCTTCGAACAAGAGCAAAAGATCGATTGGGCCACGGGCGAATTACTGGCTTATGCCAGTTTGGTAGCCGAGGGTAGAAGGGTGCGCGTGAGTGGACAAGACGTATCAAGAGGTACGTTCTCGCACCGTCATGCTATCTTACGAGATGAGCATACAGATCAGGCCTATAATCGTCTGTCTCGTTTGCCCGGTGCTGGTGGGGTCTTTACCATACACAACTCATTGTTGAGTGAATATGCCGTGCTCGGATTTGAATACGGCTATGCATTGGCTAATCCCAGCGCACTGGTCGTCTGGGAGGCGCAGTTCGGTGATTTTGCCAATGGAGCGCAAACGATCATCGATCAGTTTATTACCGCGGGCGAGCAAAAATGGAATCGAATGAATGGCGTTACCCTTCTATTGCCACACGGGTACGAGGGACAAGGACCTGAGCACAGTAGCGCCAGGCTGGAGCGGTTCTTACAAATGGCGGCAGAATTCAACATCGTCGTTACCAATATTACAACGGCTGCCAATTTCTTTCATGCATTGCGCAGACAATTGGCATGGTCGTTTAGAAAACCACTTATCAACTTTTCTCCCAAGGCCAATCTTCGCCTGCCCGGTTCTTACTCTGCAGTGGCCGATTTTACGCAAGGGGGATTCAAAGAAGTGATCGACGATGCCGACGCACAGCCCGGACAAGTGAAGAAAGTATTGTTCTGCAGTGGTAAGATATACTATGAGCTTGAAGAGAGAAAACGCCGCGAACAACGCACCGATCTGGCGATCGTCCGGCTTGAGCAATTGTATCCGTTACCGGTGCAGCAACTCGAAAAAATTCATCAGCGATACGGTACGGCTGTTTGGTATTGGGTGCAAGAAGAACCCCAGAATATGGGAGCCGCCTCTTTCTTGAAGATGAATTGCAGAACGATTCCTTTTGGAGTGATCAGCAGACAGCCCTCTGCCTCTACGGCCACCGGTTATCAAAAGGTGCATGTTCAAGAGCAAGGAGAACTTATTGAAACTGCTTTTACGATCTAATAAAGTAAATATATTTTATGATTGAGATCAAGGTGCCCACTGTAGGAGAATCCATCACCGAGGTGCAGTTGCTTCGCTGGAACAAAAAGAGCGGAGACTATGTGGAGAGAGACGAGGTGATCGCAGAGCTCGAAAGCGAGAAGGCTACGTTCGAGGTAAATGCCGAGCAAGCGGGTTTGCTAACCACCGCCGCCGCAGAGGGAGATACCTTACAGATCGGCGACCTGTTGGCTACTATCGATGAGTCTGCAAAAGCGCCCGCTGTAACTGCTGCCCCGGCCGCAGCGGCCCCCAAGCCCCCTTCTCAAGTAGAGATCACAGCTCCCAAGCCCCCTGTGGCCGCAGCTGCGCCTACCACTGTTTCTGCAGCAGCAGCTACGACTCCTGTGGCAGAAGAGATTAAAGCTAGTCCCGTGGCTTCTGCCATCATTGCCGACAAAAAAGTAGATCCCAAAAAAGTAAAGCCCAGTGGGCCACAAGGAAAGATCTTAAAGGATGATGTATTGGCTGCATTGGCACAGCCTGGCCGTATACCTGTACCGGGTGCTTCGTTAAATGAGCGCAATACCCGCAGCGAGAAGATGAGTAACCTGCGTAAGACCATCGCTAAACGATTGGTAGAGGCCAAAAACGGCACGGCCATGCTCACCACGTTCAACGAAGTGGACATGAGTGCTATCATGGAAGTGCGCTCCCGATACAAAGAAAAGTTCAAGGAAGTGCATGGCGTGAACCTGGGCTTCATGAGCTTTTTTGCAAAAGCCTGTTCGATCGCACTTGTCGAATGGCCTGCGGTGAATGCTTCCATAGATGGAGATCAGATCTTATATCATGATTACACCGATATCAGCATCGCTGTCAGTACGCCCCGCGGGCTTACAGTACCTGTTATGCGCAACGTAGAAAGTCTCGGTATGGCCGAGATCGAAAAAAAGGTGATCGAACTGGCGGGTAAGGCGCGCGATAGTAAACTAACTGCCGAAGAACTCACCGGTGGAACATTCACCATCACAAACGGAGGTGTTTTTGGTTCCTTAATGAGCACGCCCATCATCAATACGCCACAGAGCGCTATTTTGGGCATGCACAAGATTCAGGAACGACCCATGGCAGTTAATGGACAAGTGGTGATTCGCCCTATGATGTACCTTGCCCTTAGCTACGATCATCGCATTATCGATGGCCGTGAGTCGGTCGGTTTTTTGGTGCGCGTTAAAGAGTTGCTCGAAAACCCCGACCAATTATTGATCGGAAAAGATCCGGTCAAAACGCTGCTCGAGATTTGAGTCGTTACCACGCATATCTAAAGAAGGCTGTTGCGATCCTGGAGGCGTACAAGGGGCAAGAGCCTTTTTCTCTTTTTGTCAAGCAACAATTTTCGCTCGATCGAAAGATGGGATCCACCGATCGCAGGTGGGTTCGACACTATTGCTATTGTTACTTCAGGTTGGGAAAGGCCCTCCCACATCTGTCCATTTCCGATAAGATCTTGATCGGTCTTTTTTTATGCAGTAAAAAAGAAGATCCCTTGCTGGCGTTGGAGCGTCCAATGTGGAATGACCGCATCTCCGCTGATTTAGCAGAGAAGGCTGGCTTACTCTATGATGAAGCCGCCACTAAACTTGTGCCTAACGATACGGGCCTACCAGCGCCACTCGTTACGGTGTTGACCGATGAAGTCAGGCTTGCTGCGTATACAAGGCTGCTACAAGAAGTTTTTCCTTGCCAAGAACTATTTAGCGAATCGCTCAAAGACTCGGATTGGGTCTTATCTCTTTTTGAGCAACCGGCGTTATTTATTCGCTTGCGTCCTCAAAAAGAACTGCAGGTTGTCGAGGCGCTACAAGCGCAAGCGATCACGTATGAGCAGATCACGCCCCAGACGCTTTCGTTGCCGGCTACCACATCGCTCAGCAGTTGGCCCGGGCTTAACCGTGATTTTGTGATCCAGGACCTCTCCTCGCAGCGTATTGCCACGTTGCTTTCTTCGCTGCCAGGTTACGCACAAAAAAAGATGTGGGATTGTTGCGCGGGCAGTGGTGGAAAGTCAATACTTGCCAACGATATGTTGAGTGAGATCTCCATTACCGTCTCCGATAAGCGAGCTTCTATTTTACGACAACTCAAGCAGCGTTTTTCGCAAGCCGAACTATCCAATTATCGCTCATACGAAATAGACCTGGCTCGCACCCTTCCCTCGTCCTTTACTGAGGAGTTTCCTTTTATCTGGGCCGATGTGCCTTGTACGGGCAGTGGTACCTGGTCTCGCACACCGGAGCAACTTTACTTTTTTGATGTAGCTGCTGTGGCCGATTTTCAGTCGATCCAGCGTACTCTATTGCAAAATGCGCTAACCCGTTTGCTACCTGGCGGGTATTTGCTGTACTCTACTTGCTCGATTTTTGCACAAGAGAACGAATCGCAAGTCGAATGGCTCGAGCAGAAGATGGGTCTTCGTTGTGTGCAGCAGCAACTATTCAATGGAGCTGCGCAGCAGGCCGACACCTTGTATGCGGCATTGTTACAACGACCCGATTAATCCTTAATAAGCTTTACCGTTCCAATTTTTTTATCCTCATCCCACACGGTGATCAGGTAGGTTCCCTTTGAATAACCCTGCAAGGGCAGATCGGAGCTACTGACGGTTGTACGCAGGGGCACCTGGTATCGACTCAGGATTCGTCCTGTCATATCGCTTATGGCCACCCAAAGTAAAGGAGTGGTGCCCGCATAGTTGACGACAAGTCGGGTATTGCTGCTGGCGGGGTTGGGAAATACCTGAATGGAGGTTTCCAGCGAGGTTACACAAGGGTCCGAAAGTAGTAACGACACGCTATCGAGCAGTATCGACTCTTTGCTGGCTGTGGCTGTATCGATCCATTGAATTACGCGGTACGTGATAGCGCCGGTAGGATTGATCAGTATGCGGTCGGTATATTGGTAGTTGCTATTACGGAGGTTTAGCCCTGCTGCTGGTGCGATTTGCTGTAGGGTAGTATAACCCGGCTCACCGGGCAGTTTTCGCTGTAATTCGTAGCGCATGCTCCCTACATCCTTGCTCTTCCAGGTAATGGTAATGGAGCAATTGGTGGCTTGCGCATTCATGGTCGCGTACTCCGTTAGCAGCCATCCAAAAGCTTTTCGCAGATCAGGAATGCCAAAGCCCACTCTGTCGTCGGGATTGGTATATCGACTGCCCGATCGTTTGAGTGCTTCAGCGATCTTCATGTTATTGAATTCAGGAAACCCTTGCCATAGGCAAGCTCCAAGCCCTGCCATGTTAGGGCAAGAGAACGAAGTGCCGTTGGCTGTTCCAATGTTGTTATTGCTACTCTGCACCACTGCTGATACTCCTACCGATGCCAGGTCGGGCTTTATCCGACCTCCTGGTGCAGGACCATAGCTGGAGAAAGAGCCTACGTTGCCCAGAGCATTGACCGCTCCAATTGCCAGCACGCTGTCTCCGTCCGATGGGGTAATGAGGTAGCGCCAGGCGCTGTTGCCTTCATTTCCTGCCGAATTGAACACCAGCAATCCCTTTTTGGCCGCTCTGTCGGCTCCCCGTACCGAGAGAGTAGTGTTACCGTTCATTTGCGGATAGGTGTAATTGAAAACGGGATTATCAAAGTCGTAATAGCCAAGCGATGAACTGATGAGATCGGCACCTACACTGTCGGCTCTCTCCGCGGCGCAGACCCAATTAAATTCTTCTATGGGATACTCCGAGTTCACATCTTCGGTGCGAAACAAATGAAAAGAGGCCTGTGGTGCCTTGCCTACGAATTGACCCGGTAGGTTCGCCGCAATAGTAGAGAGGCACTGCATTCCATGAGGATGATCATCGTTTACGGTTGCATTGCGAGACACAAAGTCCCAGGTGCTGAGTATTTGCCCGTTTCTGTTAACACTGTCAAAGGCACGTAACGTATTGTAGTTAAAAAATCCACCGTCCAGCACGGCAATTTGTAGGCCTTGTCCTCTGAGCCCGATGTTGTGTAAAAAATCGCCCTTGTGCAATTTGATCTCAGCTCCCGCACTGCTGCCGTAATTATAAAAATCTCCGTTCAATTCTCCTGTCTTTGCGTCCACATCAGGTAGTGGCTCAATGTGCTGCGACGCTATGAACTTATCGATACCACGGCCACCGATACGATCGGCCAACCCTCCGGTGGACTGCACAAATGGTAATTGTTGCACCGCATTCAGGGCCGCTGCGCTGGTTGTTTGAATGCAGACGGCATTCAACCATTTAGAGACATTCAGTATGGTTACTCCACTTATGGTGCGAATGGCGGTAATGTAGGCCGTTGTTACCGGAAGGTCTGTGCTGTCGATTACAATTTGCTGGTTGGTTCTGCGCTGAAGGGAACGGGCAGAGAGATAGGCCGAGGGATTACTAAGTGAGAAGCTGTTTCCCCCTTTGTTCTTTAGCCAAACTATGTGGTGGGTAAATTGCGCGTTGGTCGGCGTGGCTGCCAGCAAAAAAAGCAGGCTGCCTCCTGCCAACAGGCGAATGAATGCGTTCATATCGTAAAGTTAGGGGAGTGCCCCATTAGTTGTGATCTATCATCCACTGTTTGATGCCGAAGCCTACCCGGTAGGGTCCGCCGCTGCCACCGGTGTTGGGCTGATATTCCCAACACTCTAGTTCTCGGTAGACCAGTCCGATGCCTTTCGAAAAGCGATCCACCGCCCGATTACGAAAGGCATAAGCATTGGTCTGCAAAACGGGCACATTGAATTGTTCGTTGACCTGCTCAATGGTCACGACCTGTTGGTAGGTCTTATTTCGAAACGAAAAGGTCTCGGAGTTCGATTCGCACCGGTAGGCCCAACTTTGCATGTTGTCGTCGTTGCTGAAATTATACAGCGGTTCGAACGGATTATCGGGTAAATAGCGATTGCCCTTCCAGCTATAGCCTGGCAATAGCGGTTGTTGCAGTTTTACGAAGCGTCTGTTACTTTCTGTCCACTCCATTTTGTCGGTAGAGAGCGTAATGGAAAAGCTGCCCCCGGGTTGCCAGCTGCCGCTGGCGAGCGTATCGTTGGTGTACCGATAGATACGATAACTGGTGCGACCCAAGTTATCGGTAAAGGGACTGTCTACCACATGTCTCACCAGGTAGCTGCGAATTTCGGTCTGCCTTCCAAATTGAGTAAACACCAGCGAATCTGTGCGGTATGTTATAAATTTTCCGGGCGTTAGTACCACCACTTGGTCGAGTTCGAAAGGGTAAGGGGTTTTTTTAGAAGAGCTATCACAGCCAGTGAGCATCACGGCCAACAATAGCAACAGGGCTCCCATCAACCCAAAGCGACCACCGCATTTTGCCATACACGGCAATTAAAGAGTTTTTTGAATGATACCTCCTCCCAATACATCCTCTCCCTCATAAAAAACAGCGCTCTGTCCGGGAGCCACCCCTTTGGCAGCTTCATAGAAACGGACCTTGCAGCTGGTATTTTCAGGATACAGAGCAGAGAGCGTCCCTGCATCTTTGTAACGGATCTTGGTGGTGGCTTCCATCCCGGTAGATAACTGCTCGTATTTAATCAGGTTGATCTTACTAACGAGCATCTCTTGTTGGTCCAGATCGTTCTCATCGCCCAGTGTTACTGTGTTATTGTCGGGGTCTATGCGTGTAACAAAGACAGGTTTGCCCAGTGCAATATCGAGTCCCTTGCGTTGCCCTATAGTATAGAAGGGATACCCCTTGTGTTTTCCCAATATGGCACCATTTTTGTCTACGAAATATCCGCCGCTCACTTTATTTTCAAGTTCGGGAACTTTTCTCTTTAAAAATCCGCGATAGTCATTGTCGGGCACAAAGCAGATCTCATAGCTCTCTTGTTTTTTGGCTAGCGCCGGGTAGCCAAAATCGTGCGCCAGCTGTCGAATCTCGGTCTTCTTGTAGCCGCCCAGCGGCAGCAAGGTTCGACTTAGCAGATCTTGCTGCAATCCCCACAGTACATAACTCTGGTCTTTGGTATGATCGATCGCTTTGCTGATGACATAACGACCATTGTCGTGCTGTCTGATCTTTGCATAATGACCGGTGGCAATAAAATCGCAGCCTAAGGCATCGGCCCGCTTTAGTAGCGCCCTCCATTTGATGTGTGTGTTGCACAGCACGCAAGGATTGGGAGTGCGCCCGGCCAAATATTCTTCTACAAAATTATCAATGACAAAATCGCCGAACTCTTCGCGAATGTCCAATATGTAATGTGCAAAACCATGCTCCACGGCGGCTTGTCGGGCATCATTGAACGAATCGAGGTTACAGCAGCCGGTCTCTTTTTTGCTGCCCCCGCTGGCTGCATAATCCCAGGTTTTCATGGTGATGCCTACCACCTCGTAGCCTTGTTTGTGTAGCATTAACGCGGCTACGGTGCTATCGATACCGCCGCTCATGGCCACCAATACCTTTCCTTTTGCACCCATGCCGCAAAGATACAATTGTGCACTGATTATTGCCCGATACTGAGTATCTTGTCCTTTCATAATCGACTATTATGCGTATCACCAACTCCATTCTTTCGGTGCTGTTTTTTTTCAGCACTTGTCTCAGCCTATCCGCACAGGATCTTTCGTATTATTTGCCCACGGGAGCCAATTACAACCCGGCTATCCCCAAGCCTAAGGACGTGATTTATCACGAAGTGGGTCAGTGGCATGTAACCCATGACCGACTTGTCGCTTACATGCGAGCGCTGGCCGCCGCCGCCCCGGATCGTATCAAGGCCGAGACCATGGGTTTTACGTACGAGGGACGTCCTCAGTTGTTGCTCATCATTACCTCACCCGAGAATCATCGCAATCTCGAAAAGATCCGCTTGCAACATTTACAGTTGAGCAATCCTGCTACAGCAGCCAGTACCTCTATCGAAGAGATGCCCGCGGTGGTATGGATCGGCCACTCCATTCATGGTAATGAACCCAGCGGTTCGAATGCCTCGCTGCTAACCGCGTATCACTTAGCGGCTGCACAAGGTGCCTCCATAGAAAATTTGCTTAGTAACACTATCATCTTGTTCGACCCTTCTTTTAATCCCGACGGATTGCAGCGCTTCTCTACGTGGGCCAATCAGCATAAAAGTAAAAATCTGGTTGCTGACCCTAACTCCAGAGAATTTAATGAGGTGTGGCCGGGCGGACGATTTAACCATTATTGGTTCGATCTGAACCGCGACTGGTTACCAGCCGTACATGTCGAAAGTCAGAACCGGCTTCGCTGGTTTCATTTGTGGAAACCCAATATATTGACCGATCACCACGAACAAGGTACCAACGCCACCTTCTTCTTTCAGCCTGGCGTTCCTTCACGTGTCAATCCGCTTACACCCGGCAAGAACCAGGAGCTTACGGCAGCACTGGCCAAATTTCATGCCCGCGTATTGGATAGCATTGGTACTTTTTATTTTACCAAAGAGGGATACGACGATTTTTATTATGGAAAGGGATCCACGTATCCCGATATCAACGGTGGGGTGGGTATTTTATTTGAGCAGGCTTCTTCTCGCGGACATTTACAAGAGAGTGCCAACGGACTTTTGAGTTTTCCTGCTACCATCCGCAATCAATTTAACACGGCGCTCTCTACACTCGAGGGCGCATTGGTCTTGCGAAAGGATTTTCTTTCTTTTCAGCGGGATTTTTACAAGCAGGTGCCTGCTCGCGCGGCTGCACACCCTGTAAAAGCCTATGTGGTGGGTGCTAAGAAGGACCAGCCCCGAATTCGTGAGTTTGCCACTTTGTTGCAGCGACACCAGATCAAGATCTATGGATTACCGACAGATTGGTCGGATGCTGATTTTCAAAAGGGGTACTCTTTTATGGTGCCGCTCGATCAGCCCCAACACACGCTCATTCGCACCATCTTCGAAAAAACCGCCGATTACAAAGACAGCCTTTTTTACGACATTACCTCCTGGACCCTGCCGCTGGCAATGGGGTTGCAGGCAAAGGAGTTAACGGCCATGCCCGCGTCAATGGGCGAGCCCATTGCCACTTCGCAACTTGCCGAGTTGGATGGGGCTTCATTGCCTAACCTCTCTATAGGTGCCACTACCTATGCGCTTTTGGTAGAGTGGGATAATCTATTTGCACCGGCTGCCTTGTATCAATTGCAGCAACGTGGAGTGATGGTCAAAGTAGCCACTCAGCCTTTTGAGATCGCTGTGAGTGGGGCTACCCGCCGTTTTGAATATGGCACGCTGTTGATACCGGCACTGCAATCCGGTATGTCCAAGGCAGAGTTACAAAAACTGGTCAATTCACTGATCGAAAAATATCGCATTGTAGTTTATCCGGTAGCCACCGGATTTTCGGGTGCGGGCGTAGATCTGGGTAGTTCTAAGTTCGTGACCCTCGAAAAGCCAAACGTTGCCTTATTGACCGGATCGGGCGTTAACGCCACCGATGCCGGAGAGGTCTGGCATTTGCTCGATCAGCGAATGGACATAACCGCTTCGCATATTGAACCCGTTTCCGTAAAAAGAATTGACCTGGGTCGTTACAATACGATCGTAATGGTCGGAGGAAACTACAGTGACCTCGATAAGGATAAGATCAAAAACTGGGTACAACAAGGAGGCACGTTAGTGGTGCTCGAAGAAGCCATCAACTGGGCCGTGCAAAGCGGCATCAGCACAGCTTCTTTCAAAAGAGTTAGATCGGCTACCGACAGTACGCAGTTCAGGCCGTATGAATCACGCGATGAAGTAGCCGGTGCGCAGCAGGTAAGAGGAGCCATTTTAGGGGCTACTTACGATCCCTCTCATCCGTTAGCTTTTGGATACAGTCAAAAGGAAGTGAGTCTATTTAAGGCCAATAGGATCTACATGGAGAAAAGTAAGAACCCTTACCAGACCCCCTTTGTGTATGGTAAGCAGCCGATGCAAAGCGGCTGGATGAGCAAAGAGAACCGCGAAGCTGCCTCAGGGTCTGCTGCAGTTACGGTGTCTTCACTGGGCAGTGGCCGTGTTATCAACATTGCCGACAACCCTAATTTTAGGGCCTATTGGTTGGGAGGCAGCAAGTTATTTCTAAATGCGCTGTTTTTTGGCCAGGTAATCGATCTTGGCGGCGGTCGAAATTGGGAATAATTAGTTGTGCACAGTATTGCGCAGCCCGGCGATTAGTAGTAGTTTAGTCGCTCAATCAATTTATGTCAATTTAAAAACGAGCACTATGATCAAGATGCAAGTAATCGGAAATTTAGGAAAGGATTGTGTGGTCAACACGGTCAACGGTAAGAACGTAATCAATTTTACGGTAGCACACACCGAAAAGTATCGGGACAGTCAGGGTAACCAGCAAGAGAAGACCACTTGGGTCGACTGTGCGTATTGGACCGACCGTACCGCTGTTTCGCAGTATTTATTAAAGGGAAAGCAAGTGTATGTCGAGGGGCAACCCGAAGCCAGATCGTTTCAACGAAACGATGGTACGCCCGGCTCTTCTCTTTCATTGCGTGTAAAGGACATCCAGTTGTTGGGTGGTCGTGGAGAGATGGCCGGTGGTGGTAATTTTCAAGCTGCTGCAGCGGCGGCCACCAATGCGGGTCCTTCCGGTGGTGCAGAAGAATCAGACGATCTTCCATTCTGATCCCGTCATCAATGAATTTTCTTTAATGCCTCGGTACCATTACCGGGGCATTTTTATTTGTTTCTTTGCAGCATGATGCCCACTTTATATCCTTACTCTACGCTCAGGTCTTTTACCGAAGCTGTTTTTTTAAAGATGGGATGCTCTCCCACACATGCCACCATGGCTACCGAGGCGCTGTTGGCGGCCGACTTGCGGGGAATAGATTCTCATGGGGTAGCCAGACTCAGCGGGTACATACGTCTTTGGGAGGCAGGTCGCATTAACGCAACACCCTCCTTACGCATAGTACACGAAACACCCTCTACCGCGGTGCTGGATGGAGATGGAGGGTTAGGGTTGGTGGTCGCGCAAGAGGCCATGAATATTGCTATCGAAAAGGCCAGACAGGTAGGCACTGGCTGGGTGAGTGTTCAAAACAGTAATCACTTTGGCATTGCCGGCTATCATGCCATGCTGGCATTGCAACACGATATGATCGGAATGGCCATGACCAATGCCAGTCCGTTGGTGGCCCCCACGTTCTCCTCCGACAAGATGCTAGGCACTAATCCGATCGCCGTGGCAGCCCCCGCAGGGGAGCAGCCTCCCTTTGTAGCCGACCTGGCCACTACCACGGCGGCCAATGGAAAACTGGAAATTCTGCAACGCAAAGAGCAAGATACCCCCAGCGGATGGGTGCAAGACAAAGAGGGAGCCCCCTCTACCGACGCTCATATCCTTAAAAAGGGCGGGGCGCTGTTACCGTTAGGAAGCGATCGCGAGCATGGTTCTCATAAGGGATATGCCCTGGGAGCAGTGGTCGATCTTTTTTCTGCGTTGTTAAGTGGGGCCAACTATGCTCCCTGGGTGCCGCCTTTTCCGGCCTATGTGCCGATGCCCGCTCGCCAACCAGGAAAAGGCATCGGTCATTTTTTAGGGGCGCTCCGCATCGATGCATTCAGAAGTGCAGATGAGTTCAAGCAATCGATGGATGACTGGATCGGGGGATTCAGGGCGGCCGCTCCAATCCATAATGAGCAAAGGGTCATGGTACCCGGCGATCCTGAGCGCGAAGCTTTCGAGCTACGTATGGCCAATGGCATTCCCCTCGAAGATTCGGTGGTAAGGGACCTTCATGACGTGGCCGCTCAATTCTCGCTTTCGCTCCAGCACAATTAGATGATCAGCAAGGAATCTCCGTAACTAAAGAAGCGATATTTATCCTTGATCGCTTTTTTGTAAGCCTCCATGGCCAATTCGTAACCGGCAAAAGCACAGGTCATGATCAGCAGGCTGGTCTTGGGCAAATGAAAATTGGTGACCATGGCATCGGCAATATTAAAATCATAGGGAGGATGAATGAACATGTTGGTCCATCCCTCGGAGGGTTTCAATAGTTTCTGGGCGGTAAAAGAAGACTCCATGGCCCGCATGGTGGTGGTGCCGATAGAGCAGACTCTGTGTCCATACTCTTTGGCCCGGTTCACGATCTTGCACGCCGTTTCGTCTATGTGATAATACTCGGCATCCATCTTATGCTTGCTGAGGTCCTCTACTTCGATGGGTCTAAATGTACCCAGTCCGGTATGCAGGGTCACCTCTGCAAAGCGAATTCCTTTGATCTCGAGACGCTTGATCAGCTCACGACTAAAATGCAGACCTGCAGTTGGCGCGGCTACGGCTCCCTCGTGCTTGGCATATACGGTTTGATAGCGCTCCTTGTCTTCTTCCTCGGGTTTGCGTTTAATGTATTTGGGAAGTGGAGTTTCGCCTAGTTTTTCGAGCTGGGCGCGAAAACTTTCTTCGTCTCCCTCCCACAAAAATCGAATGGTACGACCCCGGCTGGTCGTGTTGTCAATTACTTCGGCTACCAGGTCTTCGTTGTCGCCAAAGTAAAGTTTGTTGCCAACCCTAATTTTACGGGCAGGGTCTACGATCACATCCCACAGGCGATTGGGTTTGTTGAGCTCGCGTAGCAAGAATACCTCGATCTTGGCGCCGGTCTTTTCTTTGCGACCATACATACGGGCCGGGAATACCTTGGTATTGTTGACCACAAAACAGTCCTTGTCATCGAAGTAGTCGATGATATCCCTGAAATGTTTGTTCTCAATTACGCCCGTGTGGCGATGCACGACCATCATGCGGGCATCCTCTCTTTTTTTGGCGGGATGCTGGGCGATCAGGTTTAGGGGCAGATCAAAACGAAATTGCGAAAGCTTCATGCATGTGGATTTAGATGGAAGTCTTGCAAACGCATCCCGGGCAAAAAGCCACGAATCGAAGTGAACCTCACCGGCCTTACGGCGCCGGGTTGGGTAAGCATGACCGCTTTATAGGCGTGCAAAATTACAAAAAAAACAGCCCTTTGAATTATTTTTTTGAAACAGGCGCTCCGGTCCTAGAATTTAAGGTGCCGCACCGTCAGGCCGTCGTTGAGCAGTTGTTTGAGTGAATCGATCCCTATGCGAAGGTGATTTTCAACATATTGAGCGGTTACGGCCTTGTCGCTTTCCTCGGTTTTGACCCCCTCGGGTATCATGGGTTGATCGCTGACCAGCAGTAAAGCTCCGGTAGGGATCTTGTTGTAGAAACCCACGGTAAATACGGTAGCCGTCTCCATGTCTATGGCATAGGCCCTGATCTTTTGCAGGTACTCTTTGAATGGCTCGTCGTGCTCCCAGACCCTACGGTTGGTGGTATAGACGGTGCCGGTCCAATAATCCACTTCGTATTCGCGTATAGTGGTAGAAACGGCCTTTTGCAGCGCAAAGGCTGGCAAGGCGGGTACTTCGCTGGGAAAATAGTCATTGGAGGTTCCTTCGCCGCGAATAGCTGCGATGGGTAAAATAAGATCGCCTAGTTTGTTTCGTTTTTTTAGCCCGCCGCATTTACCCAAGAACAAGACCGCCTTGGGTTCAATGGCCGTGATGAGGTCCATAATGGTGGCCGCCGTGGGGCTGCCCATACCAAAATTGATGATGGTAATATCGCCTGCCGTGGCACATTGCATGGGGCGATCGGCACCCATGATCTCGACCTTGTTCCAATCGGCAAATAGTTTTACGTAATTACTGAAGTTGGTCAGCAGAATATATTTTCCAAATTGATCCAGTCTTGCCCCCGTGTAGCGGGGCAACCAGTTCTGTACGATCTCTTCTTTTGACTTCATCGCTCAAATTTAATCATTTAGATTTGAACCATGATCGAGCTGCGTTATCCCGAAATTCTACCTAAGACCCGATCCGGTGGCAGTATCAAGGAGGTCTTTGATCCCATCCGCAAGCGGTGGGTTCAGTTGAGTCCGGAGGAGTGGGTGAGGCAGCTGTTCATTTTATTGCTCTCAGAGACCCATCGGTTTCCCACGGCGTTGATGGCCGTGGAGCAGACCATTTCGCTGGGCGCTATGCAAAAAAGATTCGACCTATTGGTGTACGACAGATCGCAGCAACCCTGGATGATGATCGAATGCAAAGCAGAAACTGTAGCACTCGATGACGCTGTTTTGGACCAACTGCTACGTTATAACATGAGTGTTCCTGTGCGCTATCTTCTTATCACCAACGGAGCCCATTGCATGGGTTGGGAGCGAACAGGACAGACCTTGATCCCATTGCAAAAAATACCTTCGATTACTGTTTAATTCACTGGCATCCGAAAAGGCTTCCGGCTATTTTGATCGGAATAAACCTTTTCTATGAAAAAAACGTTGCTGGTGGCGGGCTGTTGCCTGCTGCTATGGGCTTGCCAAAAATCATCGCATCCAAATCGACTTACCTCATCGCAGGATAAATTGATGCCGGTCGACTCGATCAATAATTTTATTGCAGCCCAGCTAAAAGCATTCGGGCAATTCGAGTGGAAGACTGCCTCGGACAGAATGCTATGGAGTGCCTTGGTGCACGGCGGACATGTTGTTTCCTTGGGATATCGGGTAGAAGAGGAGATCGGCCCCCCTGCTTACCGATCGCAGCGACAGCTCATACGTGATCAATTGCTCGATCGGATTTACGAGCTGGAGAAAAAAAATAACAGCGCAGTAAATAGGGCATCGATCGAGCTGTGGCCCGAAGAGGTCTTGCCACTGTTCAATGTGCTTATCACCTCGTACGAAACCATGATCGAACTCCGGTATGATCCCCGGGTCCGTTATTTGGAGCCTCTGGAGTATGAGACCCACTTATATGCTGCGATAACGGAGCGACAAAGTGGTTGTGCGGCAAACCTGCCTGATGCATCGCTGGTAGCCGGTATCGATTATGGTATCGTGAGTCCCTTTGCCAAAGCATCCTGGAATTATCCTTATCACGGTCTGCTGGATGCCTGGCGTGTGGTATCAGGGACAGGTATCACCGTTTTCTTGATCGATACGGGCATTGGTTACGAACAGGAGAATCTGGGTTCGCAGTTCAATCAGGGACTTTCGCAAAAGCGAAGACTAGAAAGAATGGTAACGCTTCCTCGTAAAAAACTATTTGGAATTTTTAATGTGGGCTTGCCGGAGACACCCGAAGATCGCTGCGGTCACGGTACTGCGATGGCCGGTGTGCTTGCGGCTCCAAGAGGTATCGATGGCAATATGTCGGGAGTGGCTTACAATGTCCATTTGGTTTCTTGTCGGGCGGCTGCCGATGTGTTCATCGACGAGGCTCGAGAAGTGCGTGGGGTTAGCGACGCCTTTGTAGC
>CANGTM010000032.1 GCA_947456825.1 Chitinophagaceae bacterium
GGTACTCCCGGATGTATATAAAATAAACAAAGGATCTTCGGCCTCCATAGTGGCGGCCGGCAATAATGATCCACTTTCTAGAACTTGCTGCGAAGCCTTTTCCATCTCTTCGTCCCACCAATGATCACGGCCTTTGATCATGGAAACACCGGTGCGGGTACGTGCGTAAACTATTACGGTATTAACGATTGTATTGCCAGTAAGCGCCTCGTCGATCACTGCCTTGAGTGGAATATCCTTGGCACCCCGAAAGGCGCCATCGCAGGTAACTACACAAGAGGCCCCTGCATCTTGCAAGCGGTCACTGATGCTTTGTGCCGAAAATCCCCCAAAGATCACACTATGAATGGCGCCGATACGAGCGCAAGCTAGTACCGCAATAGCGAGCTCGGGCACCATCCCCATATAAATACAAACCCGATCACCTTTTTTTATACCGTTGTTGAGTAAGACCTGTGCAAATAAACAAACCTGACGATGCAAGTCGCCATAGGTAAGTATTCGGTTGGGTTCGCTTGGATTATTAGGCTCCCAAATAATTGCGGGCTGATCGGACTTGTCCGTTAAGTGACGATCTAAACAATTTTCGGTGATATTGAGTTGCGCTCCGCTAAACCAAGCAATACGGGGCTCGGTAAAATTCCAGTCGAGTACACGATCCCACTTTTTTTTCCAGATAAAATGATCGGCGATCTCGTTCCAAAACCCCTCTGGGTCTTGCACGCTGCGAGCATACTCCTGGTGATACTGCGCTTGAGTTTTGATCTGGTACGGATAAGACATAGCAGCGATGGGATGAGCGATAAAAATACGAGAAAATAAAAGTCGCCCCTTAAAAAGAGGTCAATCAATAATTCGTTACGTAAGATTCTTATTTGGTAGAAGACCCTATCACTTTAAAGGCCAGCAGCCCCAGCAGCGCGGCGCAGGTGGAGGCAACCAAAATAGCCAGCTTGGCACTGACAACGGTTTGCACATCCGAAAAAGCCAACAGCGTTATAAAGATCGACATGGTAAACCCGATGCCGGCCAACAGCCCTGCTGCAGCAATATGTTTCCAAGTAACAGAGGTTGGCAGTACCGCCCATCCAGCACTGATAGCTACACGACAAAAAAACAAAATGCCCAAGGGTTTTCCAATGACCAACCCTCCCATTATGCCTAAGCTATTGAGCGAAAGCAGCGTTACCGACAGATCGGCACTAAGCACGACACCGGTATTGGCCAACGCAAATAAGGGCATAATAAAAAATGCATTCAAGGGATGAAGAGCATGTTGCAAACGAGCCGAGATAGAACGATCTCCACCGCTGCCAAAGGGAATAGCAAATGCGAGGAGCACACCACTAATCGTGGCATGTACCCCTGAGCGTAGCATGCAATACCACATCACCACACCGGCCAAGAGATAGACAGGCAATACGCTAAAACCCTTCTTTCCGGCCCAAAAGAGGAGTGTAAAAATGCCAAGTGCCCCGAGTAAGTAAGCCAACGAGAGTTGTTCAGTATAAAATAAGGCGATCACCAAAATAGCGCCCAGGTCGTCGATGATAGCCAGAGCCGCTAAAAAGACCTTGAGTGCCGAGGGAACGGCTTTGCCGGCCAGCGACAAGATACCAAGTGCGAAAGCAATATCGGTCGCCATTGGAATACCAAAACCACTGGCGTACAGGGTGCCCCGATTGAACAAATAGTGAATAAGAGCGGGCAGCAGCATGCCACCAAGGGCAGCCATGACGGGTAAAAAGGCCTGACGAAATTTAGATAGCTCGCCGATATAGAGTTCGCGCTCAATCTCGAGGCCCACCAGCAAAAAGAAGATGGCCATCAGTCCGTCGTTGATCCACTGCTCTACAGTTAGCCCCCCAAAATTTGTATGCCAGAAGTGCAAGTAAGTGCCCCCCCATGCGCTGTTGGCTAACCCGATCGATAAAAGAGTGCAGCCAATCAATATAAACCCCGAGGCTTTTTCGCTACTAAAAAAGTCTAAAAAAACCCTGGAAAGAACGGGTGATATACCGGATCGGGCCGAGGGTGAAGACATGACAAAAAAAATATTAACTGTCTGTAAAACAATGCACTAACAATTAAAATTACAAAAATATCTTTAAAAAATTAAGGTTTATATGACAAATAAGTGACCTCCATTTTTTTGCACTCCTAACCCTCGAACTATCTTTGCATTCTATATGAAAACAGTGGCCATTTTCTTACTGCTTACTTTTTCGGGAACGATCCTGATTCCCCTGGCCATGTCGTTGACTAAACAAAACCAGGTCAGTCTCTTTATTGTCGATGAAGAAAAAAGCAGTAATGCCAACCAAATCAACGAGATAAAAGAGCAAAAAAAAGATTATAACAGCCTTTTTCAATTCTGCCTAGCCCCATCCGAAAAAGATGCCGACCTGCTAAGAAGTGATGGCCGCTGCTCACTATTGCCCCCCTCTCCTTACCTGGAATATGTAGCCCCTCCTCCCAACGTTTGCTGATGTTCGTTTGTTAGAGTCCATGGCGTTCCCTGAACGCTGGGCTTGATCGTTTCAACTTATCATCAACCAAACCAAAAATGGGAAAAGCAAAAAGTCCGATTACAAGAATTCTAGACCTGGTCAAACTCGAAAAAGCAGAGATCTCCGCCATCTACTTCTATGCCATCCTCAATGGGTTGATCTTGCTGGCCGTTCCGCTGGGCATTCAATCCATTATCGGGTTCGTATTGGGCGCCTCTTTTAGAGCCTCTATTTACATCTTGATCTTTTTGGTCGTGATGGCGGTGCTGATCGCGGGCCTCATGCAGGTCAATCAAATGAAGATCATTGAAAAGATCCAGCAACGGATATTCGTACGCTATGCTTTTGCCTACACAGATACCATTCCAAGGCTCGATCTCAAAAAGAACGATGGCGTCTATTTACCGGAGCTGATCAACCGTTTTTTCGACACGGCCACCCTTCAAAAGAGTTTATCGAAGATCTTGTTAGAGATCCCGACCGCAACCATCCAGATATTCTTCGGACTTGTCTTGCTTTCTTTCTACCACCCCACTTTTATCGTGTTTTCGATCGTGGTCGTTTCGCTACTGTGGGCCATACTCTATTTCACCGGTAGCCGCGGACTAGAAAGCAGTCTGCGTGAAAGTACCGGCAAATACCAGGTAGCGGCCTGGCTCGAGGAAATGGCACGAGTGGTCAAGACCATCAAGATTGCCACCCTTAACGGACTTCATCTAAGAAAGACCGATGAGGCCACCGTGGAATACCTCGATGCGCGCAATGAACATTTCAAGATCTTGTTGTTGCAATACAGAACGTTGGTAGCCTTTAAGACCACCATTACCGCCGCCATGTTGATATTTGGCTCGGTGCTACTGGTCAATCAGCAACTTAACATAGGTCAGTTTATTGCTGCAGAAATTGTGATCCTGACCATCCTTAACTCCGTGGAGAAACTGATCATTAACCTGGATGGCATTTATGATACATTAACAGCCGTAGACAAACTGGCCAAACTTACCGATAAGCCAATGGAGCAGTTTGGCAATATCACACTACCGCCTGGCAACAAAGGGGTAAAGATCGAAGCAAAAGGACTTTGCTTCAGCTACCCGGGACGTTCCCCCATCTTTGATAATATCGATTTTGTGATACAGCCCGGACAAACGGTTTGTGTGACGGGTAAAGGAGGCACGGGTAAATCTACCCTGCTAAGACTGCTTGATGGAGCGTTTGCAGACTTTGAGGGCATCTTGAAAATTGACGACATCCCTCTTCGTAACTACGAACTAAGTTCGCTTCGCTCGCATATCGGTATTGTATTACACCAGGATGATATTTTCGCTGGTACCCTTTGGGAAAATATTACGATGGGAAAAGAAGGCATCGACATTAAACGTGTTGTAGAGCTGCTCGATAAAGTTGGATTAAGCTCTTACTTTGCCAGCCTGCCACAGGGATTCGACACCATCTTGGACCCAATGGGACAACGCTTACCTGAACAGATCATACATAACATTATGTTGGTAAGGGCAGTCGCCGGTTCGCCCCGTCTACTGCTGTTAGAAGAGCCTTGGAGTGGCATGGAAGACAGTAACAGAGGGCAGATCATCGATCTGTTGGCCGGATTAAAAGATATCACGACCATCGTGGTTAGTAACGATGATGAGTTTGCCGCTACCTGCGATCAGGTAATGATAATGGAAGGAGACGGTCGACTTACCAAAACAAAATAAGAAGTCAAGACATGAATACAGAAAATAGTACAGCACTTTATAAATCACATGAGAGGATCTACCGCTACGACCGAAAAAGTCGCGTGCGCTATTGGTTCTATGGCATTTTACTTGGTATGCTCGTTATTCTGTTCTTGCCCTGGACGCAGAACATTCGTAGCCGTGGCTTGGTCACTACCTTGTACCAAGACCAACGTCCCCAACAAGTAAATACGATCATTGGAGGACAGGTGGTAAAATGGTATGTAAAGGAAGGCGATGTGGTAAAAGCAGGCGATACACTGATTCAACTCTCGGAGGTGAAAGTAGATTATCTCGATCCGCAATTGTTGAACAGAACGATGGAACAGGTAAAGGGTAAAGAGCAATCCATCGATTTTTATCAAGACAAAGCCCAAGCCGCCGAAAAGCAGATCGCAGCGTTAAATAGCGGACTGACGTTAAAGCTGGAGCAGCTTCGGAATAAGGTCGTGCAATTGCAGCTGAAAGTTCAAGCGGATAGTGCCGAGACGATAGCCGCCCAAAACGATCTCAATATCGGCAAGCTGCAATTCGATCGTCAGCGCGCGCTCTTTGATAGCGGGCTGGTGTCACTGACACAGGTAGAACAACGCAATCAAACCTATCAATCGGCGCTTGCCAAAAAAATAAGTGCCGACAACCGATTGGCTAATACCCGACAAGAGTTGACGATCACCATGATCGAGATGAATGCGCAACTGCAAGAGAACAGAGAGAAAGTAGCCAAGGCCGAAGGAGATCGCTTTCAATCCCTGACTGAAATTGCCAGCGGGCAGGTAGATGTCGCCAAACTACGTAATCTGTACGCCAGTTATAGCATCCGAAATGGGATGTACTATATCTTGGCGCCTCAGGCCGGACAGGTGATCAGTGCTCGTAAGGCCGGTATAGGAGAATACGTAAAAGAAGGTGAGATGATCGTGGAGATCGTACCCGAAAAATTCGTCTACGCGGTAGAGATGTTCGTGCGACCCCTCGATGTGCCACTGATGGCTCCCGGACAAAAAGTGCGCTTCTTATTCGATGGATTCCCCGCCATCGTATTCAGCGGCTGGCCCAATGCCTCGTACGGAACCTTTGGTGGAATTATTGTAGCGGTAGAAAGAAATATTAGCCAAGAAGGAAAGTTCAGGATCCTGATCAAAGAAGATCCCACTGATAAACCCTGGCCCTATCAGCTGCAAGTAGGCGCCGGCGCACAAGGTATCGCGCTGCTAAAAGATGTACCTATCTGGTATGAACTCTGGCGAAACATCAACGGATTTCCGGCCGATTACTATAAGCCGCAGCAATCCTCTGCGGATAAAGCCAACAAATCTTCTACCCCATGATGCATTGTGTGTACCGCTCTTTACTGGTGTTAGCAAGTTGGTCCGGGATCTTATTTTTTACAACGCCTGCCTCGGCACAGCAAACTAACGCTACCAAAGCGCAGCAGACCAGTACTCCCAGTACAATAGCTGCTGGCTCTAGCGTTACGGACGCCACTCAAAAAACCTTATCGGCCGATGAGGTGATGCAATTAGTGCGAAGATTTCATCCTGTTGCCAAGCAAGCGGGCATACAAGTGCAACAAGCCAAGGCCAAATTGCTGGCTGCACGAGGGGGATTCGATCCAATTCTATCGCAACGCCTGTCGGAAAAGACCTTTGACGGCACGGCTTACTACGAATACAACAACACCGAGCTGGCCATACCAACCTGGTTTGGCGTAGAGGTAAAGGCCGGTGTTGAATCTCTCAATGGAAACAGGGTTAACAGCAGCGAGACAACAGGTTCGAGCAATTATATAGGTGTTAGTGTTCCGTTAGGTCGCGACCTTTTGATGGATAAAAGAAGAGCGATATTACAAACCGCCCGTGTAATGCGCGACGCCTCATATGCCGAACAACAACGGCTACTTAATGATCTGTTGCTCGATGCACAAAAGTCCTATTGGAATTGGTACAAGAGTTACCGAGTCTTAGCCGTGTTGGACGAGGCAGTGGCCGTCAACGAAAAACGACTGATGTTTGTAAGAGGGGCTTTCAAGCAAGGTGACCGGCCGGCCCTTGATACGACGGAGGCACTAGCCCAGTTGCAACAATTACAAGTGCAGCAACAAGCGGCTACGTTGGAGCTACGCAATAACCAGCTCGAGCTCTCCGTCTTTCTCTGGACGTCCGAGGAGAATCCTTATCTGCTGCCCGATGAGGTGAGTCCGTTGCTCCCCGGCGGAGAGCAGGCTTTAGAAACGCAGCCTGTTCCGGTATTGGATAGCTTACTAGATGTGGCCAGAAAAAATCATCCTGAACTCCTACTCTATAATTTTAAATTGCAGACCCTCTCGATCGAAAAGCGCTACCGGTTTCAGCAACTGTTGCCTCAGGCCGATCTTCAATATAACTTTTTGCAAGAAGGAAATCGATTTGCCAATACCATCAAGGCCCCGCTATTCGATAATAATTTTCAGTATGGCTTAAAGATGAGCATTCCGCTTCGCCTATCGGCCGAAAGAGGAAATTATCGCAACACCAAACTGACCATCAACTCGGTGAGACTGGAGCAAGATCTCAAGATCACTCAGATAGAAAACAAGGTCAAGGCCTACTTTAACGAACTGGTCAATCTGCGTTCGCAGGTGGCCCTTCAGACAAAGGCCTATTCTAATTACTATTTACTGCAGCGCGGCGAAGAGATCCGATTTACCATTGGAGAAAGTTCCCTGTTTTTAGTAAATGCCCGCGAGAACAAACGACTCGAGGCTCTGCAAAAATTACAAGAGCTCAAGGCTAAACTAGCGCTGGCCAGTTACCAGCTGAGCTGGGCCGTGGGTCAATTATAAATCTGAATTACTGTTAAAAGGGCACATTGGATAAATACCCGTGCAACAAATGCAATAAGATGAGAAAAAGTAATTACATTACTGTAATTCCATCTTATGAAAAACAGTCCTACGTTACGCGACTATACAAGTAGCCTTCCCAATGACCTTACGGCTGCCATTGTCGTATTCCTTGTGGCACTGCCACTTTGCTTAGGAGTGGCCCTTGCCTCTAACGCTCCTTTGTTCAGCGGAATTATCGCCGGTGTCGTAGGAGGCGTTGCAGTAGGCCTTGCAAGCCGTTCTCACCTAAGTGTAAGTGGCCCCGCTGCAGGATTAACGGCAATAGTAGCTGCCTCCATTGTATTGCTTCCCTCATACGAAGCCTTTTTGCTTGCGGTAGTTATAGCAGGATTTTTTCAGTTGATACTGGGATTTGCTAGAGCTGGGATCATAGGCGATTATGTTCCTGACAGCGTCATTAAGGGTATGCTGGCTGCCATCGGTCTCATCTTACTACTCAATCAATTTCCACACTTGCTGGGTGATGATTCGCAATTTGAAAGTGATGAAGGCGTACCTGCCAGAAAGGGAAATATCTTCTCTAACTTTTTGTATGCGTTTGGCAATATCAATAAAACTGCCCTTTTGATAGGCGGTGCAGCGCTGCTACTTAACTTTATTTGGGAAAAACTGCAGGCTGCCCGTGGCGGATGGATTCGTTTTGTACCTGGGCCATTGCTCATGGTCATACTTGCCATAACGCTCAATAAAATGTTCATGGCAGGATTTGGGCTGACCCCACTAACGGGTGAGCACCTGGTGATCTTACCCACGGCAACAAGCACAAGGGAGTTCTTTTCCTTTTTTACCAGCCCCGACTGGAGTGTTTTAGGTAACCGGCAAATATGGACAGTTGCACTAACACTTGCTCTCGTGGCAAGTCTTGAAACGCTGCTGAGCATTGAGGCGGTAGATGAATTAGACCCCTACAAGCGCATTACTCCCACCAACCGCGAATTGAAGGCACAGGGAATTGGCAATATAATATCGGGGTTATTAGGAGGTTTACCTGTTACCAGTGTGATCGTTCGCTCCTCGGCCAATGTGAATGCAGGTGCCAAAACAAAAATGTCTACCATTTGCCATGGTGGATTATTGCTGCTCTGCGTTGCGTTTATTCCAGGACTGCTCAATCAGATCCCCAAAGCGGCCCTGGCCGCCATCCTGATCTTTACCGGATATAAACTGGCCAAACCCGCTTTATTCATCAGCTACTATAAAAGAGGATGGGACCAGTTTGCTCCATTGGTCATTACAATACTCGCGATCTTGGCTACCGACCTCTTGAAGGGCGTCATGATCGGAATTGGCATCGGTCTGCTGTTTGTGCTTAGAACTAATTTCAGTAGCGCCATATTAGCCGTGAAAGACGATACTAATTTTCTGATTCGCCTGCGCTCGCATGTCTCCTTTTTGAATAAACCGATCCTAAAAAGAGAGCTCGGAAAAATACCCGATGATGCGTATGTACTGATCGATCTGTCGAAAGCCGAGTTCGTAGATAACGACATTATGGAAGTAATCGAAGATTTTCAAAAAAATGCTGCCATAAGAAACATTACGATCGAGATCAAAGAACATCAAAATAAAACGTATGCTGTACGACACTAATTAAAATAGAAGATGATGAAACCTTACGAAAAATTGTTATTGGAAAATAAGGCTTGGGCTGCTGAAAAGATCTTGGATGACCCCGATTTCTTTAACCGGTTAGCCGATTTACAGACGCCCGAATTCCTATGGATTGGATGTAGTGACAGTCGCGTACCGGCCAACGAGATCACTGGCACACGGCCGGGAGAGATCTTCGTACACCGTAATGTGGCCAATATGGTAGTCCACACCGATCTTAATCTACTAACAGTACTGGACTACGCCGTCAACCACCTGAAAGTAAAACATATCATTGTATGTGGACACTACGGATGTGGAGGAGTAAAGGCCTCCATGAGCAACCATAATTTTGGTATTATCAATAAATGGTTGCGTAATATTAAGGATGTCTATCGCTTTCACCGTGAAGAGATAGATAAAATCACAAACGAGGACGATCGCATCAACCGAATGGTAGAGCTAAATGTGCAGGAGCAAGTAATGAACCTGGCAAAGACCTCCATTGTCCAAAAAGCCTGGAAAAACAGCCACTACCCCGACTTGCACGGTTGGGTGTACGGATTAAAGGATGGCTTGATAAAGCCCGTCTATGAGATTCCTGCCGGAACAGCGCTCGATCCACTTTAC
The DNA here is from genome assembly GCA_947456825.1 of Chitinophagaceae bacterium. Lineage (GTDB taxonomy): Bacteria > Bacteroidota > Bacteroidia > Chitinophagales > Chitinophagaceae > JJ008. Next base: position 9,357 of record CANGTM010000032.1, read on the forward strand.
GAATTTGACGATCTGTAAGCTAACTTCGCAGCATGTCGATTCAGGTCAGCCAATTGGTCAAACAGTACGGCACGCAATTAGCCGTAGATGCCATTTCTTTTTCGATCGGACGAGGCGAGATCGTAGGCTTTCTGGGACCTAATGGAGCCGGTAAGTCCACGACCATGAAAATGCTTACCGGCTACTTGAAACCAGATAATGGCTCGGCACAGATCGGTGGTGTCGATGTAATAAAAGACCCGATTGCCGCTCGCAAAAAGATGGGTTACTTGACCGAACTCAATGCTCTTTACCATGACATGTACGTAAGGGAATATTTGTTGTTTATGGCCGAACTGCAGCAAGTAACTTCCGCCAAACCCGCCGTTGAAAAGGTTTTGCAACAAACCGGCCTGTTAGCGGAATCACACAAGCAGATCGCTCAACTTTCCAAAGGTTACAAACAACGAGTAGGGCTTGCTGCTGCCCTTTTACATGACCCTGAGGTCTTGATTCTCGATGAACCCACATCGGGGCTGGACCCAAATCAGCTGGTCGAGATCCGAGACCTGATCAAAACCGCTGGCGCCAACAAAACGGTGCTATTCTCTACCCATATTCTACAAGAAGCTGAAGCGATCTGCGACCGGGTTATCATCATCCATAAAGGCAAGATTAGGGTCGACAGCTTGTTGAGCGAACTACACAAAAAAGTATCTTTGCCGCGCCAAGGAATGAGTTTAGAAGAGATCTTCAGGCATCTCACCTCATCCTGACATCAATCATAAACAACACCTACCCATGAGCTACATTGCCGAAGTATTTGCCCGTCAAATTTTAGACTCCAGAGGAAATCCTACCGTAGAGGTAGACTTAATTACGGAAGAGGGAGCCGTAGGCCGAGCCGCTGTTCCGAGCGGAGCCAGCACCGGCATACACGAAGCCGTGGAGCTGCGCGATGGCGATAAGAAAACGTACCTGGGCAAAGGAGTATTAAAGGCCGTAGATAATGTCAATAAAAAAATCGCCCCCCTTTTGCTAGGCTACGATGTGGCCGATCAGACAGGCATTGACGAGATGATGATACAACTCGATGGGACTTCGAACAAATCGAAGCTGGGCGCCAACTCTATGCTGGCTGTTAGTATGGCGGCTGCCAAAGCGGCTGCCGAAGAAGCAGCTCTTCCTTTATTTCGCTATGTGGGAGGTACCAATGCAAAAGTGCTTCCTATGCCCATGATGAATATATTGAACGGAGGAGCACATGCCGATAACAAGATCGACTTTCAGGAGTTTATGGTGATGCCCGTGGGGGCTACTAACTTCAGCGAAGGCCTGCGCTGGGGCGTAGAGATCTTTCATGCCCTAAAAAATGTACTAAAGAAAAAAGGATATAGCACCAATGTGGGAGACGAAGGTGGTTTTGCCCCCAACATCCAGAGCAATGAGGAAGCCATCGAAATGGTGCTGACCGCCATCGATGCCGCCGGTTATAAGGCCGGATCGCAGATCAAGATCGCCATGGATGCGGCCAACAGCGAACTCTGGAACAGCAAGAAGAAGAAGTACGTCTTTCACAAGAGCAGTGGAAAAGAAATGAGCAGCGAGCAACTGGTAAAATATTGGGAGGGTTGGATCAAGAAATATCCGATCTGCAGCATCGAGGATGGTATGGCCGAAGATGATTGGGCCGGTTGGAAGATGCTGACGGAGGCCGTAGGAGACCGCTGTCAGCTGGTTGGTGACGATCTGTTCGTAACCAATGTAACTCGCTTACAGCAAGGAATAGACAAGCAGATAGGCAATGCGCTGCTCGTTAAAGTAAACCAGATCGGAACACTCACCGAAACGATCAATGCCGTCACCCTGGCGCAGCACAATGGCTACAATACCATCATGAGCCATCGTAGTGGTGAGACCGAAGACAGCACCATCGCCGACCTGGCCGTAGCCCTCAACTGCGCACAGATCAAGACCGGAAGCGCCTCTCGCTCGGACCGAATGGCTAAGTACAACCAACTGATCCGCATCGAAGAACAACTGGGCAGCTCTGCCATATACCCGAAAGGAAAGATCAAGTTCGGGAAAAAATAAATCGGGGCTATTGCGACCCTTGTTAACTTTACGTACCGGATGCAACAGGTATTAAACACGATCCCTTCTTGGCTCAAAAGCAAGTATGTCATTAGCCTGATCGCCTTTTTGGTGGTGATCGTTTTTTTGGATAAGAACGATCTATTTACCCAGCTAGATCGCAAGCGCGAACTGCGTGAGCTGCAACAAACTAAATCTCACTATTCGACCCAGATCGAGGCAGAAAAAAAGGAACTGGAGCAGCTCAAGAATAACCCGGCCACCATCGAAAAATATGCCCGCGAAAAGTACCTGATGAAAAGGGAGAACGAGGATCTTTTCTTGATCTCTCCCAAGTCTGCCCGCGGAAATCGATGATTTTTTTGCCAACCGTACAATAAGGAAGGTCCTTCTTCGTTTTACCAATTGAGCGACCCAACAAGTTGCTTTTAACTTGGTTTCCATGAGCAATTTTACCCCCGACGACCTTCTGCTTTACCTCTACAATGACATGGATGCCGCCACCAGGCTGCAGGTAGAGGCCCAGCTCGAAAAGGACTGGACCCTGCGAGAAAAATTGGGTGTCTTGAAGACCGCCAAAGACCGGTTAACCCGGCTCTCGGAGACGCCTCGCACCGAAGTGATCCTGAACATTCTGCACAAGGCTGCGGAAAAACTAAACGAAACGGTTCGTTCCTGAGACCGGGTCGTTTTTGAACTGATCTCCCCCATTTTTAAAGCTGCCTCATCTAACGGTTGCGTATTATCTTGCGCTCATGACGCGTGCGGAAAAATACAAGCAGGTAACCGACTATTTTTTGACCCATGCTCCCACTGCAGAAACAGAACTGCTTTTCGATAATCCCTATCAACTACTGGTGGCGGTAGTACTCTCTGCCCAGTGCACCGACAAACGGGTCAATCAAACCACCCCGGCCTTGTTTGCTGCTTATCCCGACATCCCTTCGTTGGCCAAAGCTACACCCGAGGAGGTCTTTACACTAATCAAAAGCATTTCGTATCCGAATAACAAAGCCAAACATCTGGTAGCGCTGGCCGCCAAAGTGATAAACGATTTTGAGGGGCGCATTCCTATGACCGTCGAAGAATTGGTACTGCTGCCAGGAGTGGGAAGAAAGACTGCCAATGTTATTACTTCTGTGATCGATCATCAGCCCAACATGGCCGTCGATACCCATGTATTTAGAGTGAGTCATCGGCTGGGTCTGGTGCCCACTACTGCCACAACACCTCTTGCGGTAGAAAAATGGTTAATCAAGTATTTTCCCGAATCCCTCATTCACAAAGCCCATCATTGGTTGATATTACACGGGCGTTACACTTGTATGGCCCGCAACCCTAATTGCCCTACTTGCGGATTACAATCTCTATGCCGCTATTATGCGAAAGAGCAAAAGATGGCAGGTAAAAAATAGCACTATGAGCACTAACATGATCGATGGAGATGGCAGAGGTGTTTCAGTATCTAAGCAGTATCCGAGCAGTATCTAGAGCATACGTTGCAGCTGCTCTACCAATTCGGTCTTGGTGATAGGGACTCCCATCACTTTATTATAGCCTTTGGCATCGACCAAATACACATCGCGGATGATCTTGATGAGTTGGCCATTATTGATCTCGGGGATCAGTACTTGTTCAAAATTGCGAAGAAGGCTACCCAAATTTTTAGGGAACGGACGAATGTAGCGAAGATGTGCATGGCTAACGGCATGCCCTTGTTGTTGCAATACCGATACGGCCGATTTGATGGCGCCATAGGTAGAACCCCATCCCAATACCAAGATCTTTCCGGACGTGGGCCCACTGTCGAGCTGCTGTTCGGGAATAAAATCGGCAATACGGTCTACTTTCTCTTGGCGAATGTTGACCATCAACTGGTGATTCTCTGGCTCGTAGTTAACGTTGCCCGTAATATTTTGCTTTTCGAGACCTCCAATGCGGTGTTCGAGACCGGCCGTACCTGGCAAAGCCCAGGGTCTTGCTAACTTCTCGTCGCGTTGATAGGGTAAATATTTTTCTTCTCCCTCGGCCAGTTGTGTTTTGAATTGAACCGAAATAGCAGGTAGGTCTTTGGTTTGCGGATAGCGCCAAGGTTCTGCGCCATTGGCAATATAGCCATCACTCAAAAACATAACAGGAGTCATGTGTTGCACGGCAATGCGCACCGCTTCGTAAACCGCATTAAAACAGTCGGCCGGTGTAGAGGCGGCAATAACGGGCATGGGACATTCTCCATTGCGCCCATAGTACGCCTGCATCAGATCGCTTTGCTCGGTTTTGGTAGGTAGTCCTGTAGAAGGGCCTCCGCGTTGAATGTTGATGACAAGCAGCGGAATTTCGAGCATTACGGCAAGACCCATGGCCTCTCCTTTTAGCGCAATACCCGGACCACTCGATGTGGTCACGCCCAATGAGCCCCCATACGAAGCCCCAATGGCAGAGGTGATGGCCGCGATTTCGTCTTCGGCTTGAAACGTTCTGACTCCGAAGTTTTTATACTTAGAGAGATCATGCAAAATATCGGAAGCCGGGGTAATGGGATAAGAACCCAAGAACAAAGGCAGACCACTTTTTTGAGAAGCAGCGATCAACCCCAGCGATAAGGATTGATTGCCCATGATGGACCGATATGAACCAGGCTCCATCTTGGCACGCTCTACGGAATAAGTGGTATGAAAGGTCTCGGTGGTATCGCCATAATTATAGCCTGCCTGTAATACTTTGATATTACTATCTAGAATATCGGGCTTTTTAGCAAACTTCTCTTTTAAGAAATTGATGGTATTGTCCATATCGCGCCCATACATCCAATAGAGAAATCCGAGCACGAACATATTCTTGGCCCGGTCCTTTTCTTTCATCCCCAATGGAGCGTCCTTTAAGGACTCACGGGTCATCTTGGTGACGTCCATGCGAATGAGCTCATAATTTGACAGCGATCCGTCATCGAGCGGATTGATTCCCTCGGGGTAGTTGGCCAAGCGCAGGTTCTTGGCATCGAAGCCATCGGTATTGGCTATGATCTTGCCCCCTTTCTTAAGGGCCTTGAGATTTACCTTGAGAGCGGCGGCGTTCATGGCCACCAGTACATCGCAGATATCTCCGGGAGTAAAGACCCTATCGGAAGAAAATCGCAACTGAAATCCGCTCACACCAGGCAGTGTTCCTTGTGGCGCACGTATCTCGGCCGGAAAATCGGGGAACGTAGCCAAATCGATCCCCAGCAGCGCGGTGTTTGTAGTAAATTGACTACCGGTCAACTGCATGCCATCTCCGCTGTCTCCGGCGAATTTGATAACAACATCCTGAAGTATCTCTTGCTTACGGTTCATTTCTTAATGTACTACTGATGCGATACGAATTTAGGTATTCTTTTGTTGTAACTGCCCCATCCACACCCGACGTCCTTGCCATTTTCTCACCAACATCATCAAGCCGGCAAAAATAAAAAAGAAAGGACCGGCAAATCCTAGCAAGGCGATATAGCGGGTACCATAGAATCGTTCCATCGGGCGACGAAGCCTCTCGGCGATAAGGTACATACCCGGCACCAACAGTAAGGTCAAAAAGAAAGAGAAGATCAATCCAAAGATGATCGTCCAGCTAAGCGGGCCCCAGAACACCACACTATCTCCGCCAAAGAAAATATTAGGACGACCGTGTTGAAAAAGACCTGCAAAATCAATGTTGAATCCTACGGCCAATGGTAATAACCCTAAGATCGTAGCCACAGCCGTCAGTAACACCGGGATGATCCGGATCTTTCCGGCCTGGATAGCGGCCTCTCGAGTACGATAGCCTCTGCTGCGAAGCTCGTCGGTAAACTCGATCAACAAAATCCCATTCTTGATAACGATACCGGCCAATCCTACAACACCAACGCCCACCATAATGGAGGCCAGCGTGATCCCACTGAGCGCATAGCCCAAAAAGACGCCGATGACGGAGAAGAAGATTTCGGTGATCACAATAAAGGGCTTACTCATGCTATTGAACTGCAACACCAGTATTAAAAAGATGATACCGATAGCCATTAGTAATGCAGTTCCCAAGAAGGATTGAGTTTCTTTTTCTTGTTCACTTTGTCCGCTCTGCTTGATAACGACATTCTCGGGTAGGGAATTTTTTTGTCTAAACTCATTGATACGGTCAGATAGCTCCGCATTGATACGGGTTACTTGTGTAGGATCTGTGACACTACTTTGCAGCTGAATGGTCCGGCGAACGTTCTTTCTTTTGATACCTCCGGCCGTGTTGGTATAATTGAGCGAGGCGACGGCCCCCAGCGGAACCGACTTGATCTGCATGGTATTCATATCCATAAAGACGATACGCATGTTGAGCAGGTCCTCGATATTACCTCTAGACTGTGGGCCATAGCGCAACTGGATTTTGTATTCGTCCTCTCCATCCTTGATCTTACTGACCTCTTTCCCAAATTGCGCCGTGCGAAGGGCCATTCCGATCTGTGCGGTGCTGATACCCTCCATGGTGCTTCTGGCACGATCTACGACAATGGTGATCTCTGGATTATTGAGATCGACATCGGCCTTTAAACTAGAGATACCCTCGACCTTATTTTTATCGAGATACTGCAACAAACGGGTGGATGTCTGGGCCAATTCTTCAAAATCGTCTCCCACTATCTCTATATTGACGGGCGGATCGGTGGGTGGTCCATTGGTCTCTTGATCGACCTCGACACTGACACCGGGAATACCCTGCACAACCTCGCGAATCGCAGTAAGGTAAGGCGCAGAAGATTTGCCATGGCGTTTTTCGAATTCCACGAACGACACCTGAATGCGGCCGAGATGCGGCTGCACACTGCGATTATTGTCGCGGGGATTATTGGCACTGATGGCTACATTACTGATAACGCTCTCTACGATGGATCCTTCTTGCCCCGGAGGTTGATCTTTTAAAACCGACATCACTCTTTTTTCGAGTACGCGGGTAATACTATCTGTGTACTCCACATCGGTTCCTACCGGTAATTTGGCATAGACATACACGAAGTTGGGATCACCCGATGGAAAGAAGGTCATCTTGTTGCCTCGCAGCATCAGCAAAACCAGCGAAATGATGAATAATACGAATAACGAAGCGAACATTTTTACAGGACGGGTTCCCACCAATAACCAGCGAAGTAATGTCTCGTAGCGACTCATTAAAGAAGGTAGTGTTTGATGCTGAAAACGATGGATCCATGCCTTTAACAGATACGCATAGAAGATCATTAAACCGGCCAGCATCAGTAAGAAGTTGGCGGTTCCATGAAAACCGGTCAAGTGAATCAAGCATCCGCCTATCAAAAAGACCCACCACCATTTGTTACGGAATACCGCTTTCTTCTGGTGAGACTCCATGGGCTCTTCGGGCTTCATGAAGCTGACCGCAAAGACCGGATTAAAAATAAAGGCCACCACCAGCGAAGCCGCCAGTGTAAGGATGAGCATGGTCGGCAAATAGACCATGAACTTTCCTATAATGCCCTTCCAGAACAAGAGTGGAAAGAAAGGAGCTAGTGTGGTAGCCGTTCCCGCCAATACCGGAATAAAAACTTCGCCCGCCGCTTCTTTAGCGCTACGAATGATTGGCACCTTACCATTATCGAAGATGCGGTGCGTGTTCTCAATGACCACAATGGCATCGTCTACGATAATTCCGAGCCCAAAGAGCAATGCGAACAGTACGATAAAATTCAACGTTACACTACCGCCTACGATCGCATCGGCCAGTGGTAAGAATAAAAACGCCACGAATACACTTAACGGCACGCTCAAAGCGACGAAGAAGGCATTAGTAACGCCCATAAAGAACATAAGGATCAACAATACCAATACAAATCCGATGATGATGGTGTTGATCAGTTCATTGAACGAAGTACGCGTTCCCTTACTTTGATCGCCGGTAAAGACCACCTTGAGGTCTTGGGGCAACTCATTTTTTTCTTGCAGTAAGGCAATTACTTCTTTGACCCCATCGGCCGTGCTGATCAGATTCTCTCCGGCTCGCTTAACAATGTTAAGAGTAACCACATTCTTGCCGTTAAGACGCGCATAGCTTTCATTCTCTTTGATGGTATCGATAATCTGGGCCACATCGCGCAAATAGACCGATGCACCTCTTGCGCTGCTGCGCACTACGATATTTTGCATATCGGCCGCCTGCTTAAACTGGCCTTTGATACGAAGGGTCCGCTTCATATTACCCACCTCTACTTGTCCACCGGTAATGTCCATATTCTCGCGGGCAATGGCATTTTCGATGTCCATAAAACTGATCTTGGCGGCCGTCATTCGATACGGATCGACATTGACCTGTATCTCACGCTCGGGCGCTCCCACGATCTCGGCTCTGGTAACGGTGGGTAACTCCTCTACCCGATCTTGGATCTTGTCGGCATACTTCTTAAGTTTCATGCCATCGAAGTCACCACTTATATTAACGAACATGATGGGGATCTCACTTAGCGAAAATTCCTGCACATCGGGAGCACTGGTCAGATCGGCAGGCAAATTGGGCTTGGCCTTATCGACCGCATCCTTTACTTTTTGCTTGGCGATCTCGGTCTTTACATCAGTATCGAATTCAACCACTATAAGGGCATAATCGGTCTGCGAAGTGCTGGTGATCTTATTGACCTTGGCCCCACTGATCCCCTTCAATTGCTTTTCGATAGGGCGGGTTACCAGATTCTCGATATCCTTGGGCGAATTTCCCACATATACCGTGGTAATGGAGATCGTGGGTACCACCACATCCGGAAACTGCTCCTTGGGCAAGTTGATAAACCTAAAATAACCGAATAGCGAGATGAGAATAGCCACGATATAGATGGCTGTACGGTTATCGATAGACCAGCTGGTAGGTCCAAACTCTTTAAACTTCTTTACAATACCTTCTGTCAGTTTCATAGCTGAAATTTTATCGTTGCACCAAGGTGCGTGGCATTTTTACTGTACGGGTTGAACGGGTTGTCCTTGGTAAGCGTCTTGAAATCCGCGAGAAATAAGCAGATCACCCGCGAAAAGCCCGGACTTTATTTCGATGACCCCTCCGTAAGCGGCCCCGGTTACTACGGGTTGCTTTTTGGCCAGCAGCTGCTTGCCTTGCGGAATGGCCAGATACACATAACTACCCGATTCATCTTGCTGCACCGTGTTGAGCGGAACGGTCAAGGCATTTTGATTTTGATAATCGATAATGCGAACCTTTGCGTTTTGATTGGGCTTGTACAACGGATTGGTTGGCAATGAAGCCTCGGCATTAAAAGAGCGCGTATTGGGATTGATGGCTGCCCCTACTACACTAAGTGTAGAGAGAAAAGCCGGTAATCCGGTTTCGGTAATTAGAATCTCGGCGCGACTTCCTTGCTTGACCAACGTAACATAGTTCTCGGGAATGGCGGTAACCACTTTAAGACTACTGTTGTTTACGATACGAATGCCCATGCCTGGCGTAGCAGCAGCCTGAGGCGTAAACATCTCTCCCACCTTAACATTGAATTCATCGATAACGCCGCTTATCTCCGCTTTGACCCGGGTCATGTTCACTTGCTCTTGCGCCATTTCCACTTGCGCCTGTGCAGCCTTTAGCTGTGCCGTGAGCGCATCCACATCGGCCTTGGCATTGATGACACTGATCTCGGCTCCGATATTTTGCTTCCAGAGATTTTGATAACGCTCATAAATAGTATTGGCTTGGGCCAAACGGGCCGATAGGATATTCACTTGTTGTTGAGCGGCTGTCAACGACTGACGCGCGATGGCATCATCGAGTACCAACAAGGTTTGGCCCTTAGAAACGCGTTGACCGGTTTTGGCAACTACCGCTTTGACAACACCCCCCATCCCTGAAGGAGCCACATAGGCCATTCCCTCTGCCTCAACATGTCCTTGCAGGTCGATATAGTGCGTAAACGACGTACTGCGAATAGTGTCAAGCGATACCAGCAGCGCCACTTGTGCAGTAGAGGGATCGGCCTTGGCCAGACGCGCTTCGAGATCGCGGAGTGTGACATCGAGGGTGGCCTTTTCTTTTTTTACTTTTTCTATCTCTGCACGAAGTTGCTGGACATCATTGGCATTTTTAGTGCCCCCACCACAAGCCAGCAAAAAAACAGCAGACCCTGTAAAGAGGAACGAACGAAAAGAGTAGTTTTTCATAAAAGGTATTTTGATACGGATGTTTTCGATTGAATTTTTAGATTGATAATGGATCGAGCACGTTGCTTTTATAATTTACCGGTAGCTTTCAGCCAATCGATGCGAGACATCATGGCATCGGAGAGGGCTGTTACATAATTGGTCTGTGCTGCCTTCCATTCGTTCTGGGCTAAATTGATCTCTGTCTGTGATCCTACGCCCATCTCATATTTTTTCTTGACCTGTACATATACTTTTTCGGCCAGCTCCAGATTTTGTTGTTGGACATCCAGTCGGGCAATGGCCGACTGAAAGTTGTTACGAGCACTGGCGACCTCACTGTCAATGGAGCGCTTTAACCCCTCGATCTCGTTGAGCGTACGCTGTAGCTCAAGTCTCGTTTGACTAATACGTGAGCGGGTCACGAATCCATTAAAAATTGGAACTGTCATATTGAGGCTGACGTTAGAGATAGTGAACCAGGGCTGTCGTTGCTGCA
>CANGTM010000033.1 GCA_947456825.1 Chitinophagaceae bacterium
CTGAGTGCTGATGGAACCAGAAGAATCTGGGCTACCTATTTAGGTGGAGCCGGCGATGAGCAACCACATAGCCTGGTGGTAGACGCACAGCAAAATCTGTATGTAACAGGACGTACCAATTCTCCCAATGGAGCCAATGGATATCCGGTGATCGGTAACGGTACCCTGGCTGGTGATGGGTTTGATATTGTCGTATCCAAGATAAATGCTACAGGAACGGTGTTGATGGGATCTCGCAAGATAGGAGGTAGTGGTCCCGATGCTGTCAATATTGCCACGGCCCGTGCGCTTAACTCGTTACAACGTAATTATGGGGATGATGGCCGAGGAGAAATTATTCTCGATGCAATGGGCAATGTGCTGGTTACTTCGCATACGCAGTCGTCTGCCACGGGTACCGGTCGCTTTCCGACTACGAGCGGTGCTTTTCAAACCAATTTTGGAGGAGGCACGCAAGATGCGGTCCTGTTAAAATTATCTGCTGACCTGAGTAATTTGATCTTTGCCAGTTTTCTCGGTGGCACCGGTAACGATGCCGGATACGTACTCGCCGTTCAGCCCGGTAGTGGATATATTTATGTGGCCGGAGGAACAGAAAGCACCAACTTGATCCCGGCCTCACAAACGGGTACTGTAGTAGGCCCTGCTTTGGGTGGAACCATCGATGGGTATGTAGCCATCATCAGCCCCGACGGAACGCAGCGCATTCGCACCAGTTACATCGGAACTGCCGCGATCGATCAGGTGTTTGGTGTGCAATTCGATATTAACGGATTTCCGTACGTGATGGGACAAACCACCGGCAACTGGCCCATTTCGAATGCTGTATTCAATAACCCCGCCGGTAAACAATTTATAGCAAAATTGCAACCCGATCTCTCGGCGTACATCTACTCTACTGCATTTGGTTCGGGAGCCTCGGTGCCCAATATTTCGCCCATCGCTTTTTTGGTGGACCGTTGCGAAAATGTATACATGTCGGGTTGGGGTGGCACCGGATTTGGTTCCGGTTTTACCAGTGCGGGTACGGCCGGACTTCCATTGACGCCCGATGCTTTTAAGTCGGTGACCGATGGTAAGGATTTTTATTTTATTGTACTGCGAAAAGATGCGGCTGGCATTTTATTCGGAAGTTTTTTTGGAGAGGATAATAACCAGAATGGCGGAAACGACCATGTTGATGGAGGCACCAGCCGCTTTGATAGTCGCGGCACGATCTATCAGGCCATGTGCGGAAACTGCAGTGTAGGCACGGTTCCTCGTCCTAATTTTCCGGTAACGGCCGGATCGTGGTCTACCTCCAATAACTCAAGTGGTGCCGGTTGTAGCATCACCATGGTGAAGATCGCCATGAATTTATCGGGCGTTCAAAGCGCTATTCGCTCCAGCATTAACAACGTGGCGGGCGATACATTAGGGTGCGTGCCCCTTACCGTTGCTTTTACCGATACAGTCGGCAATGCACAATCTTACGTTTGGAACTTTGGAGACGGATCGCCGGAGGAGACCACCACAACGGCCAATAATACACATCAATATACCGCTGTGGGTACGTACACCGTTCGTTTGATCGCTGTTGACCCCACGACCTGCAATGGAAGGGATACATCGTATATACGCATCAGGGTAGGCAATATCGAGGCCGATCTCGATTTTAATCCTGTAAAGTTGCCTCCTTGTACGGCCTTCAATTACAGGTTTGATAATTTATCTACTACCTTACCCGGCTATCCCTTTAAGCCCACTTCTTTCGTGTGGAATTTTGGGGATGGTACTCCTTCGGTGGTAGCGGGGCCGGGTCCGGTCAATCATGCCTTTGCCGCTCCGGGCACTTATAATGTGCGTCTCTTTTTGCAGGATACGACCTATTGCAATGCCCCCGATTCGCTCATTCTTCCCGTGAGTGTGGCCGAGAATGTAAGATCCGGGTTTACTACAGCTGCCCGCGGATGTATTCCCTATCAGCCAGTGTTTACCAATACATCGTTGGCAGCGCAGACCTATTGGTGGAATTTCGGAGATGGGAATACCTCTACAGTAGCTTCTCCTTCTTACACCTATACGATACCTGGCACTTATACTGTTACACTGGCTGCTAACAATCCCAACACCTGTAATCTTACCGATACGTCTCGCTTCGTAGTGCAGGTGCTCGATGCGCCACTGACCAATTTTAGTTTTTTGCCCGCTACCGTACAGCCTAATACGCCCTATACATTTACCAATTTGGCTTCGGCAGATGCGGTGCGTTTTAAATGGAACTTTGGGGATGGAGACAGCCTTTTTACCACTTCGCTTGCTCCTGTGGTGCATCAGTACAGGGCTACCGGAACCTTTTCTGTTTGCTTAACGGCCTATAACTCGCTAGATTGCCCTCGCACCTTTTGCAGAAGCGTACAAGCTAATGTGCTTCCCCTTGTGGATCTGCCCAACGCCTTTACTCCGCTGAGTGGGGATGTCAATTCGGTACTAAAAGTAAAAGGTTTCGGGATCGGTAAAATGAAATTAGAGATCTGGAATCGGTGGGGCCAGAAAGTATTTGAGACCGCTGACCAGGAACAAGGATGGAATGGTACCTATCAAGGGGTCGTCCAACCTATGGATGTATATATGTATACGCTGTCGGTCGAATTTTTCGATGGCAGCAAACTGAGCAGAAAAGGAGACATTACCTTAATTCGGTAAATCGACGAACGTAAACCATGTTGAAGCGAAGTAACTTTTTGTTTTTCTTGTTGATGACGGCCAATGGCCTTACTTCGCTATTGTCGGCACAAGACCTGCACTTCTCTCAGTTCATGCAGACGCCCTTGCTAGTCAATCCCGCGCATACCGGTTTTATCCCCGACGGTGATTACCGCGTGGGATTCAACTACCGCAATCAGTGGGCATCGGTTAGCGCCTTTCCGTATAAGACGATGAGCGCATTTGGCGATGTACAACTCTTGCAAAATAGTGAGCAAACCGGTTGGCTGGGCGTGGGTGGATTATTACTGAGCGATGTGGCTGGTACCAGCGCCCTCACCTCTACAAAGGTCTATGGATCGGTAGCCTACCATCAAATGATCGGAAACGGCAGTTTACTGGGGCTTGGCTTTAATGTCGGCTGGGCTAACAAGAGTATCAACACAAGCGGGCTCACGTTTCCTTCGCAATGGAATGGACAATTCTTCGATATTCACCAATCCAATGGCGCCCCGGTATTGGCTGCCAATAATATCAATTATTTCGATATGCAAGTGGGGCTCAATTATGCCTACTTCCCTACCTCCTCCACTTTCGTGAATGCGGGTTTATCGGCCATGCATCTGAACCGACCTCAGGAGAGTTTTTTTATAACGGCCAATGGAGTAGATAACCGGATCGCCGTTCGCTACAATGGTTTTCTGAATGCCAGCTTTAAGCTCAATGATCTGGTGATCGTGAGCCCGCACATGTATGTTTCCTTACAAGCCGCCGCTTCGGAGTGGGTCGGAGGTGTTCAAGCGCAGTATAATCTTTCGGGAGATGGTGACTACACCGTCTCAGGGGGGCTATATTACCGTTTAAACGAATCGCTGATTCCCATGGTAGGGCTGGGAATTAAGGAGATGGTCCTTCAGTTCAGCTACGATGCTACTATGTCCTCACTCAAGAATTTCAATAGTCGCAGAGGTGCGTTCGAGTTTTCGCTGGTCAAGCAAGGGCTATCGGATGCGTACAGGGGCAATCGCCGGGAATCGATGTGTCCTTCTTTTCGCTACTAGGCTTTTTCGGTTGCTTATTTATACCGATTTTTGAACTTCCAACCCCTCTTTTCGCATGTCAAAAAAAGGTACCCTGCAAGCCGCGCATCTCGATCGCTTTCGAAGCATCGTAGGCGCCGATCATGTTTACGTCGACAAAGAAACGCTCGATCATTACGCGCATGACGAGACAGAGAATCTCCATTTTTTACCCGAAGTGGTCATCAAACCCAGAACGGCTCAAGAGATCAGTGCCATCCTTGCCATCTGTAATGCCGATCTAATTCCCGTAACGCCTCGCGGTGCCGGAACGGGTTTAAGTGGCGGAGCTCTTCCTCATTTGGGGGGCGTCTTGCTCAGCACCGAGCGTATGAATAGTATTTTGTCTATCGATGAACGCAATTTACAGGTGACCACAGAACCCGGTGTTATCACCGAAGTACTGCAGCAAGCGGTCAAAGAAAAAAAATTATTCTATCCTCCCGATCCAAGCAGCAGGGGATCTTGTTTCATCGGGGGTAATATCGCAGAGAACAGCGGTGGACCCAAGGCGGTCAAATACGGTGTGGTCAAGGACTATGTGCTCAATCTCGAGTTGGTGTTACCTACTGGTGAAATTATCTGGACAGGGTCTAATGTGCTTAAGAACGTAACCGGTTATAATCTTACGCAGTTGGTCGTTGGCAGCGAGGGTACGCTTGGCATCGTCACCAAGATCGTTTTAAAGCTCATTCCCTTGCCCACGCAGGATCTACTCATGCTGGTGCCATTTAGAAAATTAGAAGAGGCGGGTGAAGCGGTGAGTGCGATATTTAGGGCCGGCTTTACGCCTAGTGCCCTTGAGCTGATGGAGATCGATGCGCTCAAGATCGTGAGCGAGTTGGTAGGAAGCGCCGCGGTTCCCATTACCGAAGACACGGCCGCTCATCTTATTATTGAGGTGGATGGAAATAATATGGAGGTATTGATGGGCGAGATGGAGGCCATCGGATCGCTACTATCTCAATTTGATATTGGTGAGATCTACTTTGCCGAGGATGCCAGCCAAAAAGACCAATTGTGGAAACTCCGCCGTCGTGCGGCAGAGGCAGCCAAGCTGGTGGGTTATACGATAGAGGAAGATACGGTCGTACCCCGCGCTGAACTGCCTGCGCTTATCAAAGGAGTAAAGGCCATGGGTAAGCAATACGATTTTGATGTGATCTGTTATGGCCATGCAGGGGATGGTAACTTGCATATTCGTATCCGCAAAGAAGGCGTGCCCAATAGTTTTGGTCACGAGCCCATGCAAGCCATCATTGCCGAACTTTTTAAGCTCGTTCATGGTCTGGGAGGTACGATCAGTGCGGAGCATGGGATCGGCCTGATTCAAAAAAGCTTTATGCCGATCGTTTTCGAAGAGACCTCTCTGCGATTAATGCGCGATATCAAACGATCGTTCGACCCCAATGGAATATTAAATGCAGATAAGATCTTCTAAAGAAGTCGTATGAAGAAAATAATTTCGGTGATGTTCTTTCGGCTATCAGTCCTTCGATCGTTCGTATCGGTAGTGCTCATAGTGGTCACGATAGCGATGTCGACACTCCCATTGCAGGCTCAAGACGAAAGAGAACCTGGCGCTTGGAAGAAGAATCTTTTTACTGGCGGATCGGTCTCTTTCGGCATATTTAATAATACCTTTTTGATCGGGGCCAATCCGGTCTTTGGCTATAGCATCACCGATTATGTCGATGCGGCGCTGGTGGTCAATTACACGTATAACTCTATTCGCGATTACAATGGCATCTTCAACAATAAGCTGCGTCAATCTACGTATGGAGGTGGGGGGTTAGTGCGGATCTACCCGATGCGCAGTATTTTTTTTCAGGGCCAGTTAGAGCATAATTTTATTCGGCAACGGAGTATTCCGGTGCTGGGCCCTCCCGAAGTACGTACTATCGATGCAGGAAGTGTGCTGGTAGGAGGGGGCTACACCACAGGTCGCTTTGGTAAGGGCGGCGCTCCCTTTTATTACCTGTCGATCCTTTTTGACGTGTCTGGCAATTTGTATTCTCCTTATACGGATGCCTTTGGTCGTTCCGTGCCCTTATTTAGAGGAGGAGTACAAATTCCGTTGTTTCAGGAGAATAGTGGCCGGGGCCGATTCTTTCGATAGTAGTCCAGCTCCTCTACATTCCTAATTATTTGCAGCCTGTCTATTGCGTCTTGGTAGAGGAAACCCTCTTTTTTCATTTGCTCGATATGTTGGAGGAGCGCATCATAGAATCCGTCGCTATTGAGAATAAAGATGGGCTTATCGTGTATGGTCAATTGATTCCAGGTGATGATCTCGAAGAGTTCATCGAGTGTACCGAATCCGCCAGGTAAGACCAGCGCTGCATCGCAGCGACTGTACAATTCTTTTTTGCGCTGGTGCATATCCTCTGCGATGATCAGTTCGGTGAGTGCACGGTGCTGTACTTCCCATTCCAGCAGCAACGAGGGAATAATGCCAGTTACACGGCCTCCTTTTTCCAGCGCAGCATCAGCAACGATACCCATGAGACCTGCACTGCCTCCCCCATAGACAAGCGTGATATGTTGCTCGGCCAACCAGTGGCCCAAGGCTGCGGCATCAGCGGCAAATACAGGATTTGATCCGGTCTTGGAGCCGCAAAAAACCGCAAGTGAATCAAAACCGTTAGCAGTGTGCATGTCACAAAGGGAGCTTATTTTTGTTTAACTTCAAAATTCGTTTGTACCTAATTACTGCCGCTTATGTCACCACTTGTTTTGTTCACGTTCGTGATCGGTTATTTCTTGTTATTGCTGGGAGTAGCGTGGTATACCTCACGCAATGCCGATAATGATTCTTTTTTTATCGGTAACAGAAACAGCAACTGGATGCTGGTGGCCTTTGGTATGGTGGGAACCACGTTATCGGGTGTTACGTTCGTGAGCGTACCCGGAAATGTGGGTAGCATTAACTTCTACTATTTTCAATTGGTACTTGGCTATGTGCTGGGGTATCTGGTCATCTCGTTTGTTTTGCTGCCGTTATATTATCGAATGAATTTGACGAGTATCTATACGTATCTCGAAACTCGTTTTGGCGTTAATGCGCACCGGGCGGGTGCTTTCTTTTTTATATTATCCAGAACGGTTGGGGCTACGGCTCGCCTCTATTTGGTGATCAATATCCTTCAGTTGTTCATTCTTGACAGGTTGGGTATACCGTTCATCGCCACCTCGCTGGTGATCTTGTTGTTGATCTTGCTGTACACGGCCGAGGGAGGTGTTAAGACCATCATTTTTACTGATACCTTGCAAACATCGGGTATGTTGATCGGCCTAGTGGTTTGTTTGGTCGTATTGGTCAAGGCACTGGGGGTGGGTTGGTCCGGGGCCTGGGAGCTGATAACCGCAAAGGGGTACACGCAGGTGTTCAATACCGATATCAACAGTCCGCTCAATTTCTGGAAGCAATTACTGGGCGGTATGTTCATTGCCATCACCATGACCGGACTCGATCAAGAGATGATGCAAAAGAATATCAGCGTACGCACCCTGAATGATTCTCAAAAGAACATCATGACCATGAGCACGATCTTGGTCTTGGTCAATGCGCTATTCTTGATTCTAGGCGCTGTATTGCATCTCTATGCGGCCAACACCGGTCTGACCGCAAAGGGCGATGATCTGTTTCCGGCCATTGCGCTCAGTGATGCTTTTTCGGGTACGATCGGGGTCATTTTTATCATTGCCCTGATATCGGCATTGTTTCCGAGCGTAGATGGAGCCATCACTTCACTTACTTCCAGTTTTTGCATAGACATGTTGGATTTTAATAACCTAACCGGGTCCGAGAAGGCCAAACGCCGAAAAAGATTGACCGTACATCTTGGCTTCGCCCTGGTTTTTTTGGCGATGGTCCTTTTGTATAAATTGGTCGACGATAAATCGATCATTCAATTCATTATCAAATTTGCGGGTATTACCTATGGCCCGTTGCTGGGTTTATTTGCCTTTGGTATATTGACCAAGCGTCAGTTACGCAGCGGGCTGATCTGGACAATCTGTATAGCCGGCCCTTTGCTGGCCCTCACACTCGATCTTCTTTGCAATCCTGCTTACTATAACGGGTTATTGCATACCGATCTGGGTCTGGCCGAACTGTCGGATCGCTTATTTGGGGGGTATAAGATCGGCCCCGAGTTGATCTTGCTCAACGGACTCATCACTTTCGGGGGGCTATGGCTAATCTCTTTTCCTGCCGCCGGTTCGGTCACTAGCAAGGGGTAGCGTACCTTTGTACAAATTTTTTAGGTGGACATCATTTCTCCTGTGGCATGGCAATATGCGCTGAAGCATAGCAGCGAACCTGATGCATTATTGCAGGAGATCGAACAGTATACCCAACAACATCACAAGGAGGCCCACATGTTGAGTGGGGCGCTGCAAGGACAATTTTTAACCCTATTCAGTCAACTTCTGCGCCCTTCCGCAGTACTAGAGATCGGTACGTTTACGGGCTATAGCGCCCTTTGTTTGGCCAAGGGCTTACGTATCGACGGACAATTGCATACCATTGAGCTGCGCGAACAAGAGGCCACCGTGGCCCGCCAATTTTTTGACCGCTCTGCGTATGCCCATCAACTGCATCTGCACCAGGGAGATGCACGGAGCGTGTTACCTGACTTGACGCTAGTATGGGACCTGGTTTTCATGGATGCTGACAAGGTCTCCTATGTAGACTATTTTAACATGATTTTGCCTAACGTGCGGCCAGGAGGGTTTATCTTAGCCGACAACGTCTTTTTTCATGGGCAGGTATTTGCGCCGGTTCCCAACGGGAAAAGTGCAAAGGCCATTGCTCAATTCAACGAATACATCAAGGACCATTGCGGTGTAGAGGTGCTGATGCTTCCGATACGCGATGGGATCAGTGTCATTCAAAAGAAAGTTTGATCTGAACGAAAAATGAGTTACGGTATCATGGATATAGTGAATAGATGCGCAACATCGAAAAAGCTATCGATTACGTTGCTGTTATCGTTGCTAACGACCTTCGCTGTAGTTGGACAACGCCAGGAAGCTATCGAGGATTATATTAGTAAATACGAATCACTGGCCGTTGCCGAAATGCAGCGCACGGGTGTACCTGCTTCGATCAAACTCGCGCAGGGTATTCACGAAACGCAGGCTGGCACCAGTCAGTTGGTACAACGCTCCAACAATCATTTTGGCATCAAATGTAAAACAGGTTGGAGTGGCCCTTCGGTGCGTCATGATGATGATGCCAGGGCGGAGTGCTTCCGTAAATACGAAACGCCCGAAGCATCGTATGTAGATCATTCCAATTTCTTAAAAAATAGTCCTCGTTATTATTCATTGTTCGAACTGTCACCCACCGATTATCAGGGGTGGGCCTGGGGACTCAAAAAGGCCGGGTATGCGACCAATCCGCAGTATGCACAAACCTTGATCAGGCTGATCGAAGAATACGACCTTAATCGGTACACACTGTTGGCAATGGGCAGGTCAGTGCCCGCCGCAACGCCTGAAACGGTACCACCTTCACCGACGTCGGTCCAATCCGCTGCTATGGACCCTGTGACCCCGGCGTCGAATGCATCCAATTCCTTAGCGGGTAGTACCGACCGTACTTACGCTATCCCCCTGTCAACAACATCGACGCCGGTGTCCAAAGAATCAATGGCGTCGTCGACTATGAACCCTACCCGCTACGAGACCGCTCAGTCTCTTACTGTTCAGAAAGAGACACTCTATCCATCGGGCGTTTTTGAAAAGGACGGGTGCCGCGCCGTTTGGGTGAGGGCCGGAACTCCCTTTTTGGCAGTGGCCGATCAATACAGAATACCGCTGTCAAAGTTGTTTGCTTACAACGATATGGACCCTGCCCTTCAAGCCCAACAAGACCAGCTGATCTATTTAGAGCGACGTGCTCATACGGCTATTCGCTGGCCCCATCGTAATAAAAGATCGCGTTGATAACTAGGGATGCAGGTAAGCCACTAACTTCGAGTAACGATTATAGTATGGAGCGTATACGCGTACACGACAAGTCTTTTGTTCCTTTTTTGACAGCCGATCAAATCAGGGATCGAGTGGCAGCAATGGCTGCACAGATCAGCCACGATTACCAAGGTAAACGTCCTCTCCTGTTGGCAGTGCTCAATGGTTCGTTCATGTTTGCGGCCGACCTGTTCAGGTTACTCACCATCGAAGCCGAGATCAGCTTTATCAAGATAGCTTCTTACCAGGGTATGCGTTCATCCGGAAAAGTGGTCACTGCCATTGGCATGGAACAGGACCTGACGGGTAGGGCCATCATTTTACTGGAAGATATTGTGGACACCGGAAAGACCTTGCATCATTTTATTCCTACGTTGCAGCAACTGCACCCTGATTCCATTGCCATCGCAACATTTTTGCACAAGCCCGATGCCACCGTCTTTCCACTTACATTAGATTACGTTGGGTTTAGTATACCCAACCGATTCGTGGTTGGGTACGGACTTGACTATGATGGCCTGGGAAGAAATCATTACCAGGTGTATCAACTAGCGCCGGAAGAGACGACTGAGAGTTGACGAAAAATTCATTGACATACCTATGCGCATCTTGCTCCTGATCCTGATGGTAGTGTGGTTGTGCGATCCGCTGACGGCGCAACAGCAAACTTATTTCAGGGGGGATGTTAGCGATGAATCTGGCAATAAGCTACAGCAGGTTTCCATACGGCAACTTTCTACGGGGCTGTTATTTAAAAGTGGAATGGGAGGACGCTTTGGTATTACGAGCAACGCGATAGTTGATTCTTTTTATTTTTCTTTAGTAGGCTACCAACCCGAGAAGTGGGTCGGCCGAGCCGATTCTTTTTTGACGATCCGTCTTAGACTACTGCCCCCTTCGCTTTTAAGCCCTGACCGGCCTCGTCTTGCCTCGCGCACTACTAATATGAGCCGGCAAGAACAACGCAGGGCGTACGTTGGTAACGAAACATATACTTCGCTTGTCGAAAATCCGTGGATCAACCCTACGCAGTATCCCACTACCGGGCTGGCCCTTAACGTCGACAGGGCCTCTTACAGTAACATAAGACGATTTATAAGCCGATCTGCTTACGTGCCCACCGACGCTGTTCGAATTGAGGAGATGTTGAATTATTTTCCAGTTCCGGGTGCTACGGTTGCCCGTTCATTGGATACCACTGTATTTAAGGTAAGCTCATTGTTGGGCCCTTGCCCTTGGAACTGGGACAACCAATTGTTGCAGGTACAGGTAGAGGCCCGTCAACTCGATCTGGATACACTTCCTGCCTCGCACCTGGTTTTTTTGATCGATGTTTCGGCTTCGATGGATATGCCCAACAGACTACCGCTACTGCAATCGGCATTCAGGATGCTCACCCAAAATCTTCGCGAAAAAGATACCGTGTCGATCGTGGCCTATGGCGGTATCTCTGCAGTGTTGCTGCGTGCCGTTAGCGGTTGCGAAAAAGACAGTATCTTAAAAGTGATCGGCTCCTTGGCGCCAGGAGGAGCCACTCCCGGCGAATCAGGTATTCGCATGGCCTATAAAATTGCAAAAGATCATTTTATTGAAAATGGCAACAACCGAATTATTCTGGCTACCGATGGTGATTTTAACGTAGGGCTTCGCACCGAGGAAGAGCTCGATGAGCTGATCAGTTCGCAACGGCTGCAGGGTATTTACTTGACTTGTTTGGGGGTAGGGATGGGTAATTATAAGGACTCCAAGATTCAATTGCTCGCAGAGAAGGGCAATGGAAATTTTGCCTACATCGATTCAGAGCGCGAAGCGGAGAAGATCATGATGAAGGAGTTCGCACAGACGCTCTATACCGTGGCCGACAATGCCTATATGCAAATTAGTTTTTCTCCAAGTTGGATCAAACAATACCGACTGATTGGTTTCGACAACAAGGCAGCGGCCTTATTAGATACACTTTCTTCCATTGAGGGAGGTGAAATGGGATCGGGTCATACCCTTAGGGCCTTGTTCGAGATCACCCCCACCGAAAAGTTAGTGGAGGTACAACGAGGACAGCGAGCGGACACCTTGGCCCAAGTTTCCCTGCGTTATCGATATCCAGGTGATACGATCGCTCAACAGCAGCTGTCTTACCTGCCAACCAATCAGGCTGCCTCGTTAGACGAGTTACGTACCCATCAGTTTATAGCCGCCGTGGCCCTATTCGGTCAAAAGCTTAGGGAATCGCCAGTTGTAAAAAACTATACGTGGGCAGAATTACAAACCTTGACCACACAGGTAATAGATGCGGCACAACCCTTACAGGTAGAGTTCTCGCAATTGGTCGCCCAAGCTGCGCAATACTATGCACCTAAAAAGAAAAAACAACGAAAAAAGGAGAGCGATTACTGAAAGAGATCTTTGATGCGGTCAAAGAAATTGCGTTCCGATTTCTCAGGTTGCGGTGCAAAGTTGGTAGAGCCGCTTAGTTTTTCGAGTGTCGCTTTTTCTTCTGCCGAAAGTTGCTGCGGTGTCCAGACACTTACCTGTATTAGCTGATCTCCCTTTTCGTAGGAATTTACCGCAGGAAATCCTTTTCCTTTTAGTCTGAAGATTTTTCCGCTTTGGGTACCGGCCGGAATTTTGATCTTGGCCCTGCCATCGATAGTGGGTACTTCGGCTTGGGTGCCAAAGACCGCATCGGTAAAGGACAAATGCAATTCATAGGCCACATTGAGTCCTTCGCGATGTAATTCCTTATGTGGCTCCTCCTCTATCAAAATAATAAGATCACCGTTACTACCACCTCGTTCGCCTGCATTTCCCTTGCCGCTAACGTTGAGTTGCATTCCTTCTTGCACGCCGGCGGGAATATCGATGTTTACCGTCTCTTCTCCGTATGCACGACCGTCCCCTTTACAAGCACCGCACTTGGAGGTGATGGTAGATCCCTCCCCATTGCAATCAGGGCAGGTGGCCACGGTTTGCATTTGGCCCAAGAATGTATTTTGCACACGTCGTACCTGTCCATTGCCGCCACAGGTAGAACAGGTTTGTGTGCTGTTCTTGTCTTTGGCTCCACTACCACTGCAGGTATTGCAGGAAACGTATTTTTTTACCTTGATATTCTTTGAGACTCCTTTCGCGATCTCTTCGTAATTCAATTTTAGTTTGATGCGAAGATTACTGCCGCGCGTGCCCCGGCTGCGTTGACGGCCGCCACCTCGCTGCCCCCCTCCAAAAAAACTTCCAAAGAGGTCGTCGCCAAAAATATCTCCGAACTGGCTAAAGATATCATCCATGTTCATCCCGCCGCCTCTCGCTCCGGCTCCGCCTACGCCCGCATGTCCAAAACGATCGTACTGGGCGCGCTTATCGGGGTCGCTCAGTATCTCATAGGCTTCAGCCGCTTCTTTGAATTTTTCTTCGGCCGCTTTATCGCCGGGATTGCGATCGGGGTGAAACTGCATGGCCACCTTGCGGTACGACTTCTTGATCTCGTCGGCCGAGGCGGATTTGCTTACGCCCAGTATTTCGTAATAATCTCTTTTGCTCATGGGTTATTTACCGACCACCACTTTGGGATGACGGATCATTTTCTCATTTAAGGAATATCCTTTTACCACTTCGTCGAGTACTTTGCCTTTCAACTCTTCGGTAGGCGCGGGTATCTCGGTAATGGCCTCGTGCAGGTCTGCATCAAAATCTTGATGCAAGGTATCGATGACTTTGAGTCCGCGCGATTGTAGTTTGTGACGAAGTTTATTGAACACCAGCAAAACGCCTTCTACCAGCGGAGCTGCCTCGGGATTTCCTTCGAGTGTTTTTTGGGCACGATCACAATCATCGAGCACTTCGAGCAACTCCCCAATCACATCGCGACCGGCCGTTTGCATCAGTTCGATCCGTTCTTTCGCATTGCGACGCTTGAAATTATCGAACTCGGCGACGGTTCTCAGGTATTTGTCTTTGTACTCCTCTAGTGCGGCCTTTGTTTTGTCTAGTTCGCTCAGTGCGGGCTGCTCCGGATTATTTTCGGACTGTTCACGGGGCTTCTCATCGGTAGTAAGTTCTACCTCGGCCGACTTGTTTTCTTGTTCTGACATAGCTCAACTAAATTGGTTGCAAAGGTAAGGTGGTCAATTTTATTGCCAACTCGCCCCGTATGCCTGATTCGCCAAAATAATAGACAAAATGACCTTGTCTGTCAGCGCTTTCGGCCTTTATGTCTGTCTTTTGGGGTTATCTTCGCTGCACATGATCAAAGTAGTATTGAAGCGTAAGATCGCACCCCGGGTGCTGCTGGGTCATCCCTGGATCTTTGCCAATGAGGTGGAGAGGGTAGAGGGTGAGCTGAGCGGCGGCGAGGTGGTGGTTGTTTATACGCACGATCAAAAATTTGTGGGACAGGGATATGCCAATCCACGTTCGCAGATAGTGGTGCGTTTATTGACCAGGGATGCAGGCGCCGTTATCGACGAGTCTTTTTTTCTGGAAAAACTTCGCTCTTGTTGGGAGTATAGAAAGCGCATTGGCTATACCGAAAACTGTCGACTTGTCTTTGGCGAAGCAGACGGATTGCCCCAGTTGATAATAGACAAGTTCAATGACTATTTTGTGTTGCAAACGCTGGCATTGGGAATCGATCGGTGGAAGCCCGCCTTGGTAAATGCCTTGCAGGAGCTCTTTGCGCCAAAGGGAATTTATGAGCGCAATGATGTGCCGGTTCGTGAGTTAGAGGGGCTACCCCAGCAAAAAGGTTTTTTGTCTGAGCCTTTTGACACCAGGATCATCATCGAAGAGAACGGACTGCGCTTTTATGTAGATCTGGCGCAAGGACAAAAGACCGGATACTTTCTCGATCAGCAAGATAACAGAAGAGCCATTCGCTCTATTGTTAAGGATGCCGATGTGCTTGGCGCTTTTACTTACACAGGCACTTTCGAGATCCATGCAGCGCACTACGGAGCCCGCTCGGTGCTAGGGCTCGATATCTCGGCCCAAGCAGTGGCACAGGCTAATGAAAATGCCCGGTTGAACGGCTTGCAAGATCGTTGCCGATTCGAAGAGGCTAATGCTTTTGATGTGCTCAAGCAGTGGGCCAAAGAAAAAAAGCAGTTCGATGTGGTCATGCTCGATCCGCCTGCCTTTACCAAGAGTCGCGCCACCTTACAAAAAGCCATAACGGGCTACAAGGAGATCAATTTGCGAGGCATGAAGCTGGTAAAACCAGGTGGATTTTTGGTGACCTCTTCGTGTACCAATCTGGTGCCACCTGAACTTTTTTTAGAGATCATTGCCATGGCAGCAAAAGATGCCCGACGCTCTATACGGCAGGTGTGCTTTCAGACGCAATCACCCGATCATCCCATAATTCCTGCCATGGAAAATACCCACTACCTGAAATTTCTGATCATTCAGGTGCAGTAAGCTCAAGGGTTCGCAATTAGGTACGCAGTATGCAATAAAGGAGATCGGCGGGGTAGAATGACCGCGAGGAAGAGGAACCAAAAAAGAGAATGTAATAGGTTACTTGGTCACCTGAAATTTTCCCGATTCCATGATCTTGCCATTGGCATCGGTAAGGTGATAGATGTAAATACCGCGGGGAAATTCATTGAGGTTGAGTATGGAGCGCTCTTGGGTGAGGGCGATGGAAAAAACCTTTTTACCCAGGATACCACTGTACAGTTGCAGCGTAAGCCCCCTTTTAAAATTATCGCGCAGTTCAAAGGTGATGTAGCTGACGGCAGGGTTTGGGTACAACCGTACCATTCTGGTGGCAGGCTCCTGCATAGACGTGGCGGGTTGCTGCGAAAAGGCGCCCAACGAAGTCAACAGGAAAAAAGATATGACGGCTACGAATTTCAAGTATCCAAATATAAGGCAAGGTTTGAGCTTTTCCAAATAGAAATGGGGTAATTGGCCGCTAAGGCGCTCATTACCATTATTCTATCTACTACTCGCTTAGTGGGGTTCAGGCTAGTTCGCTCAGCTTAGCATTGATCTTTTCAAAGTCGGGAACATCTCCGGCGCTCTCCAATACCTCTGCATATTGAACGATACCCTTACGATCAATCACAAAGGCCGAACGTTTTGAAACGCCCTTCATGTCCAAGATCCAATCATGGTAGATGCTTTCGTAGAGTTCAGACACTTTTTTATTGAAGTCGCTGAGCAATGGAAAATTCAGTTGCTGCTCCTCTTTGAATTTACCCAGGGTAAATACTGAGTCTACGGAGATGCCAAACACCTTGGCATTCGCTTGGTTGTAAAGGGCCATATTATCGCGTACGGAGCAAAGTTCTTTGGTGCAAACGCCGGTGAATGATTGCGGAAAGAACAGCAGCAGCACGTTGTGGCCTAGTTGTGCCGATAGCTGTACGGGATTTTTGTCGGAATCAAATAAGGTAAAATCGGGTGCGGCTTGTCCAAGTTGAATACTCATAGTGGGTATAATTAAAAGTGGGACTGCAAAGATGTGTAAAATGGATGTATTTTAGAGGCTATGATAAAAATTGTTGATGTGATTCGCGTGCTTGAGTCGTGGGCACCTCCCATTTTGCAGGAATCGTACGACAATGCCGGACTGCTCACCGGTAATAAAGCGGACAGCTGCACGGGAGTACTCTGTTGCCTGGACGTTACCGAGGCTATCCTCGACGAGGCGCTGGAGCGGGGTTGCAATCTGGTGGTGGCCCATCATCCCCTGATCTTTGGCGGCATCAAAAAGCTGAGTGGTGGCAGCGGAATCGAACGAACCCTTATCAAGGCCATCAAAAACGAGCTGGCCATCTATGCCATTCATACGAATTTGGATAATGTGATCAGTGGCGTCAATGGAAAGATCGCCTCGCTGCTGCAGTTGCAAGATATTCGCGTGCTACTCCCCAAGGAGAATACATTGTGCAAGCTTGTTACCTACGTTCCCCTGCAACATACAGAGGCGGTACGAGAGGCCTTGTTCGCGGCTGGCGCGGGACATATAGGCCGCTACGATGAGTGTAGTTTTTCTATGGAGGGGCACGGCACTTTTAGGGCCGGAGATGGTGCAACACCTTTTATCGGAGCGCAAGGGGTGCGGCATACTGAGCCTGAGCACCGGCTTGAAGTTATCCTTCCGGTGCACTTGCAGGCGGCCGTGCTGGATGCCCTGCGCAAGGCCCATCCCTATCAAGAGGTTGCCTACGAGATCGTCCCCCTTTCTAACCTTCATTCAGGGGTGGGTGCTGGGTTGGTGGGCGAGCTTCGCGAGCCGGCCGATGAGAATGCCTTTTTACAGACCCTGGCTCGCACGTTTGGGGTGCGACAGCTGCGCCATAGTCCGCTGTTGCAAAAGCCCATCCGACGGGTGGCCGTTTGTGGGGGTTCTGGTAGTTTTTTGATTTCCAAGGCATTAGCGGAAAAAGCCGATCTCTTTTTAACGGCAGACCTCAAGTATCACGATTTTTTCGGGGCCGATGGGCGACTGGTACTTGTCGATATCGGGCACTTTGAATCTGAGCAGTTTACGATAGAGCTGCTAGCCGATCATTTAGCCGAAAAATTTCTTAACTTTGCCGTCCTCAAAACAAGCATATCCACTAATCCCGTCAACTATTTATGGCACAAGTAAAAGATTTTTCGATCCAAGAGAAGTTGGTGTCTTTGGTAACCCTTCAACAGATCGACAGCAAGCTCGACGAGATCAAGATCCTAAAAGGGGAGCTTCCTATGGAAGTGGCCGATCTCGAAGATGAGATCACCGGCTTGCACGCCCGCCTTACCCGTATCGAAGAGGAGGTCAACGGGGTTACTGAGTTTATTGAGCAACGTAAACTGGCCATCAAGGCTGCAGAAGCGCAAATCGCCAAGTACGAGAAGCAAAGTGAGAATGTCAAGAATAACCGTGAGTACGAGGCTATCAACAAAGAGATCGAAATGCAGCAGCTCGATGTAAAGCTGGCCGAAAAGCACATTAAGGATGCTACGGACGAGATCGCCGAAAAAGCAGTATTGCTAGACAAAGCCAAAAAGAATATCGCCGTAAAGGATGGAGTGCTTGCTACCAAAAAAGAAGAGCTCGAAAAGATCATCTTGGCTAACGAAAAAGAAGAAAAGCAGTTCAATAAGTTGGCCGCTGAGGCTAAACAACAGGTCGATCCCCGATTGCTGGCCAGCTACGAAAAGATCCGTGGCAACTACCGCAACGGACTGGCGGTGGTACCCGTAGAGCGTGATGCCTGCGGAGGTTGCTTCAATGCCATCCCTCCTCAAAAGCAAAGCGAGATCCGTCAACACAAAAAGATCATGATCTGCGAAAACTGCGGTCGTATCTTGGTGGATGAGGAACTGGCCAACAGCGTACAGCTGGCCTGATGCTTTCCAACCTTCTGTAACTCGATCCCGTTTTTAAAAAGCGGGATTTTTTGTGAAAGCCCCTCTTGTTTTTTGCGATTAAGGCTTTGTGGTGGATCTAATTCCAATTAATTTGTGCCTATGCTGCTGCGGCTTTTTATCAAGAATTATGCCATCATCGACGAACTCGAGGTAAAGTTCTCTTCGCACTTCAGTGTCATTACGGGAGAGACCGGAGCCGGTAAATCCATTTTGATGGGCGCCTTGGGACTCATCTTGGGAGAGCGTGCCGATGCATCGGCATTGGGCAGCAAAGAAAAAAAACTCATCGTTGAAGGTCAGTTCGATATCCGTCAAAAAAAAGCTGTTATTGATTGGCTGGGTCGTGAAGAACTCGATCAAGAAGACGCGTTGATCATTCGAAGGGAGATCGCCGCTGCCGGCAAATCGAGGGCATTCGTGAATGACACGCCGGTAACCCTAACACAACTGCAGCAACTCAGCTCCTTACTGGTAGACCTGCACCAACAATTCGATACGCTCGATCTAGAAGAAAGTTCGTTTCAGCGAGAGGTACTCGATGCGCTGGCCGGACAGCTTTCGCTACTCGAAGAGTATCACCAGCACTATCGTATTCTACAGCAACAGCGACAGCGGGTCATTTTGCTCGGTGAGCAAAAGCATAAGCTAGAAGCGCAAGCGGATTATGATCGTTTTCAATTAGAGGAGTTAAACGCGGCTGCCTTTGTACCCGGAGAGATCGAGTCGGCCGCTGCCGAGTTAAAATCGCTTTCTCACGCCGATTCGGTACGGGCTACCTTAGAGCATCTCTCGTTTTCGTTGTTGTCCGGAGAAGAGGCGCTGTTGCCTGCCTTCAAGTTATTACTCAATGAACTCATTTCGCAAAAAGAATTTCATTCCGAGCTCCCCGCTCTCGAAGAGAGATTGCGCTCTGCTTACGTAGAGATGCAAGATGTTGCCCGCGACCTGGAACGTCTCAGCCAAAAAGTACACGTGCAGCCCGAGCGTATGGCACATCTCAACGATCGCCTGTCAGAAGGATATCGGCTGTGCAAGAAACACCAGGTAGCCACTACCGACGAGCTCTTGATTTTTCAGCAAGCTCTTCGCGAAAAATGCCAAGTGGCCATCGACATCGATCGGGAATTATCAGTACAGCAAAAAGCCCTGCAGGAGGCCGAGCAAAAAGCCTTACACCTAGCCTCGCAATTATCGGCCGGTCGAAAAAAGCAGATCGCTCCCTTCGAAAAAAAGGTCAATGCCTTACTAAAGCAGGTAGGAATGCCTGCGGCTCAGCTACACGTACAACTCAAGCCCGCAGCAATAGGAGCCGACGGAAGCGACGAGGTCCTCTTTCTTTTTGATGCCAATCGCAGCGGCCAGTTTCAGCCCTTGCGCAAAGTGGCCAGTGGAGGTGAGTTGAGCAGGCTGATGCTCTGTATCAAATCACTGGTGGCCGCTTCGCTGGACCTGCCTACGCTCATATTCGATGAGATCGATACCGGAATTTCCGGCGAGGCCGCTCGCCAAGTAGGGTTACTGCTTCAGGAGTTGGCTGCTAACCGCCAAGTTATCTGCATCACGCATCAGCCCCAGATCGCCGGCAAGGCGCAATCCCATTTCTTTGTTTACAAGCAGTTGAATCAAGATGCCCGGGATGCCGCCATCACCCGTGTCAAGTTGCTGGACTCAGAAGAGCGGATTGATGTAATGGCCCGCATGCTGGGGGGCGATCACCCTTCGGCTGCCGCACTGGCCAATGCCCGTGAAATGCTCTCCTGATTGTGGATAACCCATCTGTTTACGGTGCGAAAAAGGTGCAGAAAGAAAAA
>CANGTM010000034.1 GCA_947456825.1 Chitinophagaceae bacterium
AATTATCCTGCTATGCCCCGTAGCCAGTGGGAAGTGGGTGTCAAAGCCGGTCTGTTTCAGATCAGTGGCGACGTGCCTTCTCAGTTCCTATCTCCCGGCTTTGGCTTTCATGTAAGAAAGTCTCTGGGTTACACACTCTCTATTCGTGGAGAATATATGTACGGTATTGGTAAAGGCTTCGAGTATCGTAGCAACACTAACTACGCAAAGAATCCGGCTTGGGGTGCCAACATTGCCAGCCCTGGTCAGCGCTACAGCGCGCCTAGGGCAGCTATGGGGCCTAACAACGTAGTAAGCATCGTGTCTTCTACCACAGGTCTTCCTGCCAACTCTTTTGACAGGGTTTATTACAATTACCAGACCAAAGTCAGCGAGGCTACCGTGCAAGCGTTGCTTACGCTCAATAACATCCAGTTTCATAAAACAAACACCAGCTTGAACATTTATGGTATTGCCGGTATCGGTGCTGCCATCTATGAGACTCGGGTTAATGCGCTTAATGGAAACAACAAGTATAATTTCAATGCATTGGTTGATCCCGCTTATGCCGATCGCAGAGATTTTATCAAGAATCTTAAGAATAATGTGCTCGATGGCAGTTTTGAAACACCTGCCGAAAGAAACAACAATGCAAACGACAACGGTAATACCTTCAGACCGCTTGGAACTTTCGGTATCGGGTTCGCTTACAAACTCAACGATAAGATCAACATCGCTTTCGAAGATCGTTGGTCGGTTACTCGTGACGATCTGCTCGACGGTCAGCGCTGGCAAGGTCATCCCAACGGAGATGCAGCCCAAACCCGTGACTTCGATACTTATAACTACATGAGCCTTGGTCTTAACATTAACCTCGGCAAGAACAGCGTACAGCCTTTGTACTGGCTCAATCCGCTCGATTATCCCTACGCAGAGTTGCGTAACCCCCGCTTGATGAACATCCCCAAACCCGTATTGCTCGATACGGATGGCGATGGTGTTACCGATCAATTCGATCGTGAGCAAACTCCTGCCGGTTGCCCTGTTGATACGCATGG
Organism: Chitinophagaceae bacterium; assembly: GCA_947456825.1. Lineage (GTDB taxonomy): Bacteria > Bacteroidota > Bacteroidia > Chitinophagales > Chitinophagaceae > JJ008. Next base: position 1,038 of record CANGTM010000034.1, read on the forward strand.
TGTAAGTCTGGATACCGATGGCGATGGAGTTCCTGATTGCAAAGACAAAGAATTGATTACTCCTACACGCTGCCAGCCCGTTAACGTGGATGGTGTTGGTAATTGCAAATGCCCAGATGATTGTAAAACTGCGATCGCACCTGTAGCTCCTCCAACTTGTGAGCAAAAAGTGGGAGCACTTCCCAGTGTTGCTTTCAAGGCAGGTAGTAACAAGCTTTCTGATGATGCCAAATCCGTGCTGGCCTCTGCCGCTTCACGTGTACGCAACAATCCTGGATGCCAAGTAGTGGTGGTAGGTTATTGCGCCGGTGACAAGCGAGAGCAGCAGCTCAGCTGGGACCGCGTGAATGCCATTATCTCTTACATGGTAGACAAAGAAGGTATCAGCCAAGACCGCTTTATCTTTAATTATGGCCAAATGGGCGGTGATTGCAACACAGTTGATCTGCGTGCGGCTGCCGAAGGTGAGACCGGTCCTAACCGCGTAGATCCTCCTCATCCTAATTTGCGTAAGAACTAATAGAATCCTATTTTTAGAGAAGGCCCCGACTAAATCGGGGCCTTTTTATTTGAAAAACAGCGTATTATCATAATATTAACGGGCTGGCCTTGGTCGTCGATCTTTTTTGCGTAACATTTGCCCATAACCGTTAACTTTGCTACCCCTATGTCCATCTTATTGCGATTCAGTGTGTTATTGGTGATGAGTGTGGCGATCGTATCCGTTTCCGGATGTGCTAATAGCATGACCAAGTTGCTCAAAAATCCGGATGCATCGTATAAGCTTCGTCGGGCAGAGCAGTTCTTTGCAAAAAAAGATTACATCAAGGCTCAGCAGGTGTATGAAGATATCATGCCGTTCTTTAAAACGAGCAAGGAATTCGAGGATATCTATTATAAATATGCCTTCTGCGCTTACCACCTTTCGGATTTCATGAATGCCGAAAATCTTTTCAAGAGTTACCTCGAGATCTTTCCTACCAGTGGACGCGCCGAGGAGATCGATTACATGCGTGCGTATTGTTTCTATAAGCAATCGCCCAAGGCACAACTCGATCAGACCAATACTGTGCGTGCGATGGGGATGATGCAAACTTTCATTAACACCCATCCCGGATCGCCTCGAAACAAAGAGGCCAACGATATCATAGATATTTGTCGGGCCAAACTCGAGACCAAGGATTTTTTAAGTGCTCAGTTGTATTACGATCTGGGTCAGTTCAGAGCGGCCGGTGTGGCCTTTACTTCGCTATTGAACGCTTACCCCGAGTCGTATCGTGCCGATGAATACAAGGTGATGGTGATCAAATCGTACTATCGTTTTGCCGAGATGAGCATCGAAGAAAAAAAGGCGGAGCGCTTCGAGCAGGTAATCAGTGAATGTTTTGAATTTGTGGATCGCTATCCGGAAAGTAAATGGAAAAAAGAGGTCGATAATTTCTTGAATCTATCACAGAACAACATAAAAATTCTTACCAATGAGCAAACTAAGAAGGCAGCTTAGTGCCGGTATTACCAGCAATGTAGAGACACGCAATCTGCAGGATGTCAAATCAAAGACAGGGAATGTCTATGAGTCGATCTCCATTATTGCCAAGCGTGCCAACCAGATCAATATTTCGCTGAAAGAGGAATTGCACAACAAGCTCGAGGAATTTGCCAGTCATACCGATAGCCTCGAGGAGATTCACGAAAATAAAGAGCAGATCGAGATCTCTCGTGCCTACGAGCGTATGCCAAACCCCGCGCTGCTGGCCACGCAGGAGTTCATGGACGATAAAGTCTATTTTAGAAAGCAGGAGGACGAGTTGTTCAGCTAAATTTGCTGATCATGTTACCTCGTATATTATTGTTACTGGCTCTGGGGCTTACGATCGAATTGTCTGCCCAAGAATTACAATCTCGCGTCAGTATCATTGCCAATAAGGTAAGCTCACAGGTAGATCGCAAGATCTTTCAGACCCTGCAAGGAGGACTCACTAATTTTATCAATACCCGTAAGTGGACTAACGATGCCTTTGGTCCTGCAGAGAAGGTTCAGTGCAGCTTTCTCATCAGTATCGATCAAGATCTGGGCAACAACGTATTCAAGGGAAAGCTGACGGTGCAGGCAGCCCGTCCTGTTTACAACACTTCTTACGAAAGTCCGCTCATCAATTTTCAGGACGACAATGTAGTATTCAAATACGTCGAGTTTCAACCGATAGAGTTCAATGAGAATCGTGTACAGGGTAATGACCCCCTGGTGGCCAACCTGACGGCCATCATTGCTTTTTATATCAACATTATTCTAGGTTTGGACTATGATTCTTACGCGTTGAGGGGAGGCGATCTGTATTTTCAGCGCGCATGGAACATAGTGAACAATGCCCCGGGTACCCGTGACATTGCGGGATGGAAGTCTTTTGATGGGCTCCGCAATCGGTATTGGCTGGCCGAGAATATGAACAATAATCGATTTACACTGGTGCATGATGCGATCTATGCGTATTACCGGTCCGGAATGGACGTATTCTATGAAAATGAGGAGGCCGGTCGCAACGGAATGTTGAACGCACTCAATTATCTCAATACGGTCAATACGGAGAATCTCAATTCTATGATCGTGCCTTTTTTCTTTCAAGGAAAGGCCAATGAGTTGGTCAAGGTATTCGGCAAAGGAAGCAATGAGCAACGGACCCGCGCCCGTGAATTGCTGACTAAAATGGATATTACCAATATCTCGCTCTATAAATCGTTATGAGGTCTCTTTTTATTTTTCTGTTTGCCGGTTGTCTGACAGTGGCGGCTTGTGGGTCCGATAAGCCGGTCCCTGCCGGTGTGTTACCGCCAGAAAAAATGCAAGAGGTGGTGTGGGATCTGATGCGTGCCGACCAGTTCGTGGTCGGTTTTGCGATTCCCAAAGACAGCGCACTCAATAAAGATGCAGAAAAGATCAAGTGGTATAACCGGGTATTGGACATTCACCGGGTATCTGAACAGCAGTTCAAAGAGAGTTTCCGCTATTATCAGACCCGCCCCGACCTGGTGGCCATTATGATGGACTCCATTGCGCGTAAGGAGGAGAAGATCGACCGAATGCCCAACCGAAAGCCTCAGCGACTGCTGGAGTAAGTTTCCTAATTTTACAGACGATCAACATAGCATAACATGAACAAAGTAGTAGCAGGTCCCGATGTGGCAATAGCGGATATCATGGATGGGGCCACCCTTATGCTGGGAGGATTTGGGCTGTGCGGAATACCCGAAAATTGTATCGCGGCCCTGGTGCGCAAGCAAGTTCGGGAGTTGACGTGCATTTCCAATAATGCCGGTGTCGATGATTTTGGAATTGGACTTATGCTCGCACAGCGACAGGTAAAAAAAATGATCTCCTCTTATGTTGGGGAGAATGCCGAGTTCGAACGGCAACTACTTAGTGGCGAATTACAGGTAGAACTGATTCCGCAAGGAACACTGGCCACTCGTTGTCTTGCTGCCGGATACGGAATGCCCGCCATTTATACCCCTGCCGGCGTCGGTACAGAGGTGGGGATCGGCAAGGAGGTGCGAAATTTTGAGGGTAAGGATTATTTGATGGAGATGGCATTTGATGCCGACTTCGCCATAGTAAAGGCCTGGAAGGGCGATACTATGGGCAATCTTATCTATCGCGCAACGGCACGTAACTTCAATCCACTGATGGCAATGGCCGGAAAGATCACGATCGCGGAGGTCGAGGAGTTGGTTCCGGCAGGAGAACTTGATCCCGATGCCATTCACACGCCCGGTATCTATGTACATCGAATTTTTCAGGGAACAGGATACGAGAAAAGAATAGAACAACGAACGGTCAGAAGCGTATAAACTTTTTTTGATGGCACTCACCAAAGAACAGATCGCACAGCGCATCGCCAGAGAACTGCAGCAGGGGTATTATGTGAACCTGGGTATCGGCATACCCACGCTGGTGGCTAATTATATCCCCAGCGGTATGGATGTGGTGTTGCAAAGTGAGAATGGTTTATTGGGAATGGGACCTTTTCCGTTGGCAGGGCAAGAAGATGCCGACTTGATCAATGCCGGTAAGCAAACGATCACTACCGTAAAGGGTTCCGTCTTCTTCGATTCGGCCCTTAGTTTCGGAATGATCCGGGCCGGTAAGGTGAATCTTACGGTGCTTGGAGCCATGGAGGTCAGTGATTGTGGTGATATCGCCAATTGGAAAATACCCGGAAAAATGGTCAAAGGAATGGGAGGGGCCATGGACCTGGTCGCAAGCGCCCGCAACATCATCGTAGCCATGATGCACACCAATCCCAAGGGAGAGTCCAAATTATTGCCGGCTTGTACCTTGCCCCTAACGGGAGTGCGTTGCGTAAAAAAGGTCGTCACCGATCTGGCCGTACTCGATATCACCCCACAAGGGTTTCGTTTGCTGGAGAGGGCGCCCGGTGTATCGATCGACGAGATTCGTGCCAAAACGGCCGGAAGACTGGTCGTGGAGGGCGAGATCCCCGAGCTGCGATTCGATTAGTCGATCAGATTATTTCGTACGGCGAAAAAAACTAGTCCGGCCGTATTCTTTGCGCCAAACCGATCCATTAAGCGGTCTTTGATCGCTTCTACCGTTCTGGAGCTAAGCTCCATTTTTTGTGCAATTTCTTGTGCGGTGAATTCCATGCAGATCAGCCGTAGTACCATTTTTTCTCTTTCGGACAGCGCCATGTCTTGCTCGAGCGGTGGTAGAATTTTTTGTTTTTGCCTGGCATTGCGTAGCAGCACTCTGTTGACGAAGTCGTTCAGGTAATATCCTTTTTCAACCACCGCCGTGATGGCGTTGAGCATCTCCTGTGGCTCCGCATTCTTTAGCAGATAGCCATGTGCTCCATTCTCCATCAGGTGGTGTACGAATCGTTCGTCCTCGTGCATACTGACCACAAGCACCTTTATGTGGGGATACGCGCGGCTGATGATCTTGGTTGTTTCGATCCCGTCTTTACCCGGCATTTTAAGGTCCATCAGTACTACTTGGATCGGATGGGCCTCCAACGAGGCTAACAGCTCGTCTCCGTTACCGGCTTCTACCACGAAGCGAATCTGTTGATAAGCGGAAAGCGAATGAATAACGCCTTTTCGGAACAGTTGGTGATCGTCGGCTATGGCAACGGTGATCTCACTCATGGAATCGCAATTTTGATAGCATAGATGTTCTTGGTAGGTTCTTTTTCGAATTGGATGGTTCCTTCGAGCAAGCGAATTCGACCGGCAATGTTCTTCAATCCCATTCCCTCGGGTTGGTTGTTGAGTCGTTCAAAGATTTCTTGCGTAAGACCGTTGCCGTCATGAGAGATGAGCAATCGGTATTGTTGCTGGTGCCAAAGCTGTTGAACATCAATGAAGCTGGCCTGGCTGTGTTTGAGAATATTATTGAGCAGCTCCAGTACGATACGGTAGATGATCATCTCCTTTTCTTCACTGTATCGTTTCTCGTACGACATAAAGCTTGCGGATGCGGTAACGACACCAGCCCCATTGATCTTTTTGACCAGGTCGTTGATGGCCGAGTGAAGACCAAAATTTTTGAGCGTAGGAGGAATCAGGTCATGACTAATGCTGCGAACCAGTCCTATCGCTTCATCGAGAATGGAGCGGGTCATAGCGATGGTCTTTGCCTGCGTATCTTTGTCTTGCTCCAACAACTGATCGTTCAAATAAAGTCGGGCTGTCGCTAGTAAAGGCCCGGCATCATCGTGCAAGTTGGCAGAGAGTTTTTTTCTTTCTTCTTCTTGATAGCGGAGCGAGGCATCCAACAGCAATTGCTGTTGTTTTTTCTCGAGTGCCAACAAGGTAGCGCTGAACGTCCTGATCCTTCTTTGGTAAAAGAATAGCACGGATAGCAATATTGCTACGAGCAGCAATAAAAATAGGGGTATCGTATTTGCGCTTACGAGTTGGCTCCAGTTAAAGGCGGCTGCAGTACAGCGATTCATTGTTACGAACTATACCTATAAAGGTACAATTCCATGCTTAAGCGCGATCATGGCAAGTCCCACTCTGCTCTTTACGTCTAGTTTGACGAATAGTTGATCTCGCAGGGAATCTACGGCTCTGGGGTTTAGTCGCAGCTCTTGGGCTACCTCTTTGTACGTTTTATCGGAGCAGACCAGTTTCAGGAATTCAATCTCCCTATCATCGAGCATAACCCGCTCCAGTGATCTGAGCCCCTCGGTCTTGTCTTTTATAAGGCCTACCAGCTTGCTGCTCGTGTAGTTGGAGTAATAGAATCCGTCGTTGACGATATTTTCGATGGCTGTTTTTAGCTCAGTACTCCTGGCCGATTTATGGATGATGCCCCTTGCTCCGGCCTTTAGGATTTGTACCAGGGTAAATTCCGTCTCGAACATCGTCAAGATCAGTACTTTGCAATCGGGACGATTCTGTTTTAGCCAACGGGAGGTTTCGATCCCGTTCATTTCTTTCATGTTGAGGTCTAATATGATTAGGTCGGGTTCGAGCCCTTCTTCCAAAGCGGATGTCAATTCTTTTCCGTTCGAGAATTGGGCAATGACCTTTGCGTAGGCCATGCTGTCAATTTGTTCGGCCAATGCCTTTCTGATCATTACATGATCGTCTACCAGTACGGTGGTTATCATAGGTGTTTATTTAGGGATTTGAAGATGAATATGTGTGCCATGTCCCGGTCTCGACAGTAGGGTACATTGTCCCCGAAGCGATTGTGCTCGTTGCTGCAGGTTATAAAGTCCGGATCCTCTTTGAACGGTTTTGATATTAAACCCAATTCCATTGTCTTTTATGTAGATATAAAGAAATCGATCGTCGCTTTTAAAGCAGACATTCACCTCGGTGGCTTGAGCATGTTTTATTAGGTTTTGAATAGCCTCTTGCATGAAGCGGAAAAGAGAGACTTCCTTCTCTTGTTCATGTATGCAAAACGCAGACTCTATAGTCAGAGTGGTCTTTATGTTGCGATATTTTCTCAGTTGACACAACAGACTCTTGGTAGCTTCCGGTAAGCTCAGCTGCGATAAGCACGAGGGGTGCAGCAGGGTAGCCATCTGTCTGATCTGTTCAAGTGTAGTGTCAATATTGGCTATGGATTCTTGTAGGCCACTGCTCGCGTTTTGCTTGGTTTCATGCTCTAGTTGTAATCTAGTAAGCAGTAGCGATGGGGCTATGTTATCATGCAGTTCCTCTGCTAAATTTTTCATGGACTGCTCCTTGGCCAATAGTGTCTGTTGTTTCAGTTGTAGTTCACTTTCTTTTCGCAACCGTTTAAAATAGAGAAGTCCAGTCACTACTATGATTACCTGTATTAGGCCTAGGGTCATCAGGTATGTTTCTTCATTTTGCAATTCAGCTTTTTTAAATTGTTTTCTAGTTAATAATGCTTATTTGAGTTAGACTACTCATCTATAGTTATTCGAATTGATAATTGAAATTAGCTTTAGTGTTTTCATTTTACTGATGAATCGCACATTTTTATTTTGAAAACTTTTGATTGAATTTGTCTTGTTTGTAGAAAAAGAACTACAAAAAATTCATTAAATGTCTGAAGTGGAATTATGGATTTAATAATGGAAATTGTCAACCTATTTAAATGAGTAGAATGATCAAGGTAGGTCTGGCCGATCATCAGTTATATTTTAGGAGAGGAGTTTTGGAAGCACTTGGCAAGGAGAAGGGCATTAGTGCCTTGTGGGACGTGGCAGAGGTGCAAGATCTTGTGCAGGCGTTGCATCGCTCTACTCCTGATATTCTGTTGGTGGGATTGAACTTGAAGGGTTTTGATTTTCTTTCTTTTATCGAGCAAAGGAAAATTCGCTACCCGCTTTTAAAAGTGATCGTTTTGTCTTCGTCTGATGACCTTTCACAGTCCAAGGAACTTTTGGACGCAGGGGTAAATGCTATTTTGCCAAGGGAATCGGAAGATGATGTGGCCGCGGCGGCCATTTTGGCCGTTGCCGAGAACGATATCTTCTTCAATGAACTGGTGAGTCGGGCATTGCTGACGCGCCTTCGCCGTAAGAATTTGGGTACTCCCGTCGATGCCCTGCGTTTGTCGAAGAACGAGATACGAGTGCTTGAACTTCTGGCGGATGGATGCAAGACACAAGAAATTGCGGACCGGATTTTTTTGAGTGTCAAATCGGTCGAAAATATTCGCTATCATCTCAAAATAAAGGCCGGCGTAAGCTCCAGTATCTCGCTGGTTGCTTATGCCCTCCGCAATCGGCTGATCCGTTAAATGGCTAGATGCCGGGGTCATCGACCGTATTTTCCGAAGCCCGAATTTTTAGGGTTTTTACTCTTTTTTTAAGCGATTCGATAACTGAATTTGCATCTACAAAATTTTTGTATATGCATACCACTCCCATTACCGTAGTTGTTGCCGATGAGTTTGACATCTTTAGGGTTGGCCTTAGGGCTGCTATTCAGCATACGGCTGATATTAGAATCGTTGGTGAATCCAATTCAGCACCCGAGTTATTTGGGCTGCTGGAAACCCTTCAACCCGATGTTATCTTTTTAGACCTTGATCTGCCTATGAGTAGGGGTTTCGATACGCTATTGCAGATTAGGAAGGCCGCACCTGACGCTAAGGTTCTTCTTTTGGGATACGAGCTTGATCCATCACTGGCGGAGAAGTTGTCTAAAGCCGGCGCCAATGGATTTTTATCGAGGTCATCTGAATTAGCAGAGGTGGAGACGGCTATTCGAATGGTGGTAAGTCAGGGTTATTTTTTTTCTGAGTCAGGTGACGTTAAAGAGCTCGAATCGGTATTCAGGCCAATTTCGGTAAGCGCACTTCGGTCTCAGCCCACACTTACAGAAAAGGAAGTGGCTGTATTGCGTCTGATCTGCCAAGAGCAAAGTACGCGCGATATTGCTTCTTCTTTATCCCTGAGCCCGCGTACCATAGAAAGTATCCGAGACAGAATCAGGATCAAGACCGGAAGCCGCAATTTGGCCGGATTGGCTTTGTTCGCACTTAAGTATGGGCTTATTCGACTGGGGTAGTCCCTAGTTTTCCGCGGTCATTTTACGCCTGGCGTAAAGACCTCTTGTAGCGTGCTTGTAGGAAGGCATTTTTGTCTGCCTTAGGCCAACCATTATCCGTTTAGTTTGTATTACGGACATGAAACATCCTGTTTCGGTCTTTTGGTTTCGCCGAGATCTTCGTCTGCAAGACAATGCAGGGCTTTTTCAGGCTTTGAAGAGCGATCACGCTGTTCTGCCCTTATTTATTTTTGACCGATCCATTCTCGACGAGCTGGATGACCCCGCGGATGCCCGGGTGAGCTTCATTCACCAATCACTGCTCTCACTTCAACAGCAATTGGTGGCAGCTGACAGTACGCTTATTGTACGGCATGGTTTTGTAGACAAGGTTTTTGCGGAGCTGTGTAACGAGTATGATATCAAAGCTGTCTACACCAATAATGATTACGAACCCTATGCCAGAAAGCGAGATGCACAGATGGCTGATTTTTTTGCCAGCCGTTCCATCGAATTTAATTCGGTAAAAGATCAGGTAATATTCGAAAAATCAGAAGTGGTAAAAGACGATGGATTGCCTTACACGATATTCACGCCTTATTCCAGAAAGTGGCGTGCTGCTGTAACCGCTGCGCAGTTGCGTTCATTTGGATCAGAGAAACTCATGGGGTCTTTTTACAAGCAATCGGCACTCGACATGCCGTCTTTACCACAAATGGGATTTAGCCTTACTACTACTGCTTTTCCACCGATGCAGTGGGATAAGAATACCATAACGCGTTACAAAGAGCAACGCGATTTTCCGGCAGTGCCTGGCACTTCGAGGTTAAGCGTGCACCTCCGCTTTGGTACGCTCAGCATTAGGACCTTGGCCCGTGAAGCGGGTGCGCTTAACGAGAGTTATTTATCGGAGCTTATCTGGCGCGATTTTTATCAGATGATCCTCTGGCATTTTCCGCAGGTGGTAGCCTCGAGTTTTAAGCCCGTATATGATCGGATTGTCTGGCGCAACAATGAGGCTGAGTTCGAGGCTTGGTGTCAAGGGCTCACCGGCTATCCTATTGTAGATGCTGGTATGCGCGAGCTGAATCAAACCGGGTTTATGCATAACCGGGTTCGTATGATCGTGGCTTCGTTTTTGACCAAGCACCTATTGATCGACTGGCGATGGGGCGAAGCGTATTTTGCCAAGAAATTACTTGACTTTGATCTCTCCGCCAATAATGGGGGTTGGCAGTGGGCCGCGGGTTCAGGTTGTGACGCGGCTCCTTATTTCAGGGTCTTCAATCCTTATATTCAGACGAAAAAATTTGATCCGGAACTTCGGTATATCCGCCACTGGGTACCTGAATTTGAATCGTTGAATTATCCTGCGCCCATTGTGAAGCACGAGTTGGCAAGGGAACGTTGCTTACAAGTGTATGGTGCCGCCTTAAAAGATCGTAATACCTGATCATGCCTCTGGTTCTAACAGCCACTCGTTGAAAGGAGAGTTGTTCTCATTGCGAAGCGCTTCAGTAACCTCGCCTGCCTGTAATCGTTGATACACCTCGAATAACATACGAATGGCCTTTTTGCCATCGCTACCAAGCGAAAGCGTGTAGTCATTTACATAGAGATCTATATGTTGCTGCATGACCTCGGGCTTCATGCTTTGCGCATGTGCTCTTACAAATTCACTTATCGTATGTTGCTGCCTTGCTTTTAGCAGACTTTCGGCGATCAATCGTTGTATGACATTGCCCTTCGATTCGGCCAGCGACTTTTTGATGGCAATACCTCCCAAAGGAATAGGGACACCTGTTTGCTGCTCCCAATAGGTGCCCAAGTCCATTATCTTGTGTAATCCTTTTGCCGCGTAGGTAAAGCGGTTCTCGTGGATCAGTACGCCCAGGGTGTTCTGGCCCGACAATACAGCCTCTTCTATGTCAGCAAAAAGCATAAATTCTTTTTTCAATGCGTTGGGAAAAGCCATCGAAAAAAGAAAGTGAGCCGTGGTATGTTGACCGGGTAAGGCTATGGTACTATTGTTTATCAGTGAAGGATCCATGCCTTGGTCTTCTTTGGAGACCAGTAGGGGGCCAACGCCTTTGCCGAGTGCTGCGCCACTGTCTAGCAAGCGGTAGTTGCCCTGCGTGGCGAATAAGGCCGGAAAACTTAGCTTGGTTACATCCAGACGCCCCTCCAGGGCCCATTCGTTCAGTGTTTCTACATCTTCGATATATAGTTCAAACTCGAGTCCCTGTGTATCGATTAGCTGGTTGACCAGGGCATCAAATACATAGGTGTCATTAGGACAGGGAGAAAAACCGATGCTGATCTTCATAGTTTTTGTAATGTCTGCAGCAGCGCCTTATTTAAGTGAGTGACAGCCTCCGAAAGTTTCCAGTTCTTTTTATTTCTTTCTGCTATATAGTTGCTCACGCTGCGTAGTTGTAAAAAAGGAATTTGCTCCATCAGGCATACATAATGCAGCGCAGCACCTTCCATGGATTCTATGACAGGAGCGAATAATTTCTTATACTGCCTCTCACGCCGCGGGTCTGTAGTGATCTCATTGACCGAAATGGCATTGACTTTGGGCAGTTTCAGCTTACTAAATCCCTTCCATGGGTTGATCAGCCATCCTTTTTTGTACGGGAATTGATCGGCTGGCACCAGTTGCAGATCAAAAAGTGTTTTTAGTTTTTTTAGCTCCACTACACTTTGGTCCGCCACACAATCTTGTCCGATGGCCAACACAGTGCCTAGTGCGATCTTTCGATCGAAACATCCACCCACACCAGCTTGTATGATCAAGTCAGGTCTTTTGATCGAGATCTGTTTTTGCAAGGCGAACGTGCTGGCCATAAGCCCAATGCCGGTGATCAGCACATCTATCTCCATATCTGTTCTTATCCCCTTGGGTAATTCATGCAGCAATGGAGCGATCTCGATGGGCGTAGCGGCTGCGATCAAACAATTCATGCCTGTAAAATTAGCTGAATGTCATTAACTTTGCCCTTCACCCCTCCCTCCGCCCAATGCTGTGCGGGAGCTAAAAGTAAAGCATGGTTTACTTAACCCGTATCGAGCATTTTAACGCTGCACATCGTCTCTATAATCCCGACTGGACTCCCGAACAAAACGATGAGGTCTTTGGTAAATGCGCCAACACCAACTGGCATGGTCATAATTTTGAGTTATTCGTGACGGTCAAGGGAATTCCCGACCCTGCTACCGGGTTTATATTCGATGCCAAGAAGCTGAGTGTCATTGTCAAGGAGCGAATAATCGAAAAACTCGATCATCGTAATCTGAACTTGGATGTAGACTTCATGCAAGGGAAATTGTGTTCTATCGAAAATTTGGTGATCGGCATTTGGAATGAGCTGGTGCCTGCACTGCCCTCTCGGGTACAGCTTCATTGTTTAAAGCTGGTCGAGACCCCCAAAATATATGTTGAGTATTATGGGGATAAATTCCCTTAACTTTAAACAAGTTTCGAACTTATCGTTCGTTGGATTGTTTAAAGTACGTCCGTAAGAAGTTTACCACTTTACTATGTCAAAACGAGTTGCCGTTTATAGAAAAGAGCATTTCAATGCTGCTCACAGGCTCTACCGTCCCGATTGGTCTGCTGCGCAAAATGAAAAAGTCTTTGGTAAATGCGCGCTTCCCAATTATCACGGACACAACTACGAGTTGATCGTAAAGATAACCGGTGAACCTGACCCGGTCACCGGTTATGTGGTCGACATGAAGTGGATCAGCGATCTGGTACAAGCACAGGTCGTAGAACGCTTCGATCATCGTAATCTTAACCTTGATACCCAAGAGTTCAAGGACCTTAATCCTACGGCTGAGCATATCGCTATCGTTATTTACGATTTACTGCGACCACATATCGACTCTAAGCAGGATCTTCAGATACGTTTGTACGAAACGCCCCGCAATTTTGTCGAGTATCCCGCCCAATAAAAAACTAATTATGGCCTACCACAAATCCGAACAGTATGATGAGAAAGCCACCTCGGCGCTCACTAAAAATTACAAAGAGGCCATTGCTTGGTTAGGTGAGGATCCCGAGCGGGAAGGGCTGCTTAAAACTCCCGAGCGGGTGGCCAAGGCCATGCAGTTCCTGACGCAAGGGTATCAGCTCGATGCCAAGGCCATCTTGAATTCAGCCAAGTTTCACGAAGATGTCAGTGAGATGATCGTGGTGAAGGATATTGAGGTGTTTAGCATGTGCGAGCATCATATGTTGCCCTTTTTCGGTAAAGCACACGTGGCCTATATTCCCAATGGCTGGATCACTGGGCTTAGCAAAGTAGCTCGTGTGGTCGATGTGTTTGCCAGGCGTATGCAGGTGCAGGAAAGGCTCACCATTCAAATCAAAGATGCCATCAAGGAAACCCTTAATCCATTGGGGGTAGCTGTGGTGGTCGAGGCGCAGCATCTTTGTATGATGATGCGTGGCGTGCAAAAACAGAATTCTGTCACCACCACATCCGCTTTTGATGGTGAATTTCATAAGAACTCTACCCGCAGTGAATTTATGCGTCTGATCGGCGGAAAGTTAAACTAGTATCACCTACACTATCTTAATCTAATCTAATTTCTCTCTTGCTATGAAGCATGCATTTGTTTTTCCCGGACAAGGCGCTCAGTTTCCGGGTATGGCCAAGCACTTTTATGAACAATCGGCCTTTGCAAAAAAAATCATGGAGCAGGCTAACGAACTGCTGGGTTTCCGTTTGTCGGATATCATGTTCTCGGGAAGTGAGGAAGATCTTCGTCGCACCGATGTAACGCAACCTGCCATCTTTTTACATTCGGTTGTAGCGTACAAGAGTATCGAGCAAGCTAAGCCTGATATGGCAGCCGGTCATTCACTCGGCGAATTTTCTGCGCTGGTAGCGGCTGGTGTACTCAGTTTCGAAGATGCCTTGCACTTGGTAGCTGCTCGCGCCAAAGCGATGCAACTTGCTTGCGAGCAACAACCCGGTACCATGGCCGCTATACTTGGCCTGGCCGACGAAAAAGTGGCCGAGGTTTGTGCCTCTATTCAAGAGGTGGTAGTACCTGCCAATTATAATTGTCCCGGACAGTTGGTGATCAGTGGTTCGGTGGCCGGAATCGAGAAGGCATGCGTTGCCCTCAAAGAGGCCGGTGCTAAAAGAGCGCTCGTATTGCCGGTGGGTGGTGCATTTCACTCGCCACTCATGAAACCTGCCGAGGAGATTCTCAAGACCGCTATTCAATCCGCTACTTTTTATCAACCCATCTGTCCGGTGTATCAGAATGTAGTGGCCAAGGCCGTTATGGATGCAGAGGAGATAAAACACAACCTGATCAATCAACTAACAGGGCCTGTTAAATGGACCCAAAGCATTCAATCGATGGTCGCTGATGGAGCCACGCAGTTTACGGAAGTTGGACCCGGCAAGGTGTTGCAGGGACTCATTCAGAAGATCAACAAGGAATCGGTGGTGGCTTGTGTTGGTTAATGGCTAACGCCTTTATCGCGCCCAACCTTTAATCGGGGTGTAGTTCAATGGTACCATTAAGCCATTCCGGATCAAAGCTGGCGTTGTATTTTTTGTAAAAGTGGATGGCCGGTTCGTTCCAGTCCAGTACCTGCCAGCACACCCTAGCCATTTTCTTTTCTTTGGCCTCTTGCAGGATGGTCTCGAAGAGCGCTGCTCCAATCCCCTTACCTCGCATGGTGGCGGTCACAATGATATCTTCAAGATAAAGGCACTGTCCTTTCCAGGTAGAGTAGCGGACATAGTAAAGTGCAAAACCGTGTATCCCGTTCTCGTCTTCTGCTACAAAGGCCCACCAAACGGGATTTTCCCCAAAACCACTCTCGGCGAAATGAGCCGGGCTTACTGTTACTTCGTGTGGCGCTTTTTCGTAATCGGCCAGCTCTTGAATCAATTGTAGCAGCCTTGGACAATCTTGTCGCGAGGCAGGTCGTATGGTGATATTGGTTGTCAAGGTCGTTACTGTAAAGCTTGATCAAGGTCAGCAATGATATCTGCCGCTGTTTCGATGCCCACATGCATTCGAATCAGTCCGTCGGTGATGCCATATTTTTCTTTTTCTTCTTTAGGAACACTAAAGTGTGTCATCGAGGCAGGATGTGAGAGTAGCGTATCACAGGTGCCTAGCGATACAGCCCGTACACAGAGTTGAAGTTTATTCATAAAATCGATACCGCCTTGTAATCCATTCTTTAACTCAAAGCTGAGTAGTGCTCCGGCATGACGCATTTGTTTCGATGCAATTACATGGTCGGGATGAGAAGATAGTCCTGTATAATTTACGCGCGCCACGGCCGCATGCTGGTCAAGAAAAGCTGCGATCTGCTCGGCATTGGCGCAATGTTTGTCCATTCTGACCTCAAGGGTTTTGATGCCTTGCGTTAACAGATAAGCATCAAAGGGGCTGGCACAAGCTCCGGTGGTGCGAAAGAATTTTCCGATCGACGTTTTCATGCGTTCCACATCTTTACCGATCAAGATGCCTCCAATGGCGGTACCGTGCCCGTTGAGGAATTTGGTAGTGGAGTGAATAACAAAATCCGCACCGTGTGCGAGTGGTTGCTGCAGGTAGGGCGTGGCAAACGTATTATCGCATGCCACCAGGCAATTATATTTTTTGGCCAGCGCACAAAGGGCGGCCAGATCTACGCACTGCAACGTAGGATTAGCCGGGGTCTCGAGATAGAGCATCTTGATGGAGCGATCCGATTTCAATAACTCTTCGGCTCGATCGAGATCGCGCAGATCGCCTATGACCGCACTGATACCGAAACGCGGTAAGATGCGATGCACCAGTTCGTCGGTGCCTCCATAAAGCGAAAAGTGAGAAAGGATTTTATCGCCCTGGCTAAGCGTACTCATTAACAGCGTTGTAATAGCCGCCATACCCGATGCGTGCAAGATCCCTTTGGCCTCCAGGTTTAGTCCATAGGTCTCAAGCAATGCGATCTTCTCCTCGGCTTCGGTAACGGTAGGGTTACCCCAACGCGCATAGATATATCCAGGCTCTTGTCCGGTAAAACGATGCATGCCTTGCTCTGCACTATCGAATACATAGGTGCTGCTGGCATAGATCGGGGTCAGGTGCGCATGCGCTGCATCGGGCCGATGTCCGCCATGGACGGCTACGGATCCCCAGCCTTTTGATGTCGTATTTTTTTTCATAGAAGAAATTATGCATTGAAGTCATAGGCCCATCTTAACCAAATGGCACCCCAGGTAAATCCTCCGCCAAAAGCCGCCAGAATTATGTTATCTCCTTTTTTAAGTTTTGATTCCCACTCCCACAAACATAAGGGAATGGTAGCTGCCGTAGTGTTGCCGTAGCGTTCAATATTGATCATGACCTTGTCGGTGGTAAGTCCCATGCGGTTGGCCGTGGCATCGATGATGCGAAGGTTAGCCTGGTGCGGTACGAGCCAGGCAATATCATCGCCGCTCAGGTTATTTCTCTCCATCAACTCTGCACTTACATCTGCCATTCCTTTTACGGCGAACTTAAATACGGCTTGTCCTTCTTGGTAGGCGTAGTGCTCGCGATTGGCGACCGTCTCTGCGCTGGCAGGACGAAGCGATCCGCCTGCTTTCATGTGCAGGTAGTTAGCTCCGGTTCCATCGGTACGCAAGATGCTGTCCATGATCCCGTATCCGCTTGTATCAGGTTCGAGTAAAACAGCTCCGGCCCCGTCACCAAATATGATACACGTGGCTCTGTCTTGGTAATCGACGATCGAACTCATTTTATCGGCACCGCACACCACCACTTTTTTGTAGCGGCCGCTTTCGATGAGTGCTGTTCCTTGCGCCAGGGCAAATAAAAAACCGGAACAAGCTGCAGAGAGATCGAATCCCCAGGCCCGAGTGGCACCTATCTTGGCACAGACCAAGTTTGCAGTAGACGGAAAGACCATGTCAGGGGTTACGGTACCCACGATCAGGCACTCTATTTCATCGGGGCTGATGCCTCTTTTTTTACAGAGTTCAAGCACGGCAGGTACCACCATATCTGAGGTGGCTTTGCCTTTTTCTTTTTGTATTCTTCTCTCTGAAATGCCGGTGCGGGTCCGTATCCATTCATCGTTGGTGTCGACCATTTTTTCGAGGTCGAAATTGGTGAGTTTATCTTCGGGAACATACCCGCCCACTGCGGTAATGGCCGCTTGGATCTTGCTGTGCATGCTAATGGGTTGAAAAATTGAACAAAGTTAAGGTAAAGCAGGCCTGGCTTCTTACCTTGCAGTATGATCAGTTTCTTGAGAGGAAAATTCATTCAAAAGACGCCCGCACAGGTCTGGATTGAAGTTGGCGGTGTAGGTTACGAAGTAAACATAAGTTTAAATACTTACTCTAAGATCGAGTCGCTTTCGGAGGGAATGTTGTATACGCATTTACTGATTCGAGAGGATGCTCATCTACTTTTTGGCTTTTTTGATCTCTCCGAAAGGGATATATTTCAACAGCTTATAAGCGTTTCGGGCATCGGGGCCAGCACCGCCAGGGTGATGCTCTCGTACATGAAGCCCGAAGAATTGGCAGCAGCTATTTTAAGGGGGGATACCCGGTCATTGGAAGCCATCAAGGGAATTGGGAAAAAGACGGCAGAGCGGATGGTGTTGGAGCTCAAGGATAAGTTAGCCAAGCATCCCCTTGAACTAAATAATTCTGCTCTGATAAACAATACTTTGCATCAAGATTCGTTAAATGCTCTGATGGCCTTGGGCATCTCCAGACAAGTGGCTTCACCCGCCCTTGAAAAGGTGCTCAAAAACCACCCGGACCTGGGAGCAGAAGAGTTGATCAAGCTAACGCTTCGTTCACTGTAGTCCGTTCCAAAACTAACTACCAGAGCAGTTTGATTCGTTTTGCAGCAAATATTGTTGGGCCCTTTTTTCTATGGATCGCCACGTGGGTGTTTTCTCTTTCGGCGGGAGCCGAGACAATGCGTACCGATACGCTTCGCTTTCCCCTCTACGATCGCTATGCCAGTCCTTATTTGCAACGTAGATCTCAAGGGTTTGATCTCCGAGATACATCCATAGTAAGAAGAAGGGTCGAGTACGATCCAATTACCAGACGCTACTACAGCACCGAGATGATCGGTAACCAGTATTACCGAGCACCTGCCTCTTTTTCCATGGAGGAATTTCTACGGCTAAAGGGGCGTGAAGACGAAGTCGAGTATTTTAGAAAGAGAGCCTCGATGCTCAACGCCATGAACAGGCGGCTAGATCGACCCCGGTTCAGGGTGAGTAACGATTGGTACAATCGGATAATGGGTGTGGGCCCTGATGGGAAGGTAAAGATCGATATAAAGCCGGCTGGATTCGTAGATTTTTTGGCGGGATATCAGGGACAAAATATAAAAAACCCCACGTTGCCCGAGCGAGCACGTCGTAATGGAGGCTTTGATTTTAACATGAGCTCCCAGTTTCAAATGGATGCGCAGAT
>CANGTM010000035.1 GCA_947456825.1 Chitinophagaceae bacterium
CAAAGGCAAGAGGATCGCTGATACCCTTAAAGGACTCGTAGCTCTCCATACCGGTCAATACCAAGGCGATCAGAATATAGAGTACGGTACAGATCAAAAGTGAATAGATCATCCCCCTTGGCATATCACGCTGCGGATTTTTACACTCCTCGGCTGTGGTAGAGATAGCATCAAACCCTATATAGGCATAGAAAACAGCGGATACCCCTTTTAGAACGCCCGAAAATCCATTGGGCATAAAGGGCATCCAATTATTGGTGTCAACATAGAAGGCTCCGGCTCCGATCACAAATAAAATGACCAGCACTTTAAAGATCACCATCGCATTAGCCGACTTTTTACTCTGGCTAATACCAGTGTATGCCAACCAGGTAATTAGAGCTACGATCACAAAGGCAGGTAGATTAAAAAATACCTTGAATGAACCAACGACAGGTGCTTGCTGGTACGCCTCAATGGCAAAACGATACGAAGAGAGTAAACCGGCATCGGTAACGGTACCACTTTGTAATGCTATAGTAGCCTCTCGGTAGGCATTGGCAGCCGTAACGGGATCGACAAGCATCCAATCAGGAAGATGAATATTGAATATATGAACCAAGAGGTTATTAAAATATCCGCTCCACGAAATGGCAACCACAATGTTACCAATGGCATATTCTAAGATCAATGCCCACCCAATGATCCAGGCCACCAACTCTCCGAATGTGACGTACGAATAGGTATAGGCACTGCCCGCTACCGGTACACGGCTAGAAAACTCTGCATAACATAGTGCAGAGAAACCACAGGTAATGGCTGTAATGATAAATAGCAAGGAGATGCCGGGCCCGCCATGATAAGCGGCTCCCCCGATAGTAGAAAAAACACCGGCGCCGATCACGGCAGCAATTCCCAAAAAAGTCAGATCTTTTACGCCCAGCACTTTCTTTAGCGAAGAACCCTGCGCAGCCTCTTTTTCGTGAGTGGCACGAATGGACTCAATTGATTTTTTTCTAAGTAAAGAAGACCACATAGGCAATATTTATAAAATTAAACGTCACGTTGAATTAGGTAGGCCGCTAAATCCCGAAGGGGTTCCTTGCGTGCGGTCAATACGGCAATTTGCTCCAGGTTATCCAAAGCCTTATCTAAAAACTGTTGTTTTAAAGAGAGTGCCCACTGGTCTACTCCACAGTTTCTGTAAATGGCAAGTACCTGAGCCACTTTATCCGGTGGATTGGATTGAAGCAACGATAACAGCGTTTGCTTATCTTCCGGTGAGGCTGTTTGGATCGCATGTATGAGCAGAAAGGTTTTCTTATTGGCCAAAATATCGCCACCCACCTGCTTTCCGAATTTTTCCGGATCTCCAAAAGCATCCAAATAATCATCTTGTACCTGAAAGGCAAGCCCCAGCTGCAAGCCAAACGAATAGATCAATTCTTGATTACGCTGCCCGGCACCGCCAATAATGGCTCCCATTTGTAAGGCGCAGGCCAAGAGCACAGAGGTTTTTAACTTGATCATGTGCAGATACTCATCGAGCTGAACGTCGGTTCGAAGTTCAAAGTCCATATCGAGCTGTTGTCCTTCACAGACTTCGGTGGCGGTGCGATTGAATAGGGGCAGCAATAATGGCTGAGAGGCTCCGCTTATCTTGCTAAGCCAGTGATACGCTTGTATCATCATTACATCTCCGGCAAGCAATGCCGTATTCTCACCAAAGCGGGTATGAACGGTAGCAACCCCTCTTCGCAGAGGGGCCTTATCCATCATATCATCGTGAATAAGGGTAAAGTTGTGAAAGAGTTCTACGGCCGTGGCGGCAGACCAGGCATCAGGTCTGATCTCGTCGAATAATTCATTACCCAACAAACAAAGAACAGGCCGAATACGCTTACCGCCAATTTGTAAAAAATAGTCAGTAGCCTCGTACAAGCCAGCCGGTTGAGCAGGAAACTGTTTGGCAGAGAATCTCTCGTTAAAAAGAACCGATAGATCACTAAAGGAATGCATAGCCCAAAATAAGACTCATTTCTTGGTTTTAGGCAATTTGGCACTCGATTTTTTGGCAGAGAGCTCTCCCGCCACCACCCACTCATAATCCAGCTGGCGTTTAGTAAGATTGGCAGCGATTACCTTGATCCATACCTTATCGCCCATGCGAAACTTTCTTCCGGTTCGCATGCCCAGTAAACAGTAATCGGTTTCAATATGTCGAAAATCGTCGTAATCTGACAGCGACACCACGCTGACCAACCCTTCGCATTTATGCTCGATGGTCTCGACCCAAAAACCAAAATGCGCCACACCACTAATTATACCTTCGAACTCTTCGCCCACATAATTCTTCATGTATTGTACCTGCTTGTACTTGTTGGCCGCCCGTTCTGCCTCCATGGCGGCGCGTTCTCGCTCACTGGTATGCTTACATTTTTCTTCCAGTTTTTTATCGGGCACCACCCTCTTTTGCAAGACATCGAATAGTATTCGGTGGGCCTGCACATCGGGGTAGCGGCGAATGGGAGAGGTAAAGTGACAGTAATTTTCGAATCCCAGCCCATAGTGTCCTACATTTTCCGCTGTGTAACGAGCTTTGGCCATAGTGCGAATACCCAGCTGCTCCAGCACATGCTGCTCGGGTCGACCTTTTACATCTTGTAATAGCTGATTGAACGATGCCGCAATGGCTTCTGGACTGGAACGATCGAACGAATGACCGAACTTTCTGGCAAAATCGACAAAGGGAATCAGTTTCTCCTCATCGGGATCGTCGTGAATTCGATAGGGAAACGGAATAGGCTTTTGATCTACTTTCTGATCAGCGATAAAGGCAGCTACGGTCCGTTTGGCCAATAGCATAAATTCTTCGATCAGCTGGTGCGACTCTTTGCTCTCCTTTACCATAATGCCAATAGGATCTCCCTTTTCGTTGAGCTTAAAGCGTACCTCTTGCGATGAAAAATTAATGGCCCCCTGCTTAAAACGCTGTGATCTAAATAACCGAGCCAACTGATTAAGCTGCAATACCTCTTTGGCATAGAGCCCATTTTGTTCCTCGATAATGGCTTGTACCTCTTCGTAGGTAAACCGGTGATCGGAATAAATAACGGTTCTTCCGATCCACTGCTCCTTGATCTCGCCTGTGGGGGTTATTGTAAAAATGGTAGAAAACGTTAGTTTCTCTTCCAACGGGCGTAACGAACACAATACATTAGAGATATGCTCCGGGAGCATGGGGTTGACCCGATCGGGCAGGTAAACCGAGGTAGCTCTGGCATAAGCCTCGGCATCCAGTACCGTACCCGCCTCCACATAATGACTTACGTCGGCAATATGTACGCCGATCTCGAACCATCCGTTCGGAAGCTGCTGAAAAGAAATAGCATCATCAAAATCCTTGGCATCTACCGGATCGATGGTAAAAGTGAGCACCGATCGGCAATCCCTTCGTTTGGCTATCTCGTCGGGGGTAATAGTTTCAGGCAAACGAGCCGACTCTTCAATGGCCTCATCGCTAAAAGAAAGAGGAAAACCAGCCTCCAGCAATATCTCTTTCATGGCCGCATCGTTCATGTCCTCTTCTTTTAAAAGGGTCATCACCTCTCCCATCGGTCGCTTATCTGCACCATCGGCCCACTTAATGACCTTTACCACTACCCGATCGCCGTGACCTGCACCCTGTAAAAGCTGCTTGGGAATAAAGATATCTGGCATTGGCTTATCGGTCTCGGCTACAAAAAAGGCAAAGCCATTTCCCATTTGTAGCTGCCCGATAAATTCATTTCGCTTACGCTTGATAACTTCCTTTACGACCCCCTGCATTCTGCCATTGGTCTTTCTTTCTTTGATGGCCACCTTTACCAGGTCTCCATGGAGAGCGGTGTGCAGATCGCCGGGCCTGACCATAATGTCGGTTTCAAGTTGGTCGACCAAAACATAGCCCATCCCCGATCTGGTCAGTTCGAGCGTTCCTTTGACCACCTGCGCCACCGATGTGGGGTGATGCTTGCGTTGCTGCTGCTTTTTCTTGCTGTTTTTTCTTCCCATGTCAGAGCGGTGGTCGTTGAAAATGTTGAATATAATTTCTAATTGATTGATCGAAACGGTCTTTTTCGTCGAATAAGAACCGATGTTCTATCGGAAGAACATACCAAGGCAGTGCTGCAATTTCGGAACTGAACTTCTCCAAACGTACGGCATCTTTTTCGGTGGTCACTAACAGGCGGTTACCCGAACGTAACTGCTCGAACTCAGCCAAGATATCCTTAAAGTCCTCGATGGTAAAAATATGATGATCCCTGTAGGTCAATTGCTGATAGGTAGCAGAATGCGCCTCGATAAATTCTTTCAATGGCCTTGGATTCGAAATGCCTGTGACCAGTAAGACCTCTTCTTTTCCGGTCAATGTGAATTTTTCTTTACTGGTAAGATGATAGGGCGTCCCATAAGCAAGCGATGTAAAAAAAACAGGTTGTCCGGCAACAGGGGCCAGCTCTTTTATGATAGAAGAGCGCTGTAACTCGCTCAGGGTGGCCGGACACTTGGTTACTACCAGCATGCTGGCTGCCTTATATCTACTTTTTAAATCGCGCAGATCGCCGGTGGGCAAATAAAAATCACGGGTAAACAAATTGGCATACTCGGTAAGCAGTATTGAAAGGCCGGCTTCAATAGAACGGTGCTGAAAAGCATCATCCAACAAAATGACCTCAGTCTCGGGCCGATCGTGCAACAACTCGGGGATGGCGAGCAAACGCTCCTCACCCACGGCTACGGCCATGTCTGGAAATTTTCGGTATAAGGCCAGGGGCTCATCCCCTATCTCTAAAGCGGTAGAAGAAGTTGAGGCCAGCGCATATCCGCGGGTACGTCTGCGATAGCCTCTGCTTAGGGCCGCCACCTTAAAATCGGAATGTAATAGAGCGGCCAAATACTCGATCATAGGCGATTTGCCGGTACCCCCCACGGCCAGATTGCCAACGGTTATCAGGGGCATACCAAACTGAGCGGTGCGTAGTAGCTGTTTATCGAAAAGCCAATTACGAAATAAAACGATCAGCCAGTACAAAAGCGATAGTGGCAACAGAAAGATTCTGAAGGAGCGTAAAAAAAAATGATAGACCATCGGTTGATGCTAATTTACGAAGAAGCTAAAGACCGTGGTACCATAATTTCGCTGGTGCTGGTAATGTGGAAATTGACTGTAATCATTTCGGGGCGTATGTTCCAGCACAAAGACACCGCCTGGTGCCAGCAATCCGTGCTGAAAGACCAGCCGTGGCAATTCATCGATACTGGTGAGTGCATAAGGGGGGCCAGCAAAAATAAAATCGAACGAGTCTGTACACTGGGCTATAAATCTGAATACATCGGAGCGAACAACAGTAAAACCGGTTAGCTTGAGGGCTTCGACCGTTTGTGAAATAAACCGATGCATGGTTGCATCTTTCTCTACTATCGTAAGTTGTGTTACGCCCCGTGAAGCTAGCTCGTAGCTAATGCTGCCCGTACCACCAAAAAGATCAAGTGTTTTGATGGAGTCAAAGTCAAGTCGATTCTGGAGCATATTAAAGAGACCCTCTTTGGCAATATCCGTTGTGGGACGGGTATGAGGCATATGGGGAGGAGGCGTAAATCGTCTTCCCCCATGTTCCCCTCCTATTATGCGCATAGCAAAAGGTCGTTAAGCGTGGTAAAATAATGCTGTGGAAAGGGAAGATCGTCCGCCATAAATTCGGCCTCACGAAGTTCGATATGAGCGAAGTACTGCCACAGTTCTTTGAATAAGGCTGAGTCTTTCTCTAATAGGCCGGTCAGTACTACCGATACCTCGGCAGGGCTCACTAATTGGGCCTCGCATACCGAGAGGATATAATAGAGCACATCGGCAGGAGTAGCATAGGGATAGTTCTGAAACAATTGCAATCGATTGTTCTTTAGCAGCAATACCCGAAAAGTATCGATACCGATATCGATGAGCAATTTACCCGCAGCCCCGCTTTGCCCTGCCTTATCGAGTGCCAGCTTAAATGCATGGCGTACTCTTGCACCTGGAAAGCGAGACAAGCACCCTTGCAGCAGTATCGCAGGCAATGTGTATCCTAGTTGCAACTGCCACTCTGCCATTGTTTCGGTCTTAAAAACAGCCGTGTTATTGAATGGAAAAAGAGATTGGTGCAGCGCTTGCAGTTTTTTTTCTTCGTACCCCGCCACCGGAAGCATAGATAAATTCTCCATATCAAAAGCGATCTCCACCCCTTGCTGCGGAGTAAGCCATCTATCGATCATCCCCATCAGTTGATCGAAAGCCGGCTGTCCCCAATTAGCTATTCGAAGGTATCCCAAGGCCAGTAATTGGCCCTGCTGTCGGTCCTTGAGGGCAAACGATGCGTATCGGTCGCCAAATTGAAGTGCCAGAACAGTTTCCGTAGTCACTACCTCGGTTGGCTCGTAGGTAAAAAGTTGATGCAGATTTGCGTCTTTTTCGATCGATTCCATTGCTGCAATAATAGAGAAAATTTATTTATCGTAGGTTTGCGAGCTACGCATGTCCCTTACCTCTTATCCGTCTCTCCAGTTCGAGAATTCTCGCCGGCAAATCATACGAATGGCGCTTCCTATCAGCATGGCCATTTTTATTCCCCAGCTGAATTTTGTCATCAACAACATTTTTTTAGGACATTACCTAAAAGACAGCATGGCCCTGGCCGTGGCTGGCATCACCGGTGTATACTACCTGATCTTTGCTGCCATCGGATACGGGCTTAATAATGGGTTACAGACGCTGATTGCCAGAAGAGCCGGCGAAAATCGCCCCGAGGACATCGGAAAATTATTCAGCCAGGGTGTTTGGCTGGGATTGGCCCTGGCGGCTGTAGGCATTGCTACCACCTACTTGCTTACGCCCTATATCTTCAGTCTGATCTTGCGCGATCCGATCGTTTTAGAAAAAGCCCTTGATTTTTTGCAGATCCGCATTTGGGGGCTTGTGTTCTTGTACGTATACCAGCTGCGCAATGCGTTATTGGTAGGCACCAACCAAAGCCGCTACCTGGTGGCAGGAACGCTAGCCGAAACATTGTCGAATGTACTGTTAGATTACCTGTTTATTTTCGGAGTAGCCGGTTTTCCGGAACTAGGATTCGAAGGGGCGGCCTACGCCTCGGTGCTCTCGGAGTTTATTGGCATGTTCGTGATCTATGCCGTTATTCGCCGAAAGGGGATCGCTAAGCGATTTCAGCTTTTTTCCGATCTCTCGTTCAATGCCGAGAACAACAAACTGATCTTATCCGTTTCGGCCCCGCTCATGTTTCAGCACGCGATCAGTATCATCAGCTGGCAATATTTCTTTTTACTCATTGAGCATCACGGTGCCATGGCGATGAAAGTCTCTAACATCATGCGTAACATATTTGGATTGTTCGGATGTTTTTCGTGGGCCTTTGCCGCTACGACCAATGCCATGGTAAGTAATTTGATCGGACAAGGTAAACAAGACGAGGTGATCCCGCTCATCAAAAAGATCATTCAACTTAGTGCCGGTAGCATTTTGATCATAGCTATTCTGCTCAATTTGTTTCCCGAGCCTTTTATTGCGCTCTTTGGACAAGACCAGGCCTTTACCCAAGCATCTTTACCGGTATTACGGGTGGTAACGCTGGCACTGCTAATGATGTCTTTTTCTACCATAATGCTCAATACGGTGACCGCCTCGGGAAATACTCGCATTACTTTTTACATAGAGGCCATGGCCATCCTTTTTTATTGCGCCTATATCTATGTTGTCTGCGAATATTTTTTCTTACCCATCACCTACGGATGGATGAGCGAGTGGCTCTATTGGATCTGCTTATTTACCCCTTCTTTTCTATATGTGCGAAGCGGACGCTGGAAAAACAAGAAGATCTGATCGCCCTAGTTCTTCCACTCGTACCGAATAGCGGTGTTACCCGAAAAATCATTGATAGGAACCGTATATTTTTTGATCTCAACGGCTATACGTTGGCAGGGATACGCCGTGGCTATTTTGTCGGCAATGCACATGGCAAGTGTTTCTAGCAGGTCACGAGGCCTGTCCATCTCTTCTTTGACGATCGCAAACAACAGCGCAT
This sequence comes from Chitinophagaceae bacterium, assembly GCA_947456825.1. Lineage (GTDB taxonomy): Bacteria > Bacteroidota > Bacteroidia > Chitinophagales > Chitinophagaceae > JJ008. Next base: position 8,097 of record CANGTM010000035.1, read on the forward strand.
AGTCGATGGTGTGCGACAGATCGGTAATTGGGGTTGATGGTGCTGAGTTGGGTGTCGATTGGCCCGTAGCAATGTCAAATACGGAGGCTGGATCGCTAGAACGGTGATCGACCTCCACATCTACCCGGTACTCTCCACCCTGGCGGCGCTCCTCGGGATATAAGCCGTGGAAGCTGTAAAAACGCAGGTTCTCGAGTTTGATCGTCAGCAAACCAGTTGGCATAACAGCGAATTTGATGAGTTAGCTGCTGTCCTAATGCAAGCCGGCGGCACTCAGATAACGCTCTGCATCGAGGGCTGCCATGCAACCGCTGCCAGCCGCCGTTACCGCTTGGCGATAGATCTTGTCTTGCACGTCACCGGCCGCAAATACCCCTTCTCGGTTGGTACGGCTGCTACCCGCTATCGTTTTGATATAACCCGCCTCATCCATATCGAGCCAGGGCTTAAAGATGTCTGAATTGGGCTGATGACCGATGGCCACAAAAAATGCGCTTACAGAAATTTCGGTCTTCTCTTTCGTCTGGTTGTTGACGATGCGAACGCCGTCCACTTTTTTATCACCAAGTATTTCGTCTGTTTCGCTATTCCAATAAATAGTGATGTTGGAGGTATTTTTTACACGTTCCTGCATCACCTTACTGGCACGCATTTCACCACGGCGAACGATCATATGTACTCTTGAGCATATCTTGGAAAGATACAAGGCTTCTTCTGCCGCAGTATCACCGGCTCCCACAATGGCCACCTCTTTTCCCTTAAAGAAAAATCCGTCACATACGGCACAGGCGCTCACGCCAAAACCATTGAGTCGCTGCTCGCTTTCCAGGCCCAGCCATTTAGCTGAGGCACCGGTACAAATAATTACGCTGGCAGCCTCTATCCATTTTTCATCATCGATCTGCACCTTGTGCAAAGGGCCGGTAAAATCTACCTTGGTCGCCAATCCATAGCGAATATCGGTCCCCATGCGGGCCGCTTGCTTTTCGAAGTGAACCATCATCTCCGGCCCTTGAATACCCTCCGGGTAGCCGGGATAATTCTCTACTTCGGTAGTAATGGTAAGCTGGCCACCGGGTTGAATGCCTTGGTAAAGCACGGGTTTGAGACCCGCCCGACTGGCGTAAATAGCGGCTGTGTAGCCCGCAGGGCCAGAGCCGATGATAAGACAAGCAATTTTTTCGCTGGTTTCCATAGTCAACTAATTGTTGCGATGCCAGCAAATTTAGGGCATTATTAGCGGGGAATAATAACAGTACGGAATTGTGCTGCATAGCCTCCAAAATACCCCAAAGCGTTTCCGGATACGTTGCTCAACACCTTGGTGGGCGAAGAAAACGGATTGCCAATGCTGGCGTAATTAAATTCTACCGTTCTCCAAAAATCATAGGTAGCCTTGTCTATATTACAAAGCTTTAAAGTAACCGTATCGCCGCGGTTAAAAAAGTTATAGCCCTCTTCGGGTTGCCCGTCGCGAATGATGCCCCGCTCAACCTGTACCTCGTAGCTGGTTCCATCAATGACCTGATCGTCATAGACAGAGTTTAGGCCGGATAAAAATGGGCCGTTGTTTTGTCGGGTGTAATAACGAATGTAATCTCCGAAACCGGGCCGATCGGTTGCTCGTACATAGAGTGCAACTTTACCCGGCGGGTTATCGGGCGGGGCCGGACGCCAAAATATCGAATCGATCCTGCGGGTCAGCTCGGGTATGGTGGTTTGGGCTTGGTAAGTTCTACCCTGCCAGCGAATGGTGAGTGCATAGCGTTGCTGTAGTGCGCCTCGTAAGAATAGCGAGGGTTGGCTGCTATCCACCGTGTAATGGAAGCCGAGCGATTGTCCGGCCACTATTGTACTATATCCTTTTAACGGATATATGATGCCATTATGCGTAACAGAGACTGTGGCATCGGTAATAAAAGAAGTAGCTAATTGCGATGGCCGCAGCGTGTCAAAAAAGGGTAAACTCTTCGATAGAATGACCAGCGGCGGTTGTCCATTCTCGATGTTGGCCTCCACCACCAATTTAGGCTCAGTCTCAAGGAGAGTAAATTCAATATCCCTTTCGCAGGACACCAAAAGAAATGCAGTGAGAATGTAAACTATCCGAAAAGGCATGCAAGAATAACCCAAAAGCAGACAATTTGTTCTACCTCAAAGAAGCCAGTACAGAAGTTACCCTAAATAAGCTTTGAGGGCGCTACTGTAGCGAGCTTTTTGGAGACGCTTGATGGCCCTTTCTTTGATCTGGCGGATACGCTCCTTGGTAAGGTCGTATTTCTGTCCTATCTGTTCGATGGTGACACCATTTTCTCCATCCAATCCAAAATAGGCATTCACGATCTCTGCTTCACGAGGAGACAACGATTTTAAAACGCGACGAATCTCGTTGCGAAGAGAATCTTTCATTACATCATCGTCGGTATCATCACTACCCTCGAGTAGATCGCCCATGGCTACATCCTCTGCTTCGTGCACAGGTGCATCGAGCGAAGTGTGGCGGGTATTGCTCTGAAAGATATTATTGATCTCGGTCTCGCTCATCTCGAGCAGTTCGGCCAGCTCTTCTGTTGATGGCTCACGCTCGTGTTCTTGCTCAAAGGCCATATAGGCTTTATTGGCCTTGTTGTAGGTACCGATCTTGTTTTGGGGTAAACGAACCAAACGACCTTGCTCTGCTAATGCCTGTAAAATTGATTGGCGGATCCACCATACGGCATAAGAGATGAATTTAAAGCCCTTGGTCTCATCGAAACGCTGGGCAGCTTTGATTAGACCGAGATTACCTTCGTTGATCAGATCACTCAACGAAAGTCCCTGATGTTGATATTGCTTGGCCACCGACACCACGAAACGCAAATTGGCTTGCACCAGTTTGTCAAGAGCACGTTGCGAATCGACCGGATTACGATTGAACATCTTGATACGCTGGGCGAGCGTGGTCTCCTCTTCGGGAGTGATCATCGAAATTTTTGAGATCTCTTGTAAGTATTTTTCTACCGCTTGCGAATCACGGTTGGTTATCTGGGTAGCGATCTTTAGCTGCCGCATTTAAGAAATATTTTGATAAGGGTAAAAAATGAGCCCAATTAGCCTTTTACAGAGTGCAAATGTAACACAAAAAAAGGGTAAAAACCAGTTAAAATACGAGTCGTCGGATCATCAGCGAGAGGCGGTGGCGCGGCGGCTTTGCCGGATAAACAACAGAAGCCCGGCACCCATCAATATAGAGGCGATCAGCTCGGCCTGCGTCGGGTGTAGGCCAAAGAAATCCATTTTGACATTTACCCGAATTTTTTCTATAGCAAACCTCTCTAATCCATTTAATATCAAGTATAAAGAAAACATTTGTCCCGTTAGTTTCAGGCGTTTTCTAACGCTCCATAAAACTCCAAATAAGGCAATGCAGGCCAGGGCTTCGAATAAAGGAGCCGGATAAACCCCCTGTGGCAGTTGACTGCAAAATGGTCCTATGCACCCCGGAATTGGAATACCTTCTTCTATTACGTTGTGTGGATAGGTGTAAGACCAGGCCCATTCGGGCAGAAAAGAAGGCTTTGCCGCCAGATCGCTCACAACACCCCAGTCTCCGTCTCCGGAGATATGACAACCAATACGACCAATTCCATAGGCCAGCATGAGCGCAGGGGCTACTGCATCGGCAAGTGCTAAGAATCTGATCTTATGCTTTCGGGCATAAATACCAATGGCAATGGCAGCGCAAATCAGTCCCCCGTACATGGTGAGACCGGCCGGAGAAAAAATATAAGCAGCCGGGTCCTGTAAAAAGTAGCTCCAGTTCTCGAAAATATCAAAGAGTTTGGCGCCGGCCAGACCAAACACCAATGCCAGCATGGTGATCTCTCCTACCCTGTCTTGAGGCCAAATACGAATTAGTCGCTTTTCGGGCTTGTCGAGTTTTTCTTTGTTCTTTTCCCACCACTTGACGCCGGCGAAAAAAAGACCCATCAAAAATCCTGCTGCTGGGCTTCCCTGCGCAGAAAAAATAAAGGCCTGCGGGTCTTGCATGGTTGCTTCATCCAAAAAAAATAAGGCTAGGACCTTAAAGCCCAGCAAAAAACCTAACCCAAAGTTGGCCCCCAAATCTGCCCAAGTGGCGGACTGCCCGATCAGGATGGTGGTTTCCGTTGGCGTAAACAAACCCTGTCCACTTTTTCTTTTTAACTCTTGGGTAAGTACATAGGCAGCCGTTAAAAAAGCGATGGCCACAAAAAAGCCAAAACTATTTACAAAGCGTAGTACTGGCCAGTCCAAACCCAGTAGATCCTTGAAGGCGTAGTAAAGGTTGGGATACATAGTGAGGTGTTGCGCTTAATTGCAATGCTGCTCGAAGGCTCCGATCAGGTTTTGGGCGATCATTTGAGCCGATCTTCCCTCAATCATGTGTCTTTCTATATAATGAACCAACTGACCATTCTTAAAGAGGGCAATGGCCGGAGAAGAGGGCGGATAAGGCAATAGATGCTGTCTGATAGCCCCAACGGCCTCGGTATCGAAACCCGCAAAACTGGTGGTTAAAAAATCGGGCTTTTTAGCTGCTTGTGATACGGCCATCAATACGCCAGGACGGGCAGTGCCCGCAGAACATCCACAAACTGAATTGATCATTACCAGGGTGGTTCCTTCTTTTGAAAGCTGCTGATCGACGGCTTGGGTAGACAATAATTCGGAAAAGCCTTTTTCGGTCAGCTCTTCTTTCATGGGTATTACGATTTCGGCAGGATACATGGTATTAAACTTTAGAGTGCAAAAATAATCAGAAACAAGGGTACTACGCTTCGAAATTCTTTTAACAAAACGAAAACAACAGTTTGGTACCCTTTATACGTTTAATAGTACAAGATTCTTTCTCATAAGCAGTTGGTTTTGGTTTACAACCCCTCGTTTCAACGAGGGGTTTTTATTTTCCAACTCTTTTGCCGGCCGCTGCTGGTCAGATAGATCCGGATACCTCCTGCGCATTCGCCCGCACCCGTTTAATAGCCCAAAATCTTGAGCATGCTTTGCGCCGTCTGTTGTTTGGCATATACCCAATCGACCAGCTTTCCATTTTTATCGTACCCCACAATAACGTGTTTGGGAGAGGGTATCAAGCAATGCTTGATACCGCCGTAACCACTTATCTGGTCTTGATAGGCTCCCGTATGAAAAAATCCTACATAGAGCGGCTCGTCCGTTCCGTTGGTCTTGGGCAAGAAAACCTCGTTGATATGCTCCTCGGAGTCGTAATAATCATGGCTGTCGCAGGTAATGCCCCCCAGCACTACACGCTGGTAATCCTGATCCCATTTATTAACGGGCAGCATCAAGAATTTCTCTCCTATCCCCCAGGTATCGGGCAACGTGGTAATGAACGAAGAATCGATCATGTACCACGTTTCGCGGTCGTTCTGAATTTTTTCTGCAATTACCTTGTAAATATGGGCCATGCTCTCGCCGACCGTATAGCTACCAAACTCGGTAAAGATATTGGGCATGGGCACCTTGGCCTTTTTACAAGCAACCTTGATATTTCGAACGATCTCATTGATCATGAACTGATAATCGTACTCAAAGCCCAGCGAGTGCTTGATGGGGAATCCGCCTCCGATGTTGATTGAGTCCAGCTCGGGACAGATCTTCTTGAGTTGGCAATAGAGGTTGACCACCTTGTTTAGTTCGCTCCAATAGTAGATATCGTCCTTGATACCCTTATTCAAAAAAATGTGGAGCATCTTTAACTGAAACTTACTCTCGTATCCTTCTATACGATCCACATAGAACTCCAGGATATCCTTGGCGCGAATACCCAAGCGCGAAGTATAAAACGGAAAGTTAGGCTCCTCCTCGGCTGCTACGCGAATGCCCAGCTTAAAGGGCACCTTAACAGAGTGAGCATACTCTTTGAGCTCCTCCTTGTTATCTAGCACCGGAATAACATTGTGAAAACCGGAGTTGAGCAATTGAGCGATGCGACGCGTGTACCCCTTTTGCTTGAACCCGTTGCAAATGATGTGAATGTCTTTATTTATCTTCTTTTTGGCATAGAGCTTCTTGATGATCTCGATGTCGTAGGCATAAGAGGTTTCAAGATGAATTTCGCTTTTGAGCGCTTCCTCTACCACAAAGCTAAAATGAGAACTCTTGGTGCAATAGCAATAAAAGTATTTGCCCTCGTACTTATGTTTTTTAAAGGCGGCCGCGAACATCGTTTTAGCCTTTTTGATCTGCATGCCGATCTTGGGCAGATACGTGAGCTTAAGGGGGGTACCATGCTTCGCGATGAGTTCCTTTAGGTCAAGGCCATTGAAGGTTAGGTTCCCCTCGTCTACCTCAATTCCTTCTTGCGGAAAATTGAACGTTTGCTTGACCAGCTCGAGATAAGAATTAGACATGCGGCAAATGAGTTATAGTTTCAGAAAAGAGAGCAAAACTATTGTTTTCGTAAAAAAGGTGAGGTGTTTTTTTCAAAACAAAAAACCCGCCGGTTCGGGCGGGTTTCTGCACCGTTGCTAAGCAGCGCCTATTTTACTTCTTCGAAGGGGACATCCGTTACATCCTCGGTGGCAGCGTTCGAGGCGTTACCGGCTCCTGGGCCGGCATCCGAACCGGGTTGCGCACCCCCTTGGGTAGCTTTGTACATATCCTCACTGGCGGCGGTCCATGCAGCATTGAGGGTGGCCATATGGGCTTCGATACCGGCCAGGTCTTGGGCTTTGTGCGCTTCTTTCAGCTTCTCGGCTGCTTGCTCAATGGCCGATTTCTTTTCGGCAGGGATCTTATCACCATACTCCTTCAACTGCTTTTCGGTCTGGAATACCAGCGAATCGGCTTGGTTGAGTTTTTCAACTCGGTCTTTTTCGGCTTTATCGGCCGTTTCGTTGGCCTTAGCCTCTGCCTTCATTTTTTCGACCTCCTCCTTGCTCAGGCCCGATCCGGCCTCGATATGGATCTTTTGCTCCTTACCGGTTCCTTTGTCCTTGGCAGTAACGTGTAAGATACCGTTGGCATCGATGTCGAAGGTCACTTCGATCTGAGGCACACCGCGGGGTGCGGGTGGAATACCATCGAGATTAAAGATGCCCAGACTTTTGTTGTCTTTGGCCATGCTTCGCTCACCTTGCAGTACGTGAATTTGTACACCGGGTTGATTATCGCTGGCCGTTGAGAATACTTCTGATTTCTTAGTGGGGATGGTCGTATTGGACGGGATCAGCGTGGTCATGACACTACCCATGGTTTCAATGCCCAGTGAGAGTGGCGTTACATCGAGTAGTAGTACATCCTTTACCTCTCCGGTCAGTACGGCACCCTGAATGGCAGCGCCTACCGCTACGACCTCGTCGGGGTTAACTCCTTTATTGGGCTTCTTACCAAAGAATTTTTCTACGATCTCTTGTACCTTGGGGATACGAGTAGAACCGCCCACCAAGATCACTTCGTCAATTTGTGAAGTAGATAACCCGGCATCTTTAAGCGCAGCCTCGCAGGGCTTTAGACAGCGGGCAAACAAAGAATCGGCCAGCTGCTCAAACTTGGCACGGCTCAATTTTTTGACCAAGTGCTTAGGAACGCCATCAACGGCGGTGATATAGGGAAGATTGATCTCCGTTTCGGAAGAGGAACTTAGCTCTACCTTGGCTTTTTCGGCAGCCTCCTTCAGACGCTGCAGCGCCATGGGATCTTTGCGCAAGTCGATGGATTCGTCTTTCTTGAATTCGTCGGCTAACCAGTCCATGATCACCTTATCGAAGTCGTCTCCTCCCAGGTGGGTATCCCCATTGGTCGACTTTACCTCAAACACACCATCTCCCAATTCCAATACCGAAATATCAAAGGTTCCACCGCCCAGATCGAATACTGCAATGCGACGATCGGACTGGGCTTTATCAAGACCATAAGCCAGTGCGGCAGCCGTTGGCTCATTTACAATACGGCGTACGTTAAGACCGGCGATCTCTCCGGCCTCTTTAGTGGCCTGACGCTGCGCGTCGTTGAAGTAAGCCGGGACGGTAATAACGGCCTCTGTTACCTCGTGACCCAAATAATCTTCGGCAGTCTTTTTCATTTTCTGCAATACCATGGCACTGATCTCTTGCGGAGTATACAAACGTCCATCGATATCGATACGAACAGTGTTGTTATCTCCCTTAGCCACTTTGTAACTCCAGTGGGTGATCTCCTCTCCTACTTCGTCGAAGCGACGACCCATAAAGCGCTTTACGGAAGCAATGGTATTTTGAGGATTGGTGATCGCCTGGCGCTTGGCCGGATCACCTACTTTACGCTCTCCATTTTTGAGAAAAGCTACAATGGAGGGCGTAGTGCGACGACCTTCATCGTTAGCGATTACGACGGGTTCATTGCCCTCCATTACAGAGACGCAACTGTTAGTGGTACCCAGATCGATTCCAATTATTTTTCCCATGTTGATATAATTTTAAAGATTCATAACCTTTTGGGCAATTGCCATGCCGTATTACACAAATGTGCAATTTTGTCAGTTTAGGCAAAAAATTGGATTTCAAGGGGTTTACGGCTGACAGTATTGGCAGTAAGAGGGCGAATTTCAGGGCAATTTTGCAGAGGCCCTAAACGAGAAGTTTCGCTGGGCCAGGTAGCTGAAGCCCACCACTATTACGACCGTGATCACCTGGGATAGCACCGGATATAATAAAAAATGCTCTACCAGCAGCTTTAGCAGCAGGTAGTTGAGTAACAAGTTAAAAAGGCAGACCATCAAATAACGAAAAAGCTGAACTCGCCCTTTTAGCGAAGAATCGGAAAAGACCACAAATTTTGACATAAAGAAACCTACCGGAAAGGTAATGCAGAAAGAAAGCAACAACGAAGCGCTGTGTGGCTTAAAGGCGTAAAAAGGAAGTAGCAACGGCTGCCCTTTTAGCAAATAGGAATAACTCGCATAGTAGATGAAGAAACCCAGCAAGGCATTACCCCCACCCGAAGCCGCATAACGGAAGGTCTGCAACGGCATCCAGCGTCTGAAGGGAGGATAAAAAAAATCGATGATCGTCAACAGTAAATCGATCACCGTCTCGGGCAACTTTTTCATGAAGTCACAAAGTAAACCAATCGACAGCAATTGACAAACTGCCTACCTTTGCCGCAATTGGAATTGAACTTATGCGCATTGTTGCTCAGATAAAAGAGTTGGTCGCGATTCGTCTACAACAAAACTTCGGACATAGCACCACTGCGGAATCGCTGGTGATCAATAACACTAAACCGGAGTTTGAAGGCGATTACACGCTGGTACTCTTTACCCTGGCCAAACCGCTTAAGATGGCACCCGAAAAACTGGGTGAGCAGTTGGGAGAGGCGATGGTAAGGCAACATCCCGAAGTAATTGCCCGCTTCAATGTTATAAAGGGTTTCTTAAACCTCACCCTGACCGATACTTTTTGGTTGAAATTCGTAGAAGTCCAGTCTACAGTAACCTCGCTACAAGAGCATTGGCTGCAAGGAAAGAAGGTAATGGTCGAATACTCCTCGCCCAACACTAACAAGCCCCTGCATCTGGGACACCTGCGAAATATTTTCTTGGGCTGGAGCGTTGCCGAAATACTCAAAAACTGTGGTGCCGAGGTCGTTAAGACCTGTGTGGTCAACGATCGTGGTATACACATCTGTAAAAGTATGATCGCCTGGCAGCTGTTTGCCAACGGCGCTACCCCCGCCAACGCGGGCATAAAGGGCGATCACTTCGTAGGCGACTACTATGTTAAGTTCAACGATGAACTTAAACGCCAGATTGACGAACTAATGGCATCGGGCCGCTCCAAGCAAGAGGCCGAGAAAGAAGCCCCCATTATGAAGGCAACACAACAAATGCTGCTGGATTGGGAAGCCGGAAAACCCGAGGTCTTATCGCTTTGGAATACCATGAATGGCTGGGTGTACGAGGGATTTGACCAAACCTACCGACAGATCGGAGCGGATTTTCAAAAGACCTACTACGAAAGCAAGACCTATTTACTCGGCAAGCAGTTCGTAGCAGAAGGGTTACAGCAAGGCATTTTCTTTACCAAAGAAGACGGCAGTACCTGGATCGATCTAACCAACGAGGGCTTAGATCAAAAACTGGTATTACGCGGTGATGGTACCTCGGTTTACATTACGCAAGATCTGGGATTAGCCCAAGAAAAATACGATGAGTTTTCGTACGATCAAAGCATCTATGTAATTGCGGACGAGCAGAACTACCACATGAAGGTGCTGCAACTGATCTTGGAAAAACTGCAAAAACCATATGCCAAGGGCATCTACCACTTGAGTTACGGAATGGTGGAACTTCCCAGTGGTCGCATGAAAAGCCGTGAGGGAACGGTCGTTGATGCCGATGATATCGTTAGCGAAATGATAGCGGTAGCCAAGCGAAAGACCGAAGAATTAGGCAAGGTAAAAGATTTCTCAGCCGGTGAACTGGAAGAGCTCTATCGTATGCTGGCCCTGGGAGCTCTAAAGTTCTTTTTGCTTCGCGTAGACCCTAAAAAGAAAATGGTTTTTAATCCCGAGGAGTCGATCGACTTTCAAGGCTTTACCGGACCTTTTGTACAATACACACACGCCCGTATATGCTCTTTGCTTAGAAAAGAAAAACCAACGGAGCAACCATTGACCGAGACGGTTTTTCTTCCGGCCGAAAAAGAACTGGTGTTACAACTGGCGCACTATCCTGCCGTACTGGAGCAAGCCGTAACCGAGCATAATCCATCTGTGCTGGCCATATATGCCTTTACGCTGGCCAAGACCTTCAATAGTTTTTATAACCAGCATTCCGTAATGCAGGCCGAATCTTCGGAGAAAAAACAATTACGACTCAAACTTTCTGCACAAACCGCACGCCTCATAGAGGCCGCTATGGGCAATCTGGGCATTGCCGTTCCGCAACGGATGTAAGAGCGGTAGGAATTTTGTGCAGATCGCAGTGCTTCGACCCTCTCATGCAAGTACCAAACCCGCCAAGGCTGGAATATCGATAGTAAGCAGATAACGTTGTTCCTCTTCACTGATGCATTCGCTTCTGATGAGTGGATTATGTACCGTACCGGCTCCACCGAATTGCTGCGCGTCGCTATTGAATATTTCTGTTGTAAATTTTTTGCCCGAAACGGTGATGGTCCAATTACGATAGACAACGGGTGTCATATTCAATAGAATGAGCAACTCTTTTGAAGCATCCTGTCCCCTTCGTCTGTACACAACTACCGACTCGGATCGGTGATCGAGATCGATCCACTCAAATCCACTTGGATCAAATTGTTTTTCGTACAAGGCAGGCTGACCGGTCAGCAATTTGTTGAGA
>CANGTM010000036.1 GCA_947456825.1 Chitinophagaceae bacterium
CCGCTGTCTGCATGAGGTCCTTCATTTCGCGAGGCACGCCCGGTAGTGAAATGTAAACACCGCCTTCTTTTATGAACAGCATTCCCGGGGCGGTGCCGCTGGGGTTGTGCAAGACCGTACAATTGTCGGGTACGTCTGCTTGTTTCTTGTTTCTTTCGAGTAGTGCGCCGGGCCGTTTATATACTTTTTCGAACAAGTGTTGAATATGTTCAAAAGTAGGTTGATGGCGTACCAGCGTTGCTCCAAAATATTCGCATAGCAAGGGCTTGGTAATATCATCGGCCGTTGGACCTAGCCCACCTGTCAAAATTATGATGGAGGAATGCCGGCTCTCTTCTCGAAGGACGGCTAAGATATCTTCGCGATTATCCCCGACGGCCACGCGTCTGCGTACCCAAATGCCAAGTGAATTTAGTTGTTGCCCAATAAAGGCACTATTGGTATCGATGGTTTGGCCAATCAGCAGTTCGTCACCGATAGTAATAAGAGAGGCCAGGGGTGTTTTCAAGAAATGTTGTTTCTGCGAATTTACTGTATCTTAGATCATCAACTAGTTTACCATGAAAACACAGAACTATAGTAATCATGCTCGTTTTGATCCGCTTTGGCACTTTACCGCCATGCCATTGACGCTGGCGGGTCTGGTGGCCAGTATCGTAAATCTGGTGCGCTGCAGTGAGGTCAATTGTTTTATGTCCGTGTTGCTGGTATTGATCTTTTTTATTTTGGCTACAGTGGTAGCGTTGGTTCGTACATACGGGCTAAAAGTGCAAGATCGAGCCATACGTGCCGAGGAAAGGTTGCGTCATTTTGTACTTACCGGTCAGCCACTCGACAAGCGTTTGCGAATGGGGCAGATCGTTGCCTTGCGTTTTGCGACCGACGAAGAAATGCCTGCATTGGCAAAGCGTGCCGCAGAGGAATCGTTAACCCCCAAGCAGATCAAGGAAGCCATCAAGGTTTGGAAGGCTGACCTTCGCCGGGTCTAACACGATTTTTTGATAGGGCGCAAATTGCTTTTGACACTTATTGTTACAGCGCGTTCCAGCTTAGTAAGCCAAATAACGCGGTAAATACCAACGCGGCGATCCAAAGTGTGGCGATCATCAATTTCTTGGGTAGGGTAAGGTCCATTATTAACTTTCGGTCCAGCAAAGAAGCGATCATACTTTGTACGGATGGCTCTCTACTGTCATACTCGTTGGTAGCCGGTTTGAGCGAGGCGAATCGGGGATGCTCCTCTATCAAGATAGCTCTGATCTTCCAATAGTCCTCGTCTGGCAATTGCTCGTAATCCACATCGGTGTCGATGCCTGCCGCCGCTATTTTTTCTTCTATCTTTTTGAGCGTTTTATCTTTTCTGGTGCGCCACAGTAGCAGCAAGGGGAATAGTAGCAATGCATAGAATCTAAGCTGCAGGGCCAGCCAGGTAAGCAGCAACGCCGATAAAAATACAAAGACCCGGCCAAGCCGACTCTCTTCGTCCAGAAAAACCCTGTTCAATAGTTGACCTCCATCGAGTGGGTAGATAGGGAGTAGGTTAAGTCCGTTGAGAAGCACCAGTGCCACACCGGCCCAGTTCAATAGGGCAATGGCTGATGCATCGAAAGATCCGTTGCGGGCAACTAATATGAGTACGGTGCCAAGTAATATGCCTGGTAGTGGGCCTGCCAAGATAATGGTGGCCGATTCTTGTTGCGAGAGGGTTCTTTTTGTTCCCGATACAAAGGCGCCGAGAAGAGGTATAAAAAATATTCCGGTCTCATGGTAACGGTAGTATCGCATGGCCATGTAGTGCCCTAGCTCGTGAAGCAGCAAAATAAAGATCAGAATGGCAGCTACTTTTACATCTCGAATAAAGAGGGAGGCTACCAACAGGTAGGCTAGTAAGCTCAACAGGGAACTGAGCCAGGGGCTGCTCCTGGGTGCCTTAGAGGGGTATTTTGGCAGCACTGATCCATCCATGGGGTACATCAATTACCTAGCATGCGATCGAGACTGACCTTGCCGGGACCTGTAAGCAAAAGAACCACATAGGCGGAGAGGTAAAGTGTTGCATGTTCGGCTTCTCCCAGCACATCGCTATTATGAATTATGAATACGGCCACAGCCATCGTGATCAGCAGTGGAATTACCGCCAGCCTTGTCATGAGCCCTGCTACCAGTAGCACCGCACAAAAGAATTCGGCAAAGATCACGAGCGAAAGAGACGCTACGGACCCAATGTGCAGCGGGTCGGGAAAATCTTTGGCTTTTTCAACAAAGTGTATCAGCTTATCAAAGCCATGCGGTAGCATAAGACCACCGGCTGCCAGTCTCAGTAGCAAAAGTGAGAACGAAACTGCATTCTCTGAGTATCGGGTGCTAAAAAGTTTTTTCATGGGCTGAGTTTTCTCTTTCAAAAATAAGTTAAGCCTTTTTTGTTAAGGCTCTCTTAAACCCAGACTTATCCACATCTGTTCGCAACGATTGCTTGGACTGCCCTAAAATATTTCGAATATTCGCCCCGTTATTAAACGACTGCATGCGTAACTCATTCCTCTTTATTGTACTCAATCTTTTTGTAGTCCCGATTCAACTCGTAATTGCACAGCAGGCCATAGGCGTCAATCCGGTGGAGACCCCGCAACTAGTAGCCCTTAAGTCCTTTCAAGAAGGTCATATAGCGGCGGCTTGCCCTGTATTCCGTGAATGGCGAGAACAACACAGGGGAGGGCTCGACATTCATTTGAGTCAAGAACAGCAAGAAACTATATTTTACGCGCTTCTGTGTGGCCTTCGCCAGGCCGAGCCACAAGCTGCGCAAGATGCCCTGCAATTTTTGGCCGGGTCGCCCCAGCGTGCCTTTCAAGACCGCCTTCATGCCGCACTGGCCGACTATTACTTCAGAAAAGGAGGATGGGCGGATTGTATCGATCAGTATAACCAGGCAGGCATCACTCACTTTACGAACAACGAGATAGCCACTGCCCAATTTCAGCAGGGATATGCTCATTTCGTACTTCAGCATTACAAAGAAGCTGCCAGCTTCTTCCATTCGGTACGTTCCTTACCGAACGGTTTACATAAAGCTGACGCAACTTATTATTACGCGCTTCTTTTGATCAAGGAGAGAAATTGGGACGAGGCTCTATTGCAACTTCGTTTGGTGGAGTTCGATAGTACTTACGGGCCCTATACTCCGATCTATATCGCACAGTTACTGCTTAGTAAGGGCCAACGCCAAGAAGCCCTCTCGTACGTGCAGACACGGCAACAACAAGCCCCCGTCCCTTATCATCAAAAGGAGTTGCAACAGTTGTTGGGAAAGATCTACTTCTTGCAAGAGCAGTACGCAGCGGCATTGGTGCAGCTTACTGCCTATGCCGATAAAGTTTCAACGCTATCACGCGAGGATTCCTACCAGTTAGCCTACTGCCAGTACCAGACCGGGGCTTTATCTGGTGCCGCCCAATCGCTGCGTTTGCTAAGTGCGCAAAATGATTCATTGGGCCAACATGCCATGTTCTTGCTGGGCGATGTGTATCTCAAGCTTGGTGATCTGGCCGCTGCCCGCAGTGCTTTTTTGTTCTGCTCGCTCAATAGTGGTCACACGCAGCAGCGCGAGGCGGCTCGCTTCTTTCATGCCAAGTTATCTTATCAACTGGGATTCTTTGATGAGGCTCTTTCCGGTTTGCAATCTTTTATGGCCAACTACCCAAACTCTTCTTACGTAGCAGAGGCCATGGAGTTACAATTGGGCGTACTGGCCGCTACCAGCAACTACAAAGAGGCGTTGGTCGTACTCGATCAACTGACGGTGCCTTCCGAATCGGCTCGCCGCCTTTTTGCTCCTGTATTATTTGGTCGTGCCGCAGAGCTGATCAACGATGGAGAGGTCGAAAACGCACAGGTATTGCTCGACCGAGCATTGATTGATCCATACAATCAATCGCTGTTGGCCTATTTGTTGTTTTGGAAAGGAGAGCTGGCCTATCGCGGTCAGCGCTATCAAGAGGCGGTGGATCTTTTAGAGCAGTATCTTCAAAAGGGTGCTCCCGCACTGGGTGAGGTTCGCCCCCAACATGCCCGCTACAGTTTGGCCTATGCGAATATGCGACTGGGTCGTTACGAGCAGGCGCTTTCTAATTTTAGAGTCGTTTCAGGGCAGGTGGAATCGAATGCCGGGTCGCTGGTACAAGACGCGTTGGTTCGTGAGGCGGATTGCCTTTTGATGCTTAAGCGATACGGTCAGGCGTCATCCCTCTACCGAAAGGTGATCGATTTTTCGTGGAAAGAAGCTGATTATGCACTTTACCAATTGGCTATCATTACTGGTATTAAAGAGCCAGAAGAAAAGATCAAGCTCTTGAAACGATTCGAGTCATCTTATCCGGGTTCTCCGCTTCTTACGGCCAGTTGGATGGCGATCGCCGACACCTATATGGAAGGAGAGCGATTTACACAAGCCAAACCCTTTCTGGAAAAGATCATTGCCAACGAGAAAAGCATGCAACTGTTGCCGCAAGCTTACCTCAAACTCGGCATTGCCCACTACAATAGCGATAAGAACGAATCGGCCCGAGAGCAGTTTGCTTACGTGCTCGACAACTTTTCGAATAGCGAAGAGGCAGCCGATGCCCTCGATGGTCTAAAAGCCATTTATATAGAGGAGGGTCGTTCTGCGGAGTTCATTGAGTTTGTTCGTTCAAAGGGACTCTCATTGAGCGCCTCCTTGGCCGACTCGTTGCGTTTTACCGCTGCTGAGCAGCTATATGCGAACAAATCATTTGACCAGGCCGAGCAGGCATTGGAGCAATACCTGGCCGCAGAGGACAGACCTGCTTTTGCGATCGAGGCCTATGCCATGTTGGCCACTATAGCTCGAACGAAAAAAATGCAGGAAAAAGCGTTGCTGTATTGCGATAGTGTGTTGCTGCTAGCTCCCAACCGATATGCGGAGGAGGCCGCTTTACAAGCCGCCCGTATTAGCTTCTTTGAACAAAAAAATTACAATAGCGCCGGTCGTTATTATGGTAGGTTATACGAATTGACCGGTCTTGCTTCCAGTAAGCTTGAAGCATTGCGTGGCCTGCTACGGGCCCAGTATCAGCTGGGGCAACTTGATTCAGCCGCTGTATGGGGAGCTATCCTGTTGAATGAGAAAGGGACCAGCAGTGATGACAAGGCATTGATAGCCCTGGTTACAGCTAAGCGGTTTAGCCGTCAATACAAAGAAGAAGAGGCTCGGTTAAGTTTACGGCAAGTTGTATCGCTAAATAAGGCCTCGCTGGCCGCTGAGGCTCGCTTTGAAATAGCCGCCTCCTTATTTCGTCAGCAACAATTCGAGGCGGCCGAAAAGGCTGCTTTTGAGACCATCAATAAGTCTGGATCGTACGAGGATTGGGTAACCCGTTCTTACTTGTTGTTGGGAGACATCTACGTAGCCCAAAAAGACCTCTTTAATGCAAAGGCTACTTTTCAGAGTGTAAAAGACAATGCCGGTACTGAGGAGTTCAGAAAAGTTGCAGCCGAGAAGTTGGAACAAGTGCAGATGGCCGAGTCAGGTAAATCATCTAACCCCCAAAAGAAAACTGATGATAAATAGACGGATAGCCCACGGCTTCTTATTGGTCTTGTGCGGGTTGTTGCCTTGGTTGGCACTGGCCCAGACGGATACTATTCCTTCGTCGGGGGTAACGATCGTATCCAGCTTTCGCCCTGTATTGAAGGAGACACCCAAGATCAATTTTTCCGCTACAGCGCTTGTGGCCGATACGACCCGCGAAGTGCTACCTTATCGGGTTCCTGTCCGTCAACTAATGCTCGACTACTCTGTTCGCTCGGTACAGCCTCTTGCCTATGCGATCGACTCGGCAAGACCTTTTACTAATCGCCTTTTTGTAAAGGCCGGATATGGCAACCTTCGGAATCCTTACTTGCGTGCAGGAATTGACAGGGGAGACGGAATTAACAAAGGCCTTTCGGTAGGCGGACAATATCTTTCCATGTCCCAACGCCCCGACGCCAGAGACATGCGAGCCTATACGTTGAGTGAGATCAAGGCCGATGGGTACACGCGTATCAAGGGTTCGCCTTTCAGTCTTTCTTCGGGGGTAGGGTTTAAGAGAGAAAGCGTTCGTAATAATCTTGCTAATGATTCTACTCGTGACCTCACTACTTTTCCAAGAGATTCTATTAGACAACAATTTTCTTTGCTTTCGGCACAGGTACAGTTACGTTCCATAGCCCCCAATGCCAATGGTGTCAGCATAGCCCCCCTGATTCGCTTTTACCAATTCTTTGATAACAGAAACAATAGCGAGAGTCAGGTTCAAGTGCAAGCGCCGCTACAAAAACAGATAGGGGAGAACTGGCAGATCCAAACCCTTTTTTCGCTTCAGGCCCTGCGTTATCTACACCAACGAGTTTCTCAAGTGCCCATTGGCAGCATCGATACCGTTCTTAAGAATACTTTGTTTTCCATAACACCATCGGTTCGTTATCAGCAGTCATCTTTTCAACTGCAGGCCGCGGTAAGCCCCACCTGGAATCAAGGTCGGTTCGCTGCTTTACCTCAGCTAGGCATATCCTACACCTTGCCTGAAAAAAAGATCCTATTGCTTGCGGGTTGGATGGGAAAGTGGAACCAGAACAGCTATCGGGAATTGGCTGCTCAGCATCCTTGGATCTGGGCTCCAGCATCTTTGTGGACAAGCCGTCTTACCGATCGTTATCTGGGTGTAAAAGGGCAGGTAAATCCGCGGCTTAGTTATGAGCTGCGAACACATTTTATATCTGTCGAAGATCAACCACTTTTTATCAACGACACCAGTCGTGCGCCCCGTAGCGTTTTTAGGGTGGTTGTCGCAGATCGGTTCAATCAGTTACAATTCGACGGCCGCATCACTTATAAAGTAGCCGAACAGTTCTCCTTCTCCTCGCAGCTTCTAGTGAATCATTTCTTTAAACTGCAGGGACAGCCCGAAGCCTGGGGCCTTTTACCATTGGAGTGGGAAAGCTCACTGCGGGTAGCACTTAGCGACGAGCTTTGGCTGCAGTCCGATCTAGTGCTTTTTAGGGGTGCTTCAAATGTTGATGATTACAAGCAAAGTAGCCGCGCCAAAGGTGCGGCCGATCTCAACGCGGGGCTTTCTTATCGTCTAAGTCGTTCCCTTCAACTTTGGGCGCAATTCAATAACCTGTTTAACCAACCCTACCAACGTTGGAACCAAAATCCGGTCTTTGGGTTCAATTGTAGCGGCGGCATCGTATTTTCGCTCGACGAAAAAAAGAAGCCTTGAACGATCTGCTCAAAGAATATTTGCTATTTAAAAAAAAGCTACCCCTGGCCGGGTTGGGGGTGCTGTACCTGCAACGAGAACCAGCTCGATTTGATGTTGGAAGCAGACAGTTCCTTCCTCCGCAACACCTGTATGAGTTTCGTAACGGAAGCGTTGAGCCCATCGCTGAGCTCGTCGATTGGCTTTCGCTCAGGTTGGGTATAGATACTGCCGACGCAATTTCACGATACCAACGTTTTTGTGATGATGCGATGCGAACGCTAAACCAACAAAACACGCTTTCGTGGAAGGGGTGGGGTGTTTGGAAGAAAGACGAGCAAGGCAATCTACATTTTAATTCCGATGGCGGCGAATGGCAGCTGGCGCCTGTGGTGGCCAATAAGATCATTCGCGACAATGCAGAGCACCAGATAAGGGTGGGAGAAGACAACCGGAGTTCTGTCGAAATGAATCAATTGTTGCAAAAGAAAAAAGATGCTTTTCCAGTAGAAAAATTGATCATCTGGTCTTGGGTAGCGCTTGCCCTTCTGTGGCTCGGCTGGCATCTCTACCAGCACCCCTTCTCAACGAGCTCTTTTGCGAATCCAACGCCTGCAAAGGTCCAGTCCTCTCCAAAAAATTACCAGGAGTTTTGACCGATCGCGTGCACCATACCGTATGCCCTGGATGCAACTCCGGTAGTCTTCGTTCAGTTTTAGAAGTGAAAGATTTTTCAGTTACCGGCCACCTTTTCTCGCTGAACGAATGCAATGAGTGTGGCTTACGATTTACGCAAGATGCACCAGGCCCTGACTCCATCGCTCCTTACTACCAGTTCGAGCAGTATATATCGCATACGAATACCAATAAGGGGCTGGTCAACAAGCTCTATCAGGGCGTAAGAAAATTTACTCTCCGGCAAAAACGCAAACTCATCCAAAAGTCCAGTGGATGCCAAACCGGACATTTGTTGGATGTTGGCTGTGGTACGGGAGCCTTTGCCTCTGCCATGCAGCGAGCCGGCTGGACCGTAACGGCCTTGGAGCCCGATGCCGGCGCGCGCAATATAGCAAGGGAGCAATTCGGGGTACAGGCTGTCGACAGCGCTCAGTTATATCAGTTACCTGAAGCGCAATATGATGTTATCACATTATGGCATGTGCTCGAGCATATGCATCAGCTAAAAGACGTACTGGTCCAATTGCGAAAATTATTGAAGCCGGAAGGAACGCTGTTCATCGCCGTTCCTAATTATATGTCATATGATGCCATGGCTTTTGGGGAGTATTGGGCTGCCTATGACGTGCCACGTCATTTATATCATTTTACTCCTCGCTCCATGCGCGCATTGCTTTCGGCTCACCAGTTGGTCGTTACGGAGACACTTCCCATGTGGTTCGATAGTTTCTATGTTTCGTTGTTAAGCACAGCCAATAGATCCGGACGTACGGACTATGTAAAGGCTTTTTTGACAGGATGCATCTCTAACCTTAGGGCGCTGGCCGATACGGAGAAATGTAGCTCGATCATTTATGGCTGTCGTCAATGGCCCCATTGAACCTGGTAGAGCAGGGGCCAGTTCTTTCCTGTCACGTACCATTTTTTCTGATCGCTATCGTATGCGATACCATTGGGAACCTCGGAGTTGGGGTAGCGTTGGCGGCTCTGCTCCCACAGTCTTGACAGATCGTACTTGGCTACCACTTCGCCCGTACTCGGATCTATCTTCAAGACATAGGGGTAGGTGTATTGATTGGCGTAGATGAATCCTTCTGCGTATTCCAGTTCGTTGAGATTAAAGCTTGGGCTGCCTGCTTCGGTTACAGTTTGTACACGCTGTAGTTTCAAGGTAGAGGGTTCATAGAAAAAAAGGTCACCACTGCCGTTGGTCAAGATCAACTGGCTACCGTTGTTGGTCAGTCCCCATCCCTCTTTGTCGATGGGAAAGGTGCCGATCTTTTTTAAGTTCATGTCATATACAAAGATGGTTTGTTCCTTCCAGGTCAATTGATAGATGGTATCGTTCAAGATGGTAATGCCCTCTCCAAAATAGGTTTTATCTAGAGCTGATCGCTGAATGGCTTTTCCTGTGTTCAGATCGGTTTTAAGCAAGGCTGAGGCACCATACTGGCCGGTCCCTTCATAGAGTTGCCCCTTGTACACTACCAACCCCTGGGTGTAAGAGCTGGTATCGTGCGGATAGGTAGCGACCACATCCAGTCCAGGGGTAGCGACCTTTTGAACTGTTGTTTCGGTCGAAGTTGTTTGGTCAGGCTCGTTGCATCCAGTTACAGTCAAGCCGGTCAGCAGAAGCGCCCAGCTGCCCGTTCTTTTCAAAAATTGCCGCATCATAGACCCTAAAGGTAGCGTACAATTTTGTGTAAATCAGCAGGCAGAAAAAAAGTGGCGGGATAGGCAGCATTTTTACCTGCACCCTTGCCTTGGAACGGTTGTTCTTACTGGTCGCAACCAAAAAACTGGCAATGCAAAAAAGGGCTCCTTTCCAGGAGCCCTTTCTTTTTTATCGCTGCGATACGGTTCTATAAATGGATCGCCTCTCCGTAGGCCACTTCGATGGCGTCTTTTATGCTTTCGCTGATGGTAGGATGGGGGTGTATGGCATTTAATACCTCGTGATAAGTAGTTTCCAGTTTACGGGCTGTGACTGTTTCCGCGATCAGTTCGGTCACATTATAGCCGATCATATGCGTGCCCAGCCACTCTCCATATTTGGCATCGAAGATGACCTTTACGAAACCTTCGGGATGTCCGGCCGCAGAGGCTTTGCCGCTTGCGCTTAGAGGAAACTTGCCCACTTTTACGTCGTAACCCGCTTCTTTAGCTTGTTTCTCTGTATATCCCACCGATGCGATCTCGGGAATACAGTAGGTGCACCCGGGTACGTTATTGTAATCGATGGGTTCGGGAAGGTGATGATATTTCTTTTCGTTGTAAGCAATGGCCTCTACACAGAGTATGGCCTCTTTACTGGCCACGTGTGCCAGGGCCTGACCGGGCGAGCAATCTCCGATGGCATAAATGCCCCCGATATTACTTTGTCCATACTTATCGACGACGATCTTTCCCTTTTCTGTTTTTATGCCCAGCTCTTCGAGACCAATACCTTCGATGTTGGCGGCTACGCCCACGGCGCTAAGCAGTACGTCGGCTTCGAGTACCATTTCTCCAGAGGCGGTCTTTACGGTTGCTTTTACACCGGCCCCGCTGGTATCGACCTTGGTTACTTCGCTGCTGGTCATGATCTGAACGCCCGCTTTTTTATACTGCTTCTCTAGTTCTTTTGAGATCTCTTCGTCTTCTACAGGAACGATCCTTGGTAAGTACTCAACGATGGTGACTTTTGTGCCCATGCTGTTGTAGAAGTAGGCAAATTCAACGCCAATGGCGCCGCTGCCTACTATGATCATTGACTTGGGTTGCTGTGGAAGAACCATCGCCTCGCGATATCCAATGATCTTTTTGCCATCGATGGGCATGGTAGGAAGTTGACGACTGCGTCCTCCTGTAGCAATGATCGTATGTTTACCTTCTACGATCTGTTTTTTGCCATCTTTATCGGTTACTTCGATCTTGCCTTTAGCGACCAGCTTTCCAAACCCCATCACAACATCGATCTTGTTCTTTTTCATCAGAAATTGAACGCCCTTGCTCATCTTATCGGCCACACCTCGGCTGCGTTTGATGACCGCGTCGAACTGAGGAGTGCCGGTAGCTTCTATACCATAGTCTTTGGCATGCTTGATATATTCGTTGACCTGGGCACTTTTCAGTAAGGCCTTGGTGGGAATACAGCCCCAGTTCAGACAAACGCCCCCTAGACTTTCTTTTTCTATGATCGCTGTTTTAAGGCCCAGCTGCGCGGCACGAATGGCGCCAACATAGCCACCGGGGCCACTTCCGAGAACAATTACATCGTAAGCCATAAGTTGAATAATGTTAAAGGGTTAACTTGTGGGTGCTGCTCCTAAAATGGGTCAGCGAGGGCGTAAAGGTACCTTAAAACCTCAAAATCACCAAGGTGCGAGTAGCTGCCCTTATGGCCTCCGGGGCCAAAAAAAACTGATAAATGGTTGCCAATTGCCTGATTTCCCTTACCTTTGCCCTCCCAAAATCGTGTAAACATGGCAAGAGTATGTCAGGTCACCGGAAAGACCCCCATCGGAGGTCACAAAGTGTCCCACTCTAATATCAAGACCAAGCGTCGTTTTCTGCCCAACTTGCAGAAGAAGAAATTCTATTTGGCCGAAGAAGACAAATGGATCACGTTGAAGTTATCTACAGAGGCTATTCGTACGATCAATAAAAATGGATTGTACGCTGTGGTAAAGCAATTGCGTGCCCAAGGCGAAAAAATCTAACTATTTAAAGTCAACTCATCATGGCAAAGAAAGGCAACAGAGTACAGGTTATCCTGGAATGTACCGAACATAAAACCAGTGGCAAGCCGGGTACCAGCCGCTATATCACGGTAAAGAACAAAAAGAACAACCCCGAGCGTTTGGAGTTGAAGAAATTCAACCCCATTCTCAAGAAGGTGACCGTGCACAAAGAGATCAAGTAATTTTTTAACGTACTACTCAACCATTCATCATGGCAAAAGCAGCAAAGACGGCGATCAAGAAAGACCCTAAGCAAGCCGCAGAAGCAAAGAATTACACCAAAGTTATAAAGGCCGTTCGCAGTCCTAAAACGGGTGCTTACACGTTCAAGGAGCAAATGGTGCACAAAGACAAGGTAAAGGAGTTCTTGGCCCAAAAGTAATGCCGGCACCCAGCCAGGGTCTGAAAAAATTTAGCTGTCATGCTCTTGGCGTGGCGGCTTTTTTATTTACCGTAGCTTTAATGCTCCATCAAGATATTATTTAGCGCATGGGTTTTTTCGATAAACTATTTGGAAGAAAAGAAAAAGAGTCACTTGACCAGGGCTTGCAAAAGACCCGGGAGGGTTTCTTGGCAAAGCTAGCCCGGGTAGTGAGCGGCAGGTCTACCGTGGATGCCGATTTGCTGGCCGATCTCGAGGAGGCGCTGATCGGGGCTGATGTAGGTGTTCAAACCACGGCCAAGATCATCGACAGGATCGAAAAAAGGGTAGCTGCCGACAAGTATATGGATCCGGCGGAGCTCAATTCAATACTTAAAAATGAAATTGAGGAGATTCTTGTAAACAACAAGAATTCAAATTTTTATAATTTTGATGAACAGCTTCCATCCACTCCTTACGTTGTGCTGGTCGTGGGGGTGAATGGGGTTGGAAAGACGACAACCATCGGCAAGTTGGCTCATCAATTCACAAAAGCCGGAAAGCAGGTTTTGTTGGGTGCTGCCGACACCTTTCGAGCAGCCGCGGTAGATCAGTTGACCATTTGGAGCGAGCGGGTGGGCGTTCCCATTGTAAAACAGCCCATGGGTAGCGACCCGGCTGCCGTGGCCTTTGATACCGTTCAGAGTGCATTAGCCCGAAAATCTGACCTAGTACTGATAGATACGGCCGGGCGCCTTCATAATAAGGCACACTTAATGGAAGAGCTTTCCAAGATCAGGCGCGTTATTCAAAAAACCATGCCCGATGCCCCTCACGAGGTGCTATTGGTGTTGGATGGTTCTACCGGGCAAAATGCCCTGGAACAGGCCCGTCAATTTACGGCCGCTACCGAAGTAACGGCGCTCGCCATCACCAAGCTCGACGGCACTGCCAAAGGTGGCGTGGTGTTGGCCATTGCAGACCAATTCAATATTCCTGTTAAGTTCATTGGGGTCGGAGAACAAATGGACGACCTTCTTGTCTTTGACAGAAAGGCTTTTGTGGATAGTCTATTTACCTGGCAAACGCATCAAGCATGAGAACCCGAAATCGACAAGGCAATAAGATCAACATCATTACGCTCGGTTGTAGCAAGAATATGGTCGACAGCGAGGTGTTGAGCGGACAGCTGGCAGCCAATGACATGGAAGTGGTACACGAGAATAAGAAGTCGGATCACAACATCGTCGTGGTCAACACTTGTGGGTTTATCGACAAGGCCAAAGAGGAAAGTGTCAACACCATTTTGCGACAGGTCGAACTCAAAAAAAAGGGAAAGCTCGATAAGGTATATGTGACAGGATGTTTGAGCGAGCGTTATAAGAATAATCTCGAGGCCGAGATCCCGGAGGTAGATGCCTATTTTGGCACTATGGAGTTGCCTTTGTTGCTAAAGGAACTCGAAGCCGATTACAAGACCGATCTATTGGGCGAAAGATTACTGGCCACACCCAGGCATTATGCCTATATGAAGATCTCGGAAGGCTGCAATCGCACTTGTTCTTTTTGTGCCATTCCGCTGATGCGCGGACAACACCAGAGCAAACCAATCGAGGCGCTAGTCGAAGAAGCGCGTGGCTTAGTTAAGAAAGGGGTGCGTGAGATCATGTTGATCGCACAGGAGCTTACCTACTATGGGCTTGACCTCTATAAGAAGCGCATGCTGCCCGATTTGCTTCACCGGTTGGCGGACATCGAAGGGTTGGAGTGGATTCGCTTGCACTATGCCTATCCATCCAAATTTCCGTTGGAGATCATCGATGTGATGCGTGAGCGCCCCACGATTTGCAATTACTTGGATATGCCCTTGCAGCATGCCTCCGATGCCATGCTAAAAGCCATGAAACGGCAGATCACCCGTGCCGAGATGGATGAATTGATCTACTCGATCCGCGAGCGCTTACCCGGTATTTGTTTGCGCACCACCTTGATCGCGGGATTTCCGGGTGAGACTGTTGCCGATATAGAGGAGGTAAAGGATTTCTTGACCCTCCATCAATTCGATCGTGTGGGCATCTTTACCTACTCGCACGAAGAGGATACGTCGGCTCATGGTCTTATCGATGATGTACCGCCCGAGGAAAAGGAAAGAAGGGCGCAGGAGATCATGGAGCATCAACAAGAGATATCCTTCTTGCTCAATCAGCAAAAAGTAGGAAAGGAATTCAAAGTGCTGGTAGATAAAAAAGAAGCCGGGCGCTATTTGGGTCGCACTGAATTCGATTCTGTCGAGGTCGACAATGAAGTGATCATTACCACTTCTAAAAAACTGGTCATAGGCGATTTTGTCAACGTCCGTATCACGAAGGCATACGATTTCGATCTCGAGGCCGAGTTGGTATAAGCTACTTGTTTCGCTTCGTTTTATGCGTTGCTTTTGCAGCGATCCCTCGAACTGATGTTCTATCGGGCGGCGGTCAGTTCCACACTGCTGTTTTCTGGCGTATATTAGCCAAAACTCTCCGCATGAATTGCAATTGGTTAGGCGTTTACCCGGCCTTACTGACCCCCTTTACAAAAGACGATCGAATCGATCTGAACGTATTCGAAAAGAATTTACGGGCCCAGCTTCAGGCAGGTGTTCACGGCGTGATCATTGGCGGATCGTTGGGAGAGGCCAGCACGATCGCTGAGAAAGAGAAGGAGGCCATGGTGCATTGTGCGCTGGATATTTGTGCCGAAAAGATTCCGGTGGTGGTCAATATTGCCGAGTCGGTCTCGCAAGAGGCTGTACGGTTGGCCAGGCAAGCGCAAGCCTGGGGAGCTAACGGGTTGATGTTGCTTCCGCCCATGCGCTATCGCTCCGACGACCGCGAAACCATTCACTACTTTCGTTCTGTGGCGTTGGCTACCGAATTGCCGGTCATGATCTATAATAACCCTGTCGATTACAAGATCGATTTTCGCCCGGAGCTGTTCGATGCTTTGCTCGATTGCCCAACGGTAACGGCCCTAAAGGAAAGCTCCAGAGATGTGACCAACTTGACGAGAATGCTAAATCGTTTCGGCGATCGGTTTAAAATACTTTGCGGGGTCGATACGCTGGCCCTTGAGGAATTGTTATTAGGTGCCCATGGATGGGTAGCCGGCTTGGTAGATGCTTTTCCAAGAGAGACCATGGCCATCTGGCATCATGTGCAGCGAGGCGAGTACGAAGAGGCGCGTGCCATCTATCGATGGTTTATGCCTTTGCTCGAGCTTGATATTCACCCCAAATTGGTGCAGTACATCAAGCTGGCCGCACAAGAAGAGGGGATAGGAAGTGAGTATGTTCGTGCGCCGCGACTTTGCCTGGCAGAGGAAGAGCGTGGACGCATTTTGTCATTGATCAGGGCAGCGGTAGCCAAGCGCCCTGTGCTTCGATCTTTTTGACCCATAAAAAAATAGTATGTCTTATTCCGATACTTCTCACGCCGTCTTACTAGAGACCATCGAAAATGCGCAAGCGGCATTTTCTTTGTACAAGAACTGCTCATTGGAACAGCGTTTTAGCTTATTGAGAGCCATTGCCGCAGAATTAAAAAACAGTGGTGAGGCCTTGATTGCTGCTGCTATGCGAGAGACCCATCTGCCCGAGGCTCGCCTCAAGAATGAGTTAGGTAGAACCGTTTTTCAACTCGAAAGCTATGGCGCTGCCGCTGCTGCCGGTCGCTGGCTCGATGCTACCATCGAAACGCGACCCAATGCAGCGGGGGCTGCCGTTAACCTCAGAAAGACCTTGGTGCCATTGGGGCCCGTGGTGGTCTTTGGTGCCAGTAATTTCCCATTTGCCTACTCTACGGCAGGTGGCGATACGGCCAGTGCCCTGGCCGCCGGTTGCACTGTTATCGTCAAAGCACATCCGGCCCATCCTGAGACGTCTACTCTTGCTGCTGCGGCGGTTGCAAAGGCCGTAGAGAAGCAACAACTTCCTGCCGGAGTATTCAGTCATGTGTATGGTGCTTCTTTTTCTGTGGGAGAAGAGTTGGTAAAGCATCCGCTGGTAAAGGCCGTTGGTTTTACTGGCTCACTACGCGGGGGTAAACAGCTTTTTGATTGGGCACAGCAGCGAAAAGACCCCATTCCGGTATTTGCCGAAATGGGAAGTGTCAACCCTGTTTTTATGTTGCCGGCACAATTACAAGCACAGCCCTCTTTACTGGCCGATCAACTGGCGGCTTCTTTTACCCTGGGGGCAGGCCAGTTCTGTACCAAGCCCGGGTTACTGGTCGCGATTGCATCACCTGCCTTGACTGCGTTTGAACAACAATTAAGCGACCAAGTAAAAAGAATGATACCGGTACACCTGCTACATGAGGGAATAGCCGAGGCCTATGGACACCATCGAAGCAAAGCGCTGCAAACCGCAGGAGTATCTGTATTGGCGCTCTCCGATAAAGAGGCGGCCTCTCAACAGGGGCAGCCTACGGTGGCTACTATAAAGGCTGAACAGTGGTTACAGCAGCCACATTTGCATCAAGAAGTATTTGGTCCTTACGCGCTGCTGATAGCGTGTGCTAATTCCAAAGAAATGATGGCTGTTGCCCGTACGACGGAGGGGCAACTAACCACCACCATAATGGCAAGTGAAGAGGATCTTCAGCAATACCGATCTCTTGTGGAATGTGTAAAAGAGAAGTGTGGCCGCTTAATTTTGAATGGAGTGCCTACCGGCGTTGAAGTGTGCAAGGCGATGCAACATGGCGGACCTTTTCCGGCCACGACCGATCCTCGTTTCGGAGCCGTTGGAGAAGATGCCCTCAAACGTTTTGCCAGACCCTTGTGTTACCAGAACTGGCCGAACCATCTATTGCCTGCCGAATTGCAAGATGAAAATCCGTTACGAATTTTTAGGACCGTCAATGGAGAATTGACGCGTTAGTCAGCCTTCGCTCCGTTTTTGAGAACCAAAATGCCATTAGCAGCGAGAGTAAAAAGTAGCCAGTGAGTAGGGAAACGATGGGTGAAAAGAATTGGCTGGCCCCGAACCAATCTTGCTGCCAGTAGAGTAGCCCTAGTGCCAACCCCACGCGCATTACTTCCCACCAAACTGCAAAGGGGTGTTGGTCCATCAACTCGGTTAGGGAAACTACGCTCAAGAAGATAAGTGCGCCATACCAATAGATATAAGACGCATCTATTTCGTTTATGAAGGCGATATTCGCAAAAAGATAACTGATCATCAAAAGTAGCACCAGCAGCTGCATCCAGGTCCAGACCAAAAAGGAGCGAGAAGCAGGACGATCGTATTTTTCAAAATTATAGACATCCTCGATCTTGTATACGGGATAGCGTTCGGCTACATCGACGGGGCGGTAACCCGTTGACTTGAACCAAAGGGTAAATTTTTCTTTCCAGTGTTGGGTACGCCAAGCATCGGTGATCAGTAACCAAAGGTGTTGAAAGTTGATACGAACCGGATTCCAGGTACGGGCGGGCCTTGTGATCCCATAAACCGGGGGGATCTCTTTTTTCTCGGCCGTGAAAGTGCCGAATAGTTTATCCCAAATAATGAAGATCTGCGAGAGATTCTTGTCCATGTATTCCGGATTGATCGCATGGTGCACTCGGTGATGAGAAGGGGTGACCAGTACATGCTCCAGCCATCCCATCTTGTCTATATGGCGGGTGTGATACCAAAACTGCGCGAACAGGTGCAGCGGCGCCACGGTGGCAATGACACCTTGGGGAATGCCCAGTAGCGCAGCCGGTAGCAGAAGGACGGTAAATAA
>CANGTM010000037.1 GCA_947456825.1 Chitinophagaceae bacterium
ATCGTCGATCTTACCGAAGGAGAGCTTGGCACACGAGGAACCGTAGCCAGTCGCTACGAGGAGGCCGCAGCCGCTGCCATGCTCATAGGTGTAAGCGCCCGAGAGAACTTATGTTTCAAGGACGGCTTTTTTGAAAATAATGAGGCGCACCAACGAAGGGTCATTACGGCCATCCGCAAATACAGGCCTGCGATTGTGCTAGCCAATGCGCCCCAGGACCGTCATCCCGATCACGGAAGAGCCGCTAAGCTTATTGAGGAAAGTTGCTTTTTAGCGGGGTTATCGAAGATCGAGACGCATGATGAAGCGGGCTTAGTGCAAACCCGCTGGCGCCCTGCCTATGTGTTTCATTACATTCAAGACCGATACCTGGAGCCCGATTTCATAGTTGACATTAGCGAGGCTTTCGACCTAAAGATGCAATCGATCCTGGCCTATGGAACACAGTTTCACGATCCGGCCAACAGGTCGGGTGAGGCACAAACCTACATATCGGCTCCCGGCTTTTTGGAAGGCATCGCATCACGGGCCCGCTTGATGGGAAAAAAGATCGGGGTCTCTTACGGAGAGGGCTTTTTGTCTGTTAAGAAGATCGGAATTAACAGTTTTGACGCCTTGATCCAAAACGAAACCTGAGCGTTTTTTCGTCCAATAGTTTATCTTCACTACGTACCAACCCATGTTTACATG
Source organism: Chitinophagaceae bacterium (assembly GCA_947456825.1). Taxonomy (GTDB): domain Bacteria; phylum Bacteroidota; class Bacteroidia; order Chitinophagales; family Chitinophagaceae; genus JJ008. Next base: position 691 of record CANGTM010000037.1, read on the forward strand.
TCACTACCCAAATTTCTAGGCACCGCCTCGCTTCCATATAAAGACGAATTAATAAATGCCTCCACCACTTTTCATGCAGAACTTAAAAAACGCATAAACGCCTATTTCGAGAACGCTAAACAAAAAAGCACCGGTAATTGGCGCCTATACAGCAAAGCCTTGATTTTATTGGCAGGCTATGCAGCACTCTATATTCACCTGGTATTTTTTACACCCCCCACCGTCTGGGCCATAGCGGAATGCTTGTTGCTCGGCGGACTAACGGCTGCAGTGGGCTTTAACATCATGCACGATGGCATTCACGGCTCTTTCAGCAGCCGCAAATGGGTGAATAAGCTGGCTGGGCTAACCCTCAACCTACTGGGGGCCAACAATTTTATGTGGAAGAGCAAGCACAACATCATCCACCACACCTACACCAATATCGAAGGGGTGGATGATGACATTGAGGCCCGCCCCTTACTACGCCTGTGTCAATCCCAGACGTACTACAAAATCCACCGATTTCAACATTGGTATTTTTGGGCTGCCTACTCGCTGCTTTATCTATGGTGGATCTTTTTTACTGATTACCGCAAATACTTTACTCGTCGCATAGGAGGAGTAAGCATCCAGCCCATGACCCTACGGGACCATCTTAGCTTTTGGGGTTTCAAATTACTGCACCTCTTTCTTTTTGTTGTGTTACCCATCTATTTGGTGGGCATCACCAATTGGGTTTGGGGCTTTTTGGCATTTAGCCTTTTTACCGGATTTGTACTGAGTATCGTTTTTCAGTTAGCCCATACCGTGGAGGGTACCCTCTTTATCGATGCCGAGAAAAACGGACCCGCTATCGAGGACGAATGGGCGGTGCACCAACTTAAAACGACGGCCAACTTCGCTACGCATAACCGCTTTCTTTCGTGGTGGCTCGGAGGCTTGAACTTTCAGATCGAGCATCACCTCTTTCCTCGCATCTCCCATGTTCACTACCCTGCCATCAGCAAGATCATAAAAGAAACCTGCCAGGAATTCAATATCCCCTACCTCGAGTATCCCCGTGTGCGCCTGGCGGTGGCCTCTCACGTCTCGCATCTGCGCGCCCTAAGCCGTCCCTGATTTTTTGTGGATTTTTTTGTCTCCGAAAAATTTGAATGTAACTTGCCGCGCCAATAGAACAGTGGCCCTTGTATGAAGGATCTATCCTTGCACAATCCGAATTGCGTCAGCAACCCCAACCATAATCTTTTTGGGTTACCTACCAACGAAGAAAATGCCAAACTGATCGTACTGCCCATTCCTTGGGAAGTGACCGTCAGCTATGGCGCCGGTACGGCACGAGCACCCGAAAGTATCCTGAAGGCCAGCCATCATATGGACATCTACGATGAAGAGATGCCCGACGAATGGAAAAAGGGATTCTATTTAAAGCCTTGCGATAAGAAGATACTGATGAAGAGCGACTATCTAAGGCGAGAGGCCGAGCTCTATATAGACTACATCTCAAAGGGTGATGATGTCAAGGACAACCAGTTCATGACGAAAAGCCTACGCGAGGTCAATGAGGGAGGTGCCATGCTCAACCAGTGGGTGTATGAGCAAACTCGGTCGCTGCTTACCCAACAAAAATTGGTGGGATTACTAGGAGGCGACCACAGCACGCCGCTGGGCTTTATAAAAGCCCTGGCGGAGACCAAAGGCCGCTTTGGCATTCTGCAAATAGATGCCCATTGCGATCTTAGGGACACCTACGAAGGGTTCCACTACTCACATGCAGGTATTATGTGTAATGCCCTTCGGGAGATTCCGGAGATCGAAAAACTCGTACAGATCGGCGTGCGTGATTACAGTCAAGAGGAAATCGAATACATCAAACAAAGTAATGGCCGTGTAAAAACGTACTTCGATAAAGAGATAAAACAACGGCAACTTAAAGGAGAGAGTTGGTTCCAAATAGCCCAGAAGATCATAGACGAACTACCGCAACAAGTATACATTAGTTTCGATATTGACGGGCTGGAGCGTAGCCTCTGCCCCGATACGGGCACCCCTGTTCCCGGGGGATTTCAGCTCGAGGAACTTTACCTATTATTTTCAGGGATCATCGACAGCGGTCGTACCCTGATCGGCTTTGATCTCTGCGAAGTGGGGGTCAGCGAGAACGACTGGAATGCGAATGTAGCCGCCCGACTTCTGCTTAAACTTTGTAACTTGCTTTCCAGCGCAAATCGCTGATGGCTGCATGCAAAACTCCTTTGCCAATTTCTCGCTTTCGCTTATCAACACAAAAAAAAAGCAGTACGAAACACTGAGTTGGTGGATCGTTTTATTGAATGAAGCCACGCTGATCTATGTTGCCATCTCCGTAGGGGGTGACACTCAAAAGCTACTTCTATTCAACGGCCTGGTCATGCCGCTGATACTTCTTCCGCTGAATAGATTATGGGCTAAAAAGAAAAGATCCCACTATAGCGACCTTACCCTCTTTTATATCCTTCCATGCTATGCCTGGATTACGGGTGGCTTTTATATCCCCGCTGGGGGGCTACTGTTGCTATTTATACTCTATAAGATCTCTATGCGGCCCTTACGCATTATTTTTAGTGAGCGCGGGATCGACTATCCCTCCTTTCCAAGAAAACAATACGAATGGAACAAGGTAGCGCAGGTGATCGTAAAAGATGATCTGCTGACCATCGACCTGCGATCGAACCAGCTACTGCAGTATCCTGTCGAAAAAAATAGTTTTATCGATGACAGAGAAGTCACCGAGTTCAATGCCCATTGCCGGCAAAAAATAAATATCGCCTAAATGCCTTCTCCCTATCTACTCTACTCCGATGCCAATGGGAAGATCTTTGAAGACCGTACCCTCTACGTTACCGGGCGTACCGGTTGGGATGCGGTACCCATACCCGATGAGGACTGGATCGAACTTCCGAAGGGAGGCTCTCTTTACGAACTTCCCGGTAGAAAAGGAATAGGCATAGACGTAGAAACGGGCGAAATGCGTCTCTGCGAAAAAGGTTGGGCGGTGGCCGCATTTATCCCTCCCGCGCATACCGGCTTTTATCTGTCCGCCTATGAAACGGCTGCTGATGCCCCTACACTGCCTTTGTTCTGTTACACGGCGGTCGGTTGGAGCAACGATACATTTTATGTACCTGCTACACGAATAGAGCCCGATATACGGCAGGACTGCGACGGATACGATCAAGAACAGATCAACGAGGGAACCAAACAACTACTAAAGGCCTATCCGCACAACCGGCTCGTCACGCACCTTATGAAAAATTGCTGTCAGACCTACCAGTGTCCGGCAGCCCGCAATTTTTCGCTTGGTAGATGGGAATGCCCTGTTCCCGTATCCCCGGCCTGCAATGCCAATTGCGTAGGCTGCATTTCGCTACAACCCGATGAAGAGCCCATCGTATCGACACAAGACCGACTACAGTTTAAACCCAGTGCCGAAGAGATCGTGGAGTTTACGGTACCGCATCTGGAAACAGCTCCTTATCCCATTATCAGTTTTGGACAAGGATGCGAGGGCGAACCCCTACTTATGTGGGAAACGATCCGCGATGCGATCATGGAGATCAGAAAACATACGTCAAAAGGAAGTCTCAACATCAACACCAATGGATCGAACCCGGATGCAGTTCGTCAACTTTGCAAAGCAGGATTAAATTCCATTCGCGTAAGCACCAATTCGGCCAGAAGAGAGATCTATATGCCGTATTACCGACCTAACAATTACCAGTTCGAGGATATTATTGAGAGTTTAAAAGTAATGACCTCCTTTGGCGGTTGGACCTCCATCAACTATTTTGTTTTTCCCGGCATGACAGACTCGATCGCCGAATACGAAGCTCTCAGAAAACTAATTCGGGAGACCGGACTAAAGATGATCCAGTGGCGCAACTTTAATATCGATCCCGACTGGTATCTGGGCAAGATCGGGGTAACCGATACAGGAGATTGCATGGGCGTCAAAACCATGCAACAAGAATTAAAAGCCGAGTTTCCCGCATTGCGCTTTGGCTATTTTAATCCTCCCATCGAACGAATAAAAGGGAAATTCGAGCTAGACTTTGCGCACTAGATCAACATTATTTAACAACTTATTGAGTACTTCGACCCCATAATAAATTAGCTTAGCCGTTACAAGATCAATCCTCCGACAATGGCATTACCTTTTTCGCTCAACGCCAATAACAGAGCCGCAGCCATCACTGCGGCAACTGCCATTGCCATTGGGCTACTGCTTTTTTTTCTCCGGTGGAAGATCCCCGTATTTGAAGTAGCTACCTCTCAAAGCAGCGTTGAGGTCGAAATCAACTGGCCTCCAGACCCTCCCAGCGAAAACGATGGCGGCGGCGGAGGCGGACAAACAACTACGGCCGACCAAGCGGCGGGAAGAGCCCCCGAAGCGCCCATGGCACCGGGAACACCAGCACCTGCCGCGGCTACAGAGTCTGATGATAATAGTTCTTCTGCCGCTATACCGACGACCAAAACAACACGGCCCGATAAAAGAAAGATAAAACCGACCAGTGCCACTACAAGACCCGTGCCGGTGGTAAAGACACCCGCCCCTCCCCAACCCAGAGCGGTAATGGGTAAGACAAATCAGGGAACTGCCACAGGAGGCGGGGCTACCGATCAATTCGAACAAACGGGCGGAAGAGGCAATGGAATGGGCGCAGGCAACGGGGATGGCACCGGTGGTGGAAGTGGCGGTGGACTGGGTGGCGGGACCGGCACGGGAACTGGTCTTGGTGTGGGGCCACGGGTAACAAGAGGAGATCGAAAGATCGTACGATCCTACGCCTTCGAGGGAGATCTGAACAAGGCGACCATTTATGCCAATATTTTAGTGGCTCCCGATGGCTCAGGTAAATTGATCAGCTTGGCAAAGGGATCCTCCACTACCGGAAATGCCTACAAGCAAGCCATCGTTCGCTATTTAGAAAAAATGCGCTTTGATGCATCCGACCACGAATCGATGGTTACGGTTCAATTTAACTTCCGCATCAACTAAGTGACCGATAGCGATACCGCAATGGATTACCCGCAAACGCTTGACTACCTTTTTTCGAAACTTCCAATGTTCAGTCGCATTGGGGCTGCGGCCTATAAGAAAGACCTCTCGAACACGCTGGCCTTATGCGAGGCATTGGAGCATCCACAACAACGCATACGAACGATACATGTGGCAGGTACCAACGGAAAGGGATCGGTAAGCCACATGCTTGCCTCGATATTACAGAGCGCCGGCTACCGAACGGGCCTGTATACATCTCCACATCTTTATGACTTTCGCGAGCGGATCAAGGTAGATGGAAAGATGATCGACCAACAACACATCGTTGAGCTTGTTCGGCGGCTGCAGCCCGAAATAGAAAAGATAGAGCCTAGTTTTTTTGAAGTGACCGTAGCCATGGCCTTTGCCTACTTTGCCCAAGAGAATGTAGACATTGCCGTTATCGAAACAGGCCTGGGCGGAAGGCTGGACAGCACCAATGTGATCACTCCTGTATTATCGGTGATCACTAACATCGACTGGGACCACATGCAACTGCTGGGAGACAGCTTAGAGAAGATAGCAGCCGAAAAAGCCGGCATCATAAAAACCAACGTACCAATAGTTATCGGTGAGGCCACCGATAAGACACTGCCTGTCTTTACAGAAAAGGCAAGGATCGAAAAATCTCCGATGCATATAGCCAGTAAAAAAAATAGGTTGCTTCACTACGAATGGATCGACGATGCACTACTGGTTACCGTTGAAAGAGAAAAACAAACGCCGGTCAGTTATACCTTAGATCTGCCAGGCATCTATCAAACGAAAAATATATTGACCGTGCTGGAAGCGATCGCGCAATTGCAAATGCTGGGATGGTCGATCGCTGAGCAAGCCATTGTAACAGGCCTTCGGGCTACTCGACGCTTGACCGGACTGGGAGGCAGATGGCAAAAGATCGGGGAACATCCTACTATAATCATCGATGTAGCCCACAACGAAGCGGGCATTCGACAAGTACTGGAACAACTGCGACAAACCCCTCACCGACAATTGCACGTCATCGTTGGTATGGTCAAAGACAAATCGATAGGGCCGATGCTCTCCCTACTACCCAAAGAGGCTATTTACTACTTTACGAAGGCGCAACTACCGAGAGCGCTTCCAGAAAAGGAGCTACAACTATTGGCTACCGAGGCGGGGCTGGCAGGTCATTCCTACCCTACGGTTAACGAGGCATTGGCCGCAGCAAAATCGATAGCCGAACCACAAGACCTGATCTTGATATGCGGAAGTATTTTTTTAGCGGGAGAGGTCAATCTTCGCGAATCGAATGACCGGTTAGATGAATGAACACATCCTCGAGATTGGCCAACTTGATCTCTTTTTTTCGTTCGAAGCCCGTGGCTATCAGATCGTCGATCAATTTTGAAGGTGCATCAAGCGCGATGATCTTTCCAGCGTCCATGATGGCCACTCTATCGCACAAATACTCTGCCTCGTCGAGATAATGCGTGGTAAGCACTACCGTAGTGCCCTGCTTATTGATCGTGCGGATGGTCTCCCATAAACTACGTCGCGCCTGGGGATCCAGACCCGTCGTGGGCTCATCCAAAAAGATGACCTGCGGTTTATTGATAAGGGTAGTCGCCACAGAAAACCGCTGTCGCTGCCCACCGCTCAATTCCTTGACCTTCGCCTTGGCCTTATCCTGCAGATTGACCTGTGCCAGTAAATGCAGGGGGTCGACCGTACAGTTATACAACCCAGCAAACAGTTCGATCAACTGCACCAGATTGAGACCCGGAAAATACCCACTGCTTTGCAACTGCACACCAATGATCTTCTTGATCGAAGCCGGGGCCGCATCCAATGAAAATCCACCCACCTTGATCTCTCCGGATGTCTTGGTACGAAGTGTTTCTATGATCTCGAGGGTGGTAGACTTACCGGCTCCGTTAGGACCGAGTAACCCGAATATCTCGCCCTGTTTAACGGAGAAACTAATGCCAGAGACAGCTTCTACCGCTCCATAACGCTTGACAAGTTGATCGACCTGAATAATGGTGTTGCTCATATTACGACAAATGCGTTTCCAATTCTTCCATCATCTGTTTGCTACCTATAAAAAAAGGACAACGCTCATGGAGCGATGTGGGTACGATATCGAGGGTTCGGATCTTTCCGTTCGTAGCCTTTCCGCCGGCCACGCCAATAATAAAAGCAAAGGGATTACACTCGTACAACAACCGAAGTTTTCCATCTGGTTTACTGAACGTACCGGGATACATAAAGATGCCTCCCTTGATCAGATTGCGATGCACATCGGCTACCATACTACCTACATAACGTTGTCGCAAGGGTCCACCCTGCTCGTTGCTTTTTTGCTGACAGGCGGTAATGTACGATTGGACCCCTTTTTCGAATTCAAAAAAGCTACCATGGTTCACCGAATAGATCTTTCCCTTCTCGGGGCAACGTATATCGGGATGACTAAGCGTCCATTCTCCAATGGAGGGATCGAGCGTAAATCCATTTACACCGCGACGGGTAGCGTAGACCAACATGGTGGATGACCCGTAAACTACATAGCCTGCCGCCACCTGGTTGCTACCGGGCTGCAGAAAATCTTCTTTTGTAACGACCGTTCCCACCGGCGTTACCCGGCGATAAACACCGAAGATGGTACCAATGGAAACGTTCACGTCGATATTACCACTGCCATCCAGGGGATCGAACAAACACACATATTTGGAGTGGATACTTTTCTCGTCGTCGAACGCTACAAAATCATCAAGCTCTTCGCTGGCAATACCCGCGCAGCTAATACCATGTTGCAACACCTTGATGAATTGATCATTGGCAAAGATGTCGAGCTTCTTTACTTTTTCGCCCTGCACATTAACGGTGCCCGCATCGCCCAGAATATCCACTAGTCCGGCCTTGTTGACCTCTACATTAACTCGTTTGGCGGCCAGCCCGATGTTACGCAGCAAATTAGAGAGCTCTCCGGTGGCTTGGGGAAAATCCCTTAGCTGTTGAATGGTAAACTCGTCGAGCGTCTGGACCTTTCGGTTAATTGACATAGTAAACTATTTAAGATCGATCGTTATCGTTTGCAGCATTTTTTTAGGAACCGGCTTTTTGGCCAGCAAGGCAGGACTCCAAGATGGCATCGTCTCTAACTCTTCGATCAGTTTTTGATGAAGCATATTCGCATCCGACAGCCCGCGTACAATGGTAAAGTTAACAGGAACACCATCTTTATCCACCACGAACTCCACCTGCAAGAAAGCCCTTGTAATACCGGAAGGTAAGTGAATGGCGACCGCTGCCGACACCCGCTCTAAAAACCGAGCAAAAGCCTCGGCGCCACCCGGGTAGCGGGGCCATTGGTCTACATAATCGGGCACATTGCCCAGTTGACGAAGTTTGCGGGGCGGCGCCACTCTCGATGCTACAAGCCCCTTTTGCTCCAATGTCGGCATAGCGGTAGCAGCAGTGCCTTTAGGAGCAACCAAGCCCTTTGCCTCGTTGACATGATAGCGTCCGTCGTCGGTGATCATGACCACAGGCAACCTTTTTGTTTTTTCGAAATAGGTGTAAGCATCCTTCAACTGATCCGTAAAATCCTTCAATGTTGGATCGTCCTTGGTAAGATCGTTGAGATACGCCACACTCTTAGGAACATCATATCGGCAAGGAAAAATATGGACGGGAATATAGTGCTGCCCCTGTTCGCGTGCATATGCTGCGAGCACATACAGTTCATCGATCTGCTGATCGGTAATAGGAATGCACCCTACCGTTACGCAACTGCCGTGAATATAGATCTCGCCTCCAGGCTTAAGCGAATCACTGAGTAGTTTATCGCTGGCATTAGGATAATTTAGCCCCAGTGACAAATAATAATTACTGGTGGGGTTAAATTCATTGATGTAATAGAATCCTTCGGGTACCTGAAAATCACCCTGCATTCGCTTGGGCCCTAGCGAGCCTGCCAGCGCGCAAACAGGATAAACCTTAAAAAGCCGAAACGAATCAGCAGGTCGTTGCTTTACCCATACTTCGAGCTGGCTATCGTATTTAAAAGACCGAATGTATATGTAATTGGCGGGCCAGCTAAGTTTCTTGGCGGCAAATTGCTTCTTGAGGGTGTCGACCTTGCGGGCCATCGCCTCTTGCGGACGAGCAAAACTTCGCTGGTAATCGATGAAAGAGTAATAGGTAGACCCTCCTCTCGAAAGACCATACGTAGGTTGAGCTTCGGCCGATCCGAAAGAAAACAACGAGAGACCTATCCCCAATAAGATGACCCTAAGGAAAGGGAACAACGAGGAGCAGGATACGGTCATAGATAGATTTTAACGAACACTACGAATGGTAGCACCACACCAAACTAGAAATTTCCCCTGGCCTCTTGCTCGCGCTCGATGGCCTCGAACAATGCCTTGAAATTCCCTTTACCAAAACTCTTGGCTCCCTTTCGCTGAATGATCTCGAAAAACAACGTGGGCCGATCTTCAACGGGTTTTGAAAATAGCTGCAAAAGGTATCCCTCATTGTCGCGGTCAACCAGAATGCCCAGTTCACGAAGCGGAGCCAAATCTTCGTCTATGGTACCCACACGGTCTAGCAGGTCATCATAATAGGTGGTGGGCACCTTTAAGAATTCAACTCCCCGGCTCATCAGCTCGCGAACGGTTTTAACGATATCATTGGTAGCCATGGCCACGTGTTGGCATCCTTCCCCATTATAAAACTCCAAAAATTCCTCAACCTGGCTCTTTCGCTTACCCTCGGCAGGTTCATTGATTGGGAATTTCACAAAGCCATTTCCGCTGCTCATCACTTTACTCATGAGCGCAGAGTACTCCGTAGAAATATCCTCGTCGTCGAAGGTCAGAATATTTCTGAAGCCCATGACATCCTCATAAAATTTGACCCAGGTGTTCATTTGATTCCAACCCACGTTACCTACACAATGGTCTACGTACAATAAGCCGCAATCGCTTGGGGCGAAATCGGGATTAGACCAGGCACGATAACCGGGCATGAAGACACCCTGGTAATTTTTTCGTTCTATGAAAAGATGTACGGTGTCTCCATACGTATGTATTCCACTCATCACCAGTTCTCCTTGCTCGTCCTTTAATCGAGTAGGCTCCATGTAACTCTTAGCACCCCTTCGCGTGGTCTCTTGCCAGGCTTGGGTAGCGTCTGCCACACGAAGTGAAAGACATTTTACCCCATCTCCATGACGATGCACGTGATCTGCGATCGGATGATCGGGACGCAGCGCTGTGGTCAGAACAAAAGTGAGCTTATGCTGCCGTACGGCATAACTGGCACGGTCTTTAATGCCTGTCTCGGGGCCGGCATAGGCCAGCGCCTGAAAGCCAAAGGCACTCATGTAGTAATGGGCAGCCTGCTTGGCATTACCCACGTAGAACTCGACATAGTCAGTGCCTTCGAGCGGAAGAAAATCTTCCACTGACGTTGGGGCTGCAGTTTGCGTAGCAAGCGGTGAAGCATTCATACAGCAAAAATAAAGAAAATTGACGCTCCGCTCGGCAGAGAAGCTGGCTTTGACGCTATCTTTGAGCCATGCTAAAAGTGGGCATTTTAGGAGGAGGCCAGCTGGGACGAATGCTTTTACAGGCAGCCGTGCCGTACGAAGTGGAGACGCATGTGCTGGAGAACGATCCGGAATGCCCGGCCGCCCAACTTTGTACACATTTTACCCTGGGAGATATTCGCGATTTTAACGATGTGTACGCTTTTGGAAGATCACTGAACAGCATTACCATCGAGATCGAACAAGTAAATATCGATGCACTGGAGAAACTAGCCGCCGAAGGGGTCGTGGTCATTCCGGAACCTCGTGTATTGCGCTTGATCAAAAACAAGATCTCTCAAAAGGCTTATTATCGCGAACATGATATACCAACGTCCGATTTTGTAATAACGCAAGTACGTGACGAACTCCAACATCATCTCTCCTTTTTACCCGCCGTGCATAAGATCGGCGAGGGAGGATATGACGGAAAAGGCGTTCAGGTGATCAAGGATGCGACCGATATCCACAAGGGATTTGATGCTCCGGCCGTTTTGGAAAAATTGGTCGCCATCAAAAAAGAACTGGCCGTTATGATCGCCATCAACCAAAAAAATGAAACGGCCGTCTATCCGTTGGTAGAAATGTGCTTTGACCCAACCTTGAACCTACTCGACTATCAGCTTTGTCCGGCTCAAGTGGATGCCTCGGTGGCTACTCGTGCCACACAGATTGCCCTGCAAGTCGTGCAAGGATTTCGATCGCCCGGCCTTTTTGCGGTGGAGATGTTCCTGAATGAAGAAGACCAACTGCTGGTCAACGAAACCGCACCTCGTGTGCACAATAGCGGGCATCATAGTATCGAGGCCATGGATTCATCGCAATTCGACATGCTATGGCGCATTTTACTATCTCTGCCGCTGGGATCGACCCGCATGCGTAACCCCTCGGTCATGATAAATCTGGTCGGATCAGGAGATACAGGGCCGGCCCACTACCATGGAATGACCCAAGTAGCCGCTACGCCGGGGCTTTCCGTACACTTGTACGATAAGAAGATCAGCAAGCCCGGTAGAAAGATGGGACACATGACCCTGCTGGGCAGCGACATGCACCAATTGCAAAAGCAGGCCCGAGAACTCAAAAATTACGTGTCCGTAAGCGGCGGTACCGAAAGATAATCAGGATTTTATCGTCTCAATTGTGCATACGTTGTTTGGCCTAACAACGCTATCTTTATAGACCAATTTGCCTTCATGAGAAAATATCTCTTACGCTGGGTATTGCCCTTCACGCTGCTAGCCGCTCTGAGCTGTGGTGAACCTTCAAAAAAATCACCGTCCGCCATGGGGGCCGGTGACAAGAATAAGCCCCTCAAAGTCGATCTCTTTATTGTACGACCTGCTGCCTACGCAGAGACCATTGAGGTGCCCGGCACCATCGTGGCCAGCGAATCGGTAGAGATCCATCCCGAAGTGGCCGGACGAATCGTGCAACTTCCGATCGAAGAAGGAAAGTATGTGACAAAGGGAAGTTTACTGGCCAAACTGAACGACGCAGACCTGGTGGCGCAACTCAACAAGCTTGAGATACAACTGCAGCTGGCACAGCAAACAGAAAAAAGACAAGCCCAATTATTGAAGATACAGGGCATCAGCCAACAAGATTACGATATCAGTCTTTTGCAGGTCAACAGCCTAAAAGCCGATATCGGTATCATCAGAACCAGCCTGGAAAAAACGGAGATCAGAGCCCCATTCAACGGCAAACTGGGACTTCGTAACATTAGTAATGGTGCGTATGTCAACCCGGCCACTGTTATTGCCGTTGTTAACCAGACCGATCAACTAAAACTGGATTTCTCTATCCCGGAAAAATATATTGGAAAGATCCGAAATGGACAAACGGTTCGCTTTCGCTTCGAGGGAAGCTCCGATTCGATGATGGCGCGGATCGTGGCTACCGAGTCGAGGGTAACCGAGAACAGCAGAAGCTTACAAGTACGGGCCCGCGTCGAGGGCAACAACCCCTCTCTCCTGCCCGGAAGTTTTGCCAAGGTCAGTATTGGCTTCGATCCTGATCCCAACGCCTTACTGATACCTACACAGGCGATCTTACCACAGGCTCGCGGAAAAAAAGTAATTCTTTTCAAAGGAGGTGTTGCTGTGTTTACCGATATCAAGACGGGTTCCAGAACAGCCGATCGGGTGCAGATCACAGAAGGTCTTGCAGCCGGCGATACCGTTGTCACTACAGGCTTACTTAGCGTTAGACCCGATGCTCCTATCACCATTGGTAAAATATTGAATCCTCAACCATGAATCTGGCAGAACTAAGTCTTCGAAGGCCCATTCTGGCAGTGGTCATGAATCTGATCATCGTGCTGTTTGGCGTGATCGGTTTTAAATTTTTGGGCGTACGCGATTATCCCGCCATCGATCCACCCAATATCAGCGTCAGAACTTCTTACCCCGGAGCCAATCCCGATATCATCGAGACACAGATCACGGAACCCCTCGAAAAATCGATCAATGGAATTGCCGGCATCAAAAACATTACATCCTCCAGCAGCAATGGCACCAGTAATATCAATGTAGAGTTTGAACTGGGAATAGATCTCGAGGCAGCTGCCAATGACGTACGCGATAAAGTTTCACAGACCGTCCGCTCATTACCCTCCGACCTGGATGCTCCTCCGGTAGTGTCCAAAGCCGATGCCAGCTCGGAGCCCATCATCTCCATGACCGTGCAGAGCCCCAATCGTGATCAGCTGGCCATTACTGAATATGCCACCAATGTACTGGTTGAGCGGTTGCAGACCATACCGGGGGTGAGCGCTGTGCAGATCTGGGGCGAGAAGCGCTATGCGATGCGCCTATGGCTGGAACCCTCCAAACTAAATGCATTGGGTATCACCGTGGGAGACGTACAGGCAGCGCTAAACCGCGAAAACAGCGAACTGCCCTCCGGCAAGATCGCCGGTTCTTCCATTGAGCTTTCGGTCCGAACCTTTGGGCGGATGAACACCGAGGAAGATTTCAATAACCTCATCATAAAAAACAGCAACGGAGCCGATATCAAACTTAAGGATGTGGGAGAAGCGGTGCTGGGACCAGAGAACGAAGAGACACTGATGCGAGGCAATGGCACACCCATGATCGCACTCGCCATAATTCCCCTACCCGGCTCTAACTATGTATCGATCTCGGATGAATTTTATAAACGTCTCGAGCAGATAAAAAAAGATGTGCCAGAAGATATCACACTCAATATCGGATTAGATCAAACCCGATTTATAAAGAAATCCATCCTGGAGGTACGAGAGACCCTCATGATCGCTTTTTTACTGGTGGTCATGATCATCTATGCCTTCTTCAGGGATTGGATCATAGCCCTTCGACCGCTGATCGATATTCCGGTCTCATTGATCGGCGCCTTCTTTATCATGTATCTGATGGGATTCACCATCAATGTGCTCTCATTGCTGGCCATTGTGCTAGCCACAGGACTGGTGGTGGATGACGGGATCGTGGTTACAGAAAACATTTACAAACGGATCGAAAAGGGAATGAATAAATGGCAAGCGGCCGTAGAAGGCTCCCGCGAAATTTACTTTGCCGTTATTGCCACATCGATCACGCTGGCCATTGTCTTTTTACCAATCATCTTTCTAGAGGGATTCGTAGGAAGACTCTTTCGCGAATTCGGCATCGTGGTATCTGGCGCTGTACTCATCTCTGCCTTTGTCTCACTGACCCTGACGCCGGTGCTCAACGTAAAGCTTACCAAAAAAAATCCGGGCAACCACGGCTGGTTCTACCGATTTACCGAGCCTTTCTTTCGGTGGATGGAAAGCACATACCAGCGACAGCTGGAGCGCTTTATGAAGATCCGCATAATCGGAGTGCTCATCATTGGGCTATGCCTGGCCGCCATCTATTTTGTAGGAAGTCAACTGCAATCGGAGATAGCCCCCATGGAAGATCGCAGTCAGTTCAGGATTCAACTGACCGCCCCTGAAGGGACTTCGTTCGATGCCATGGACAACTATGTCAACCGAATTACACAACTGGTGCTTGATTCTGTACCGGAACGCACGATGCTTTTTAGCATTACCTCCCCTGGGTTTACGGGCTCGGGCAATGCAAACACCGGATTTGTGCGGGTCACACTTACCGATCCGACCTTGCGCGAGCGGTCGCAAGGAGAGCTGGCCAAAATGGTCAACCGTAATCTCTCTCGCTATACTGAAGGCAAAGGATTCGTGATCGAAGACCAGACCATCTCTGTAAACCGCAGAGGTGGTCAGCCCGTTTCATTCGTGGTGCAGCACAACAACTTTGATAAACTTACCAAGGCCTTACCAAAGATCGTAGAGGAGGCCCGCAACAGTAAGATCCTGCAGAACCCCGACACAGACCTTAAATTCAATCGTCCCGAACTTAAGGTAGAGATCGATCGATTAAAGGCTGCTGCACTGGGCGTAAGCGTAACCGATGTATCCCAGACCTTGCAATTGGCCTTTAGCAACCGACGAATGGGCTACTTTACCAAAGATGGCAAGCAATATAGCGTGATGGGCCAAGTGGCCCGCAGCGACCGTGATGACCCGGGCGATCTTCGACAACTCTTTGTCCGCAATAACAAAGGGGAACTGATCGCAATGGATAACCTCATATCGATAGAAGAGACGAACAGTCCACCCACCATTTACCACTTTAACCGATACAAATCGGCCACTATCTCTGCCAGCTTGCAGCCAGGTTACACCATTGGAGACGGTATCGAAGAGATGGAACGAATTGCCGCCACCGTGCTCGATGACACCTTTACCACATCGCTCAGTGGATCATCCAGGGACTTCAAAGAAAGCTCCAGCAATACCTCGTTCGCGTTCTTGTTGGCACTGGTATTGATCTTCTTGGTTTTGGCCGCGCAATTCGAAAGCTTTGTCGATCCGCTCATCATCATGTTTACGGTACCGCTGGCCATTGCAGGAGCCGTTCTTTCGCTCTGGGCCTTTGGGCATACCCTTAATATATTTTCGCAGATCGGCATGATAATGCTGATCGGCCTAGTCACCAAAAACGGAATCCTGATCGTGGAGTTCGCCAACCAGATCAGAGATAAAGGAACCGGCAGAACAGAGGCCGTTGTGCAAGCCGCCACGCAACGACTGCGTCCTATCTTAATGACCAGCCTCGCCATGGCACTGGGAGCCTTGCCATTGGCACTATCACTGGGTGCCGCAGCTACCAGTCGTATTCCGCTGGGCGTCGTTATCGTGGGAGGAATTTGCTTTTCTCTACTATTGACCTTATTCGTAATTCCGGCCATGTATTCGTACCTGTCAAGAAAAAGAAGCGAGAAGGAAATTGACAAGTTCATCGGCGCTTAACCCTGCCACATGAAAAGAATCTTTTTTTATATCACCCTCTTCTTTACCCTTACGACAAAGGGGTTTAGTCAACCCCTGTTGACCGTAGAGGAGGCGATTGCGACCGCACTTGAAAATAACTTTGAGATCCGACTGGCCAAGAACGATTCTGCCGCCGCAGCACTAGACTATCAATACAGAAATGCCGCCTTATTGCCCCGCATCAACCTCAATACCGGCCTTACGATCAACAACAACGACCAATATCAAAAATTTACGGACGGTGCCATTCGCCAGCGTAAAGGGATCAGGTCCGAGAACCTCAATAGTGGGATAGCCTTGAACTGGACCCTCTTCAATGGGGGAAGGCTCTATGCCACGCGCGAGCGGATATCGGCCTTACTAGAGACCGGAACGCTAGCCATTAAAAACAATGTCATCAACACCATCGGTCAGGTAATTACAGGCTACTATGCGATCGTGCAGCAAAAACAACAACTCCGCGCCCTCGAAGAACAACTGGCCATCAATACAGAGCGGGTTAAACTGGCCGAATACAAATTGAGCATCGGCTCAGGCACTAAACCAGATGTATTACAAGGCAAGGTCGATCTGAACGCTACGAAAGCGGCCCAACTACAACAACAAAACAACATCGTACTACTTAAGGAACAACTCAACACCCTTATGGGAGTTGCCTCGGGCCGTCGCTACGACGTAGCTGACTCGATTCCATTCGCGGACCGTATTCTGCTGCAAGAGGTGCAACAGTCCATCGCAACGACCAACCCACTGCTTCTGTTGACCAATAAGCAGATCGACATTGCCCGTCTTCAATTACGAGAAGCCAAGGCCGACCGCTGGCCTCAATTGAATCTGACCTCGAACTACAACTTTAATCGTGTCGACAACATTGCCGTCGTCAACCCCTTTCAACCGTTATTTAGTCGCAATAGCGGACTGAACGTTGGCATCAACACGTCGATACCACTGTTTAATCAGTTCACCGCGCAGCGAACTATCCGATCGGCACAACTCTCACTACAAAACCGACAGTTGGTCTTTGAGCAGCAGCAAGCGCAATTGAACTTACAACTGGTGCAAGCCTATAACGAGTACGAAGCACAGCAAAAAGCGCTGCTACTCGAAGAGGAAAACAT